>CALCCD010000030.1 GCA_937899645.1 uncultured cyanobacterium | reverse complement strand
AGGATGAGGGTCGCACGGTGGCGATCGAGGATATGCCGAAGATTGAGGATATTCTCGGTATGCCGGTTGGCGCGAAGTAGCGCGATCGCGTAGCAAAATGGGGCAGACTGTTGTTTGCCCCGTTTTTATGCCAACAGTTTTAAGGGTTGGAGGTCTGTGATTCAGGTGGACGAGCGGGTCAAGGATGTGGCGTTTGATGATGACTCGATCGCAGTGAGTTTGATGGACGGTCGCGCGATCTCGGTTCCTTTGGTTTGGTATCCGCGTTTATTGAAGGCGACGCGGGAGCAGCGGGAGGCTTGGGAGGTTTGTGGTGGTGGTTATGGGTTGCACTGGGAGGCGATCGATGAAGATTTGAGTACGGAAGGGATGTTGCGGGGTGCGCCTGCGCCGGGTGTGGGCGATCGCTAGCCAAAGCAAAGGTTGTACGGTGGCGATCGAGGATATGCCGAAGATTGAGGATATTCTTGGTATGCCGGTTGGCGCGAAGTAGCACGTAAATTCCCTGGAAGCCTAAAATAGGAAGGGTGAGTATTACTTATC
Organism: uncultured cyanobacterium; assembly: GCA_937899645.1. GTDB lineage: Bacteria > Cyanobacteriota > Cyanobacteriia > Cyanobacteriales > Geitlerinemataceae > RDYZ01. Next base: position 78,198 of record CALCCD010000030.1, on the reverse strand, counting down.
CTTCCTGTTTTGTTGCGAATTTATGTAAGCTAACTACATAGAAGGATTCAGCTATCTCACCGAATAAAAATGCATGAGTTTAAAGAACATCTTTTAAAACAAAGACTAAAAAGGCTAAAGAAGTCAGAGCTTTATCAGTACTGGGGGGATTTCTTAGGCATCAAAAAGAGCGACACTCTTGATGAGATGGTCGAAAAAATAGTAGGAAATTACTTTATTAAAAAAACGAATCAAGATTTCCTCAGAGAATTCAACTTGTTTCTACGTGATAGCGTATGTTCTGCTCGTGACGCTGACTACATATTTAAAGTTGAAGACACAAAGAAATTACAAGAATGGCTAGGTTCTTGGACGAGAAACAAGTACATAGGCAACTCTCATACTTTCTCTCTACATAAAATTATCGAACTAAGTCCAGAAAAAGCTTCATTATGTCCTGGCGAAGGTGAGCAAGTTTCACACTTTCCATATCCAGACAAAATATTGTTCGTGATTTCGCAGTCGCAAAAAGACTACTACGTGACCAGCGGATTTGACCAGCTAGCTTACAAGAAAACAAATGAAATCGAAGTGGTTATCAGAAGTGAAGTTAATTTGGTTGAACTAAGAGGGCCTTACAAGATTGTAAAAGATCTGATCCAAGCTGCATACAAAGATCGAATTCCCTCTTGGCGTTCTGCCGTAAATCTTCAAGTCATCAGTCGCAGCAGTCAGAGTGAGTCAATACTAAAATATAAGATGAGGTTGAGCATTACGAGACTGAAGGAACTTCTCGTAGCCAACTACAGAAAATTGACATCCTCGTTTAGTGGAGACAAGGTTTCTGCAGTCTCACTTGATCTAGAAGATTTTCAAGATATTTCGGAAGAGACCCATCCTGCGGCGCAGTCAGTACTTGCAGAGGCACTTGAGGATCCATCTTCAGGGACACTTGAGTTTAAGTATCAGGATAAAAGATATCGCTTCTGGGTCAATCAAACTGGAGGTTTTACATTCAAGCAATATATGCCAGAAGAAGTCGTCACATACATTATGAGCAAAATCAATCTTATGTACAAAGATGAAAGAGAAAAGGTCAGTAGTCGAGAATCAGATACGCAGCTACATACAGAATAACTACCGAGGTGGAAGGGTAGGGATTTCTAAGCTCGCAAAATTCTGTAATCTTAGAGAAGGACAGCTAATGCCCGTCCTCAAAGCTATGGAGGCTAATGGCTACTTGCAAATATTTAAGAGATACTACTGTCCTGAGTCTCACTTCTTGCATGATGCTCCAGGCGACTTCTATTGTGATGAATGTTCAATTGACTATCACCCAGACCAAATTTCTATCGTTATACAGATAAAGCCACTTCCTGATAGATACAGCTCAGAGACCTCGCAAAAGTGACGATCAGAAGTTTACTAGTTCAGGATCTAAAATCCGTAGAGCAGAAATATATAATACTGGGAAATAGGAAGGATTGTCTTCACTGTGGAAACTGCTTCGATCACGATGACAAGTATCAGCCAGAGCGGAAGATTCTGGCTCAGATCAAGAGTGTAAGTAAGATTAAGGCCAATACGAAGCAGAAAGGAGATTTGCTCGAAGATCTGATGAGAAAACTTTTTCATCGCTTCGACCTTGCTGAGCCTTACTCTAGAAATACTTGCGACACGGGAATAGGTCAAGTTGATTTGATACTGACAGCTATATCTGATGAGTTTTATGAGATTCTCGGATTAAAAGATAAGCCCAAGGGAATTGTTGGCGAATGTAAAAACTATAAGCCTTCTAAAGCATTAGGACGCCCAATTGTTGAGCAAATGTGTTGGAGAAGCATTAAGGGAGGTTCTCTTATCTTGGTTGTAGCCAAGGAGTTCACGAAGGATTCACAAAAGGAGATTTCGTTCTTCAATGGCTTTGTACGGACACTCAAGGATCATCCAGGGAATGCAATTCTCATTCCAATAACTTTAGAAATGATAGATGTAGTACTGAATGAAAATATCAACTTCTGCTATTTCTTGCGCTGGGCTATCCAAGGTACACAGAATAATATGGCTATATCCAACTATCTCATTATCAATGGAGATGGCTAGAGCAGATTCAGTCAAAGGTTAATTACAACCAAGATCCCCACCATCCCGCCACAGCGCTCCCCCCACAAACAAAAATCTGGCAGACCCCTCGATCGCTCTCAAACCACCACCAACACCACCTCGCACCGCGATCGGTCTTCCACCCCATCCGCCGAGTCACCGCTTAAACTAAAAACAAACGCGATCGACCCGTAAAACCATGACCCCCGACCAACTCAAAACGATCGTCAAAGAAAGCGTCCGCGAAGCCCTCCGCGAAGAATGGCTGAAGTTCTATCAGCTCAACCTGCCCCACGTTAGCGACGCCGAACAAGCCGAAATCGAAGCCAGCCTCGGCACACCTGCCGACTGCGACGAAGACGACTTCATCGACATCACCGACCTCTTTGACCATGCAGGTTAAGCTCCGCAAGGAAGCCCAGAAATTTCTCAAAAAGCTCGATAAACCAACCCGCGATCGCGTCCTGGAGCGCATCGGCCAACTGCGTCAAAGCCTGATGGCGCAGGAAATCCCGCAAGGTCTGGACATCAAAGCGCTACAAGGCTCCTGGCAAGGCTTCTCGCGAATGCGCGTCGGCAAGATCCGCGTCATCTACCGTATCGAAGCCAACGACGTAGAAATTCCCTTCATCTACGACATCAACTATCGCGTCAGCATCTACTGACCCACAATCCCTAACCCGTCCGCACTCCAGCCGCTCGACCCGTAAAACCATGACCCTCCAAGAAATCGAAGCAAGCGCCCTACAGCTCATCCCCCAACAAAAACGCCACCTCATTCAAATCTTGACCGAGAGCCTGCAAGACACCGAACCCGACAATGCAGCCCCCACCGAATCCCTCACGCAATTCTTCCAGCACTCACCCCTCGCCGCCGCGATCGACGAACTCGACCTCAGCCGCGATCGGTGCCAGCGCCTAGAGATCGTCGAACTCTTCGGCACGATCGACTACGACGAAACCTTCGACTACAAAACCCAGCGCCAACAGCCCTAAGCACCATGACCACCCGCGATCGCCTCCTCCAAGAACTCGCCACCCTCCCCGACACCGCCCTCCCCCAAGTCCTCGACTTCATTCAAACCCTCAACATCCACCTCGAAGCCGAAGAAGACCAACGCGATCGCGCCGGTGCGATCGCCGCCCTCCAGGGCATCGAACGCGAAGGCACGATCGCCTGGGAGAATCTCGTCGCTGGGCTTTAAGAGGCCGGGGGATCGCGTAAATTCAGGGCTATCTGCTCGCGGCGCTTTCGGGGCTCGAGACCGTCGGGACGTCGGGCGTCGTGCCGTCGATCGCCAGTATCGGTAGCGCCTCGCTACCTAGGGCGTTGAGGGCGCTGGGGGCGAGCAGCGTGCGGGCGCCAGGGTCGTCGAGTAGGTGGGTGTGGGCGAAGGCGGTGACGATCGCCTCGATATCGCGGTGTGCGAGCTGCGGGTCGGGGCCGATAACCGAGGCGGGCAGCGCGACGGAGGTGGTGTCTCCAGGCGGGATGGCGATCGGTGAGAAGTGCGTGCCGCCCTGCCAGAGAATAAGCTGGCGATCTTCCACGGGCAGGCGATCGAAAATGCCGATTTGCTCGACGTAAGCCGGGGCGACGGTGTCTGCGCTGCCTGCGACGATCGCCACCGGTGCTTCGACCTGCGCGAGGCCCGTTTCACCGAAGATGGCGCTACCGACCGGCGACACTGCCACCGCGCCGTGCACTCGTTCGTCACGCCAGGGCTGAACGCGACCGCCATCCTCTGTCAAAAATACCCACAGGCGACACTGTAGGAGCAGCGAAAGGTTCAGTGACTGCTGCCCTCTACCCAGCCGCTGACACTCGCGATCGAGCGCTTCGATATCGATTTCTGCCCCGACGAGCGCCAGCGCCGTGTAGCCGCCGAACGAGTGGCCGAAGACGATCGATTGAGTGGGATCGACGCCGCCGAAGCGAGCGGGTTCGCTGGCGGCGCGGCGTTCGATTTCATCGAGCAGCAGGCTGATATCGCGCGGTCGATCGTCGAACTCACTAGGCTTAGCGATTTCGTTTTCCGCACCGCGAATTAGGGCCGCGAGGTGCTTGGCGTTGCTGCCTGCGTGTTCTGGCACCAGCACCGCAAACCCTCGGGACGCGAGATGTTCGGCGAGGTAGTAAAACGTGCGGCTGTTGGAACCGAGGCCGTGGGAAATCACCACTGTCGGGGCTGCGTCGCGGTCGGGGGGGGGCGAGGTCGGTACGTACAGATCGCCGCTAATTTGATGGCCGTAGGGCGAGTCGCGATCGAGGTCGCGCAGGGCCAGTGGCTCGATGCGCCAGGAATAGTCGCCGCGCACCTGCAAGGCTTTCCAGTTTGGCGGCCCATCTGCGTTCGGCATGGCGATCGCGGCGGCGCGTGCCTCGAAGCGCTCGAGTTCGATTTGGCTCGCTTCGAGAGTGTCGCGGACTTGTTCGACGGCGGCGATCGCCTCGCTGATGCGAATGTAGAGCGTCCGGGTCGGGAAGGCTTCGAGTAGCGCGATCGGCGTCAGGCCCGACTCGGAAGCCGCCGCCTGGACGATCGCGCCGCGCAGCCCTTTAAAGGCGGTGTCTCGGTTGCCACCGGCCGCATCGGTCGAGAGCACCTGGCCCAACTGCCGAAGCACGAACTCGCCCTGGGGCGAATAGAGAAACTGCGAGGCTTCGAGAGCTCCGACCGGCAGTTGCGTCGAAAGTAGTTCCGGCAGGCGATCGCGCGTTTCCTCGGGCAGGTAGTTCAGGTATGCCTCCAGCTCTGCATCGGCCTCGCCCGTCTCGGCATAGCGCGCCAGACTCTCGACCGAGAGCGATCGACCCAACACGCCGTAGCGCACTGAAATTCGTTCCGCCGCCGCTGCTGGCAGCGCGGCGATCGACCACAAGAGCGCGATCGCCGCGCTGTGCCGCCAGCCCCGGATTAGTATGGATTTGAACGGAAATCGCACGATCGTACCGAAGTTCATGAGCAGTTCGCGGGCACTTTTGGGTACTTTGGCGGGTGTACTCCGAGCGCATGTAGTTTGATTTTCGCTCATGAATTTCTCTCATGAGTTTCGCTCAGATCCGGGCTGCTTCAGGATCCGGCCCGTGCAATGCCAATCCGCCCCCTCAACCTAACCGACGCGAGACGGCAATCACCACGACGACAACCACCACGATGAAAATTTTTAACTCGCAGTTATTTCTGGCGTCGCTGATTTTGACCATCGGCGTCTGGGTGCTGCGCGGCTTTGGGATTTTGACTTTCTTACCCGGCCTGGTTATCTGGGTCGGCATTTTCGCCACCGTCGGCATCGGCATCGTGACCAGCCTGCGAAACTCCCAGCGCTGGTAGCGAAAGTAGACCCGACGAACGGGGGCCGCGATCGCCGTATTCGCCTCCTTCCGCATCGATACTATGATGGTCTGACAGGGCCAGCCGAGATGCGCCGAGGTGCGTCCGCTGCACGCTGGCGATCGCGCCACCGCCGAACGATGTTCACTTGATGCCATGACCTACGCAGCCGCCACCGCCAAAGCCGAAATTAACGAACTGCGCCGCTTACGCGGTCTGCTGCCTCCCGAGCTGCAAAGCTGGGTGACGGTGGAGAAGACCACCGAGGTCGATCCGCCGCTGGTGCGCAGCGAAGAGCTGAGTAAGGACGAAGTCGAAATCGCCGTCGACCTGGTGAAGTGGGACAATCTGGCGATCGACCAGCGCAATTTGCTCTTTTGGCACGAGGTCGCGCGCATCCAAAACGACACTATCCCGAAAGAGGGCTGGGAAATGGCGGCCCTGGCGATCGGGCTCGGCGGTGCGGTTGGCGAACTGTGGGTGCAGGACGGACTGCTGCTGCTGCTGGCGCTGGCGCTGTGCGGCATCTCCGGCTGGCGACTCTACCAAAAGAACAACAGCGATCGATCGCTCGAGTACGAAATCGAGGCCGACGAGCGAGCGATTTCTCTGGCGAGCCGCTTTGGCTACACCCTGCCTAATGCTTACAAGAGTCTCGGCAGCGCCCTCAAGACCCTGATCGAGCAAACCCCAAAGAAAAAGCTGCGCCAGCGCTACCAAGCCCGCCTCAGCGCCCTGCGTAAAAGCGCCGCTCGCGCCAAAGACCGCGCCAAAGGCTCCGCTCCCAGCCAGGACAGCCGCAACGCCGAGCGTATCCGCGAAACGTTCTAGAAACGATAGAACGGTGCTTACGTTGCGCGATCGCATCGTGTGCCGACCTTCCCCCGTGCACTACCGCTGAAAGTCCTCGAACACCCTCGAAAACTCCCAGCCCCACCGCGAACGCGCCCCGCTTCATGCCGCTGAAATTTTCGGTCGTTATCCCCTGCTACAACGCCGAGCCCTGGATCCGCGACACGCTCGATAGCATCTTTGCCCAAACCTATCCGGCCAACGAGATTGTCACGATCGACGATGGCTCGAGCGATCGCACTCTAGAGTGCCTCGAGGCGATCGCCAGCGACAGTCCCGTCCCCGTCCGCATCCTGCACGCGGGCAACCTCGGCCCCGCTGGCGCGCGCAACGTGGGCATCGAGGCGGCCAAAGGCGACTGGGTGGCCTTCCTCGACGCCGACGACTGGTGGAAGCCCGAGCACCTGGCGCGTATCGATGCCGCCGTCGCGACTTCCGGGGATGCCGTCTACCTCGCCGCCGCCGAGCACTATGCCGATCGCCACGGGCGGGTGGTGTCGATGTCCGACGTGCCGTTCGACACGCTGCGGACCAATATCTCGCCCCACGAGTACTTCGAGCTGTATCGCCGCCACGGGCTGCTGGAGTTTTCCGGCTGCGCGATCGAGCGTCAGCGCCTCATCGAGATCGGCGGCCTGAGGCCGGAATTTCGCGGTGCGGAAGATTTCGAGGTGGTGTTGCGGGCTATCCACGAGCGCAGCGTCGCCTACGACCCGGTTCCGTCCAGCTACTACCGCTGCGACAACCCCAACAGCCACTCGCGCAACCTCGACGACGATGGCCTGCGGGTGACGGCGGCGTTTCGGGCCTTTCAGTCGCTTCAGGGCAAATACCCGATTTCCGACGGGATGCTCGCCAACCGCGCCCGCACGATCGCGAGCAAATCCCTAACGACCTGCACGCCCAAGGCGCGAGCGCGGGTGATGGGGATCGTCCGCCCCTACCTTTCAGCACCGCAGAAGCTAATCTTCGGGCTGGCGTCGCTCTTTCCCGGCCTCTACGCCGCGCTCAACAACCTGCGAAACCGTCTGCGGAAGCCGAAGTATCCGCCGCGTAAGGTCGTCGATTCTTAGCGATCGCATCGTCTTCCGGCCTCGTGGCTCGTTGTCGGCGATCGCCTGCACGTTTCCCCAATCTCGCAGTCCAACGGCGCGAATCTCACGCAACCAGCCTGACGAGAACGACCCCACAAGAACGAACCCAACCAGATATCGACATGCACTTACTTATCCCCGCTGCGGGAGCCGGTCGCCGCATGGGTCACGATCGCAACAAACTTCTGCTCGGCCTGCTCGGATTGCCGATCCTCGGCTGGACGCTAAAAGCCGCCGCCGCTGCCCGCAGTATCGAGTGGATCGGCATTATCTGCCAGCCACTCGATCGCCCGGACTTCGAGGCGATCGTCGATCGGTTGGGGTTGGATCTGCCGGTGGACTTTATTCAAGGCGGCGACACGCGCCAGGAGTCGGTCTACAACGGCCTGAAAGGTTTGCCGAAAGACGCGGCGGGCGTGCTGATTCACGACGGGGCGCGCTGTTTGGCGACGCCGGGGCTATTCGACCGCTGTACGGCGGCGCTGGAGACCTGCGACGGCTTTATCGCAGCGACGGCGGTGAAAGACACGATTAAGGTAGTCGATGCAAGCCTGACGGTGTGCGATACGCCCGATCGCGCTAAGCTCTGGGCGGCGCAAACGCCCCAAGGATTTAAAGTGCAGCCGCTGAAGGACTGCCACGATCGCGGCAAGGCCGAGGGCTGGGTGGTGACAGACGATGCAGCGCTGTTCGAGCGGGCGGGGCGATCGGTGCAGATCGTCGAGGGCGAGGAGACCAACCTGAAGGTGACGACACCGGTGGACTTGACGATCGCGGAGTTTATTTTGCGCCAGCGTCAGGAATAGCCCTCTCGGCCTCTGGCACGACCTGAAAGTCTGGATCGGCCGAGACAGCTGCGCTACGGAATGGGTTTGCCGCCTCGTCGCGCTGGCGTCTCGCCAGCTTCATTGACTTCGGAATCCTTTGCGAAATTCACTAGTAGTCCACCACCGTAATTTTGATAGCCTCACTGCTTGACTGCCAGACTGCTCGCAGAAGCAAGACGAGTAAAAACGGCCTATCAGAATCAGAGAGGTGGACTACTAGCAACCGCGCAATAATTCCACCGAACCGGCAATCGAAATTTCCGTACTCGATTTGTCGCGGGCAAGCTGAATCCTGAGGCCGAGTTTGCTAGGCTCGAGTCAATCTACTCCCGTATTTGCTGGGAGAAGAATGCAGCAACACCTGGAGCCGTATGTTCGACCCCACCATTGCAGAACGAACCTATGACGTAATCATTATCGGAGGCGGTATCAACGGCGCGAGCGTGGCCAGAGACGCAGCGTTGCGCGGCCTCTCTACGATTACGATCGAAAAGGACGACTTTGCGAGCGGGTCGTCGAGCTGGTCGACGCGGCTCGTCCACGGTGGCCTGCGCTACCTGGAGTATTTCGAGTTTCCGCTGGTACGCGAGGCGCTCCACGATCGCGAAATTCTGCTCCGCAACGCACCGCATCTGGTCAACCCGCTGCTGCTAACGATCCCGATTTACGGCGATCGCTCCCGGCCCTACTGGAAAATCTGGGCGGGCATGATCCTCTACGACATCTTTAGCTACGACAAAACTGTCCCGGAACACCGGATGATGCCGCGCCGCAAGTTCAAGCAGATGTTCCGTTCGGTCAGTGGTAAGGGGCTCAACGGCGGCGCGCAGTATTTCGACGCCCAAGCCAGCCTCGCCGAGCGCCTGTGCTGGGAAAACATTCGCGCCGCGACCGATTCGGGCGGTGTGGCGCTGAACTACACCAGCGTCACGAAGCTCCACCGCAAGGGCGATCGCATCACCGGCATCACCTGCCGCGACGAGATGGACGGCACGGAATTCGAGATTCGCGGCCACGAGAAGACGATCGTCATCAACACCGCAGGCCCTTGGGTCGATCGCGTTTGCGCCGTCGCGGAGAAAGACGGCAAGCCCGCCCCGATCGGCACGCGCAAGATGGGCGGAACCAAGGGCAGCCACATCGTCGTTCCGCCATTCCCCGGCGCGCCCGGTACTGCTATGTACGTCGAGGCCGAATCCGACGGTCGGCCGTTCTTTATCGTGCCTTGGCTCGGCCAGTACCTGATCGGTACGACGGATATTCCGTTCGATGGCGACCTCGATCGCATCAAGGCCGACAACAACGAAATCGACTACCTGCTGAATGAAACGAATTCGATCTTCCCCGGCGCGGGACTCGATCGCAGCAGCGTCACCTTCACCTATTCCGGCGTGCGTCCGCTGCCCTACGTCGAAGGCAAAAAAGCGGGCAGCATCACCCGCCGCCACATCCTTTTCGACCACACGAAAGAGGGCGTCAGTAATGCCATCTCGTTGATCGGCGGCAAGCTAACCACCCACCGCGCCGTCGGAGAAGAGATGGTCGCGGCTATCTTCAAGAAGCGCGGCGAGCCCGCCCCGGACTGCCCGACGGTTTCGACGCCGCTTCCGGGAGCGATTTTGCCCGACGATCCGCGCATTGCCGAAGCCGTCAAGGAATACCGCGATCGCCTCTCGCCCGAGACTGTTAACTATCTGTTCGAGATGTACGGCGCGCTGGCGCTGGAGGTGTTGGCGCTGGTGGGCGATCGCCCGGAACTGACCGCCCCGCTCAGCGACGATCGCCTCGATATCCGCGCCCAGATTGTCTATGCCGTAGAGTCCGAGTCGGCGAAGACAATCCTGGATATTCTGCGTCGCCGTCTGCCGATCGCCATGCTGGGCGGCTACGGCCTGGAACTGCTCCCGGCGGTGGTGGATACGCTGATGGAACACTGCGGCTGGACGCCGGAGCGCTGCGATCGCGCGATCGCCGACTACAAGACGTTTATGGCGGAAAACTGCATCCCGGACTACGCCCTCAGCCGCGAGTTGGTGACGGCATAGATTCGAGGCCATCGGTCGGGGCACCGCTGTTCGTCCGCCGATTTTGAAGTTTGCGCCGCACTCGAAGAGAATCCAAAAAGCGCCCGATCGCTGCGATCGGGCGCTTTCTCACGCAGGCTTACCAAACTGGCGCGACACCTACAGCAGCGGTTTCACGGCCATCTTGTTCATACCGACCGAGTACATCAGGTCGTCCCAGAGCGCCTTGTAGTCCGCCCGATCGCGATCGCTCCGAACCAGCGCCGCCGCATCCGTCACCGCGTCGTACCAGATGCCCGTCTCCGCCAGCAGCCGCACGCGATCTTTCGCAGAGGCCGCCGCGAGTTGCGCCGCGAACGCCTCCGTCGCCTCGCCGCGAATAATGCCGCCGGACAGCGTTAGATCCTCGCTGGGGATCGCGAACGTCCAGCGGTACATCACCCCCACCTCCAGTGGCGGCAGGTTGGAACTCTCGGGCAGCGTAATATCGTAGGTTCCGTCGATCGGCTGCGGCACGAACTGCGTGGCGTAGACCAGCGCGCCTCCCTCGGTGGTTAGTTTAAACTCCACCATTTCGCCGGGATAGGGCGGCATATGAATAAATACGCTCGGATAGGGTCGCAGCGTCAGGCCGGAATTCGAGGCCGGAAGCGCCGCCGTCAGCGGGCACTCGCGCCCCGGCATACTCAGCAACCGCACGCCATCGACGCCGATATCGAAGTCCGCAAATCGCGCCCCGCCCGCACTGGCCGAGTCCGGCGCGTCGCGACCGGGCAGGGCATCGGGGCTAAAGCGCGCGCCGCCGCCGATAATCACGCGACCGGGGGCGTTGCGATCGGGCGGGACGAAATCGACCGCCGCGCTCCGGGTCGCTACGCCCAGCACGAAGGCGATCGCGCAGAGACCCGACACCGCTAGCAGCAAGACCGCCCGCCGCCAAGGCGCAGCGTTTGCCCAAGTCTGAGACCAAACCCGACCGATCGCCCGCAGCACGCGCGCAAAAGAAGAACCAACCAACTGCATGGTGAAATACCGAATAAAGTGAAGCGCTCTTACGACACCCCCAACTACCTACATGGGGTTTACGTCACTTTCAGCCCTTTGGACTCCAGCCACGCTTCGTTATAGAGCCGCGACTGGTAGCGCGCGCCGCTGTCGCACAGCACCGTGACGATCGTATGTCCCGGCCCCATCTGCTTCGCGAGGGCGTAGGCCGCACCCACATTGATACCCACCGAGCCGCCCATAAACAGGCCGTCTTTCTGCAACAGCTGATAGACCACGCGCACGGCTTCGGTATCGTCGATCTGGACGGCATCGTCGATCGGCGCGCCTTCCATATTCGCCGTAATCCGACTGTTGCCGATGCCTTCGGTAATCGAGCCACCTTCGGGCTTAATCTCGCCGGTTTTCACATAGCTATAGAGCCCACTACCCATCGGGTCGGCGACGACACACTTTAGTTCGGGGTTTTTCTCTTTGAGAAACATCGCCGTTCCCGCATAGGTTCCACCCGTGCCCGTCGCCGCGACCCAAGCGTCCACTTTGCCCTCGGTTTGCGCCCAGATTTCCGGCCCCGTCGTCTCGTAGTGGGCGTTGCGGTTGGCGACGTTGTCGAACTGGTTCGCCCAGATGGCGTTATCGAGTTCGTCCGCCAGTCGCCCGGACATCTTCACGTAGTTGTTCGGATCGCGGTAGGGCACGGCGGGCACGGGGCGCACTTCCGCACCGAGCGTCCGCAGCGCGTCCATTTTTTCCTGAGACTGGGTCTCCGGGATGATGATGACGCACTTGTAGCCTTTGGCGTTGCAGATATGGGTCAGGCCGATGCCGGTGTTGCCCGCCGTGCCTTCGACCACCGTGCCGCCCGGCTTGAGGAGGCCGCGCTCCTCGGCGTCTTGGATGATGTAGAGCGCTGCGCGGTCTTTCACGGAGCCGCCGGGGTTGAGGAATTCGGCTTTCCCGAGAATCTCGCAGCCCGTTTCGTCGCTGAAGCTGTTGAGGCGAATCAGGGGAGTGTTGCCAACTGTGGCGAGAAAGCCGTGTTTGATGTCCATGAAGCCGATGTGTTACCGCAGTTTTCAATCTTATCGGGTCGCCTGCCGCGTGCGGTGCGAGAGTTCGTGCGGGAAGTACCTCGTTGACGCAACCTGGCGGCAGGACGCCTGCGCTACGGTTTTTCGGGGTCTTTTCGTCGCGAGGGCATCTTGCCCGCAACGATATTTCCAGTTCGAGAGCGCGTGCGTTTGCCCTTTGGCAACCACGTCGAACTCGCGCTCACAGCATTGCATCAAAACACGAGAAACTCGGCGGCCAAAGTATGGCAAGCCACAATGCCCGCGCCGAAAACTTAACTCGCATCCTCGAATGGTGCTTCATCCTTGGCGGCCGTCTTCTTCGCTTTAGGCTTTTTGGCGGTCGTCTTTTTCGTTGTGGACTTTTTCGCCGTCTTTTTCTTCGTGGTGGTTTTCTTCGCTGTGGACTTTTTCTTCGTCTTCGCGCCCACTAACTCGATCGCCTGCTCCAGCGTGAACTTCTCCACGTCAGCGCCTTCCGGCAGCGACACGTTCTTACGCTTGTACTTGATATAGGGGCCGTAGCGACCGTCGTAAATCGCCAGCACTTCATCGCCGCTCTTGCCCAGCTCGCGGAGGGGCGTGGCGGCAGCCCGCTTACGGGTGCGCTTCGGCTCGGCCAGGAGCTCCAGGGCGCGCGGCATCGCGATCGTCAGTACGTCGTCGCCGTTTGCGGCTTTTAGCGATCGGTAGTCGTCTTTCTTCGTCTCCTTGCCGTCTTTGTCCTCTTCGACAATGCCCTTCTTGTGGACGATGTAAGGGCCGAAACGTCCGAGGCTGGCCTGGATTTTGTTGCCCGTCTCCGGGTGTTCGCCCAGCAGACGCGGCAGCGAGAGCAGCCCGATCGCCGTTTCCAGCGTCAAGTTCTCCGGGGTTACGCCCTTCGGTAGCGAGGTGCGCTTGGGCTTCTTGTTCTCTTCGGTGACGTCACCGAGCTGGACGTAGGGGCCGTAGCTGCCAATCAGGACGTAAATCGGCTCGCCGGTTTCCGGGTGCGTGCCGATGCTTTCGGGGCCTTTGGTTTTCTGCTCGATCAGCACCTGCACCTGCTCGGCGCTGAGGTCGGCGGGGGTCAAGTTATGTGGGATCGACGCGGTGACGGGCTCGCCTTCGTGTTCGGTTTCCAGGTAGGGGCCAAATTTGCCGATGCGGACGTTGACCGGCAGGTTTTCGAGCTGGACGCGCTTGGCTTCGCTGGGGTCGATATGCTCTTCCTGGGCTTTGACCTGGGTGTCGAGGCCGCGCTCGCCGGAGTAGAAGGTTTTGAGGTAGGGCAGATGCTCTACATCGCCCGTAGAGACGCGATCGAGCGTCTGCTCCATACGCGCCGTGAAGCTGGTATCGACCAGGTCGGGGAAGTGCTTTTCGAGTAGGGCACTGACGGCGAAGGCCGTGAACGTCGGGACGAGGGCGTTGCCCTGGAGCTGGGCGTAGCCGCGATCGACGATCGTGCCGATGATGCTGGCGTAGGTGCTGGGTCGGCCGATGCCTTCGCTTTCCAGCATCTTGACGAGCGACGCTTCGGAGTAGCGGGCCGGGGGCTGGGTTTCGTGGCCGATCGGCTCGACTTCTTTGGGGTTCGGCGAGTCGCCCACGGCCAGAGTCGGCAGCACGACCTCGCGATCGTCGATCGCCGCGTTCGGGTCGTCGGAGCCTTCCACATAAGCGCGGAAGAAGCCGGGGAAGTCAATGCGCTTACCCGAGGCGCGGAATCCGGCGTTAGCGACCTCGAGATCGACGCTAATAAACGTCTGGCGCGCTTCGGCCATCTGGCAGGCCACGGTACGCTTCCAAATCAGATCGTAGAGCGCTAGCTCGCGCTCCTTGAGGCCGGTGTCTTTCGGCGTGCGGAAGCTGCTGCCCGCCGGACGGATTGCTTCGTGGGCTTCCTGGGCGTTCTTGTCTTTAGTCGCGAATTGGCGGGCTTGCGGGCTTAGATACTCCTTGCCGTACTTTTGTTCGACGCACTCGCGCGCGGCCTCGATCGCCTGGTTGGACAGGTGCACCGAGTCGGTACGCATGTATGTGATGTAGCCGTTTTCGTAGAGGCTCTGGGCGACGCGCATCGTGTCGCGGGCGGAGAGGCGCAGCTTGCGGTTGGCTTCCTGTTGCAGCGTTGAGGTCGTAAACGGCGGCGCGGGTTTGCGTTTGGAGGACTTCGAGTCCAGCTTGGCGACGCGCCAGGGTTCGCCGGAGACGGTTTCGACGAGGGCTTCGGCTTCAGCGCGATCGAGCAGCTTCACTTTCTTGCCCGCCTTGATTTTGCCGGTAGACTCATCGAAGTCCGCGCCGGTCGCGACCTTGACGCCGTCAACGGAGACCAACCGCGCGCCGAACGGGATCGAGTCTTTCTCGAGCTGCGCTTTGAGATCCCAGTACGAGCCCTTGACGAACGCCCGCCGCTCGCGCTCGCGCATCACCAGCAACCTGACGGACACCGACTGCACTCGACCCGCCGAGAGTTTGGGCGCAATTTTTTTCCAGAGCAGCGGCGAAAGCGTATAGCCCACCAGCCGATCGAGGATGCGGCGCGTCTCCTGGGCGTGGACGAGCTGCTCGTCGATTTCGCGGCAGTTGTCGATCGCGTGCTGGATGGCTTCCTCGGTGATCTCGTGGAAGACCATGCGCTTGGTCGGCACTTTCGGCTTCAAGACTTCGAGCAAGTGCCAGCTAATGCTTTCCCCTTCTCGGTCTTCATCAGTTGCCAGTACCAGCTCGTCGGCATTTTTGAGCGCGTCCTTGAGGGTTTTAACGACCTTCTTTTTGTCGCGGGGCACGACGTAAATCGGGTCGAAGTCGCCCTCGACATTGACGCCGAGCTGCGACCATTTTTGCTTCTTGTACGACGCAGGAATTTCGCTCGCCGACTGGGGCAGATCGCGCACGTGACCCATCGATGCTTCGACGCGGTAGCCCTTGGGGAGATATTTCTGGATCGTGCGCGCTTTTGTGGGGGACTCGACGATGACGAGGGTGGACATAGTGCGGCTGTTGCGAAGGCTGGCTCGATACTTAAAGCTGGCGAGCGAGACGCAGGTGACGAATCCGGCAGGGTCGTGGCGGCGTGCAGAGTAACGGAGCGATGCCGCTCGATCGCGTCTCGGACGGCTCGGGGCCGTAATTAGGAACATAGCACAATCGACCAGAGTGTCTGGTGTCGAAGCCGATCGCGTCCTGGAGCGGTGCATCGAGCGCTCGATGCCCTATCTCGTCGGCCCGAGCGCGTAAGCGTTTGCCGTGCACCGAGCACTCGTGCGCGAGCCTCGATCGTATCTATATGTATTGTTAATTTGCCATTTGTTTACAGAGATCCTGAAAAAAACTAGAATGCCTGTAAGGCTACAGCCGAGCCCGTTTTCGGCCATTTTTCGCCGCTTTCAAAGAGTCAGTCGAGCCCGCTTCGGGTGAGACGTCGCACTTTGAAGTGACGGTCAAGAGCGTAGCCGCAATGCCAAGTTTTCATCCCGTTTCAAGAGGTCTGCGGCCTTGTGAATCGCGCGCACGGCTTGCGCTTGGGAGATTGGACAACGTTCGCAAAATGACGTTTGCAGAAATGCCGACAACGCTTTTATGACCACATCTGAAACTCCCACCCCCCCCGAAACTCCCGAGACTCCGAAGCCGCGCAGCACGACCCGCCGCCGCAAGACCACGACCGCGAGCACGACCGCGAGCACGACCGCTTCGAGTCGCACTCGTAAGAGCGCCGCAAAACCTGAGGCAACAGAGTCCAGCACCGCCCCTACTGCTAGCAAAAAGGAATCAGAAACCGTGACGACGAAGACAGAAGAGACCAAGGCAACGACGGCTCTGGCAGTAAAAAGCGAAGCGGAGCGAACGAGCTACCTCGGCAACCGCCCCGTCGAGCCCAGCACCAGCAAAATCGTCGAGACGTTTTCGGCGGTCGGCGGCGCGCGTCCGATCTTTGCGACCGAGATGCAGGTGAGCGACACGATTAAAGCGTCGGGCATCCGTCCGGTTGCGGCCAGCACGCTAGCGATCAGCAGCGAGTACGGCGCAATGGGCAGCAGCCGCCCGGTGGCCTCGAACGAGATCGACGATGCCAGCATCCTGATGGGCTACCTGGACTAGCGTATCGGGGGGACAGATTGGGGGCTTCAGTCTACGCTCTGTCCAACGGCTGATGCGACCGCACTGGTCGCGCCATCGAGCAGCGCTCTGAAGCAGCTCTCCGCACGAAGCAGAGGGCTGCTTTGCTATATCCGGAGAAGCTTCTCCTCTCGATCGCTGCTGCGTCCTTCCCCTGCCGTCAATTCCGTCATGTGAGCTATGTCCGAAGCCCAACCCAAAGCCCAGCCCAAAGCCCAGCCTGAAGCCCAAACCGCGCCGCCGTCGTTTTCCGAACTGCTCGACCTTTACGAGTCCGGCATCGAGCATATCGAAACCAGCGCGGCCCTCGAAATCGAAACGGTCTTCGTAACGATGACGACCCGCGATCGCCTTCAGTCGATCGTGCGCCGCAAAAAGCAGCTCGAGAAAGAGCTGTTCGCGCGACTTTGCAGGCTCGACAAGCGCCTCGAAAGCTGTGCCGACACCCTGACGGACTACAACTTCCTAAAAAAGCTCTGCCGTAGCTATCGCCCGTCGAGGTCGGCCTGGTGGTGGTATCTGGACGCCAAGAATTCACCGCTGATGCGCAGCAACCGTTTCGGCTGGGTGTGGGGTGCGGCAACGGTGGTGAATCTGCTGTTTTCGGCGACGTTTATGACTCAGACGGCGCGCGCGTTTTCCAGTCAGGGGTTTGATTTCCTGGGGACGCTAAGCACGATCGGGCAGGGGGTCGGGTTCGCCCTTGTTGCCAGCGGCGCGGCCACTCAAACCGGGCGCGACACGCTCGATGTGATTCTCAAGAGCCTGCGCGTTCCCGGCCACCGCACTGCCGAGGCGACCTTCGGGCTCTCTGCCGGGTTGCTGCTGGTCAGCTACGGCCTGAATACCAATCTGTACCGCCTGGGCGACTACTACTACGATCGCGGTCTGGAGTTCGAGGCGGAGCAGAGCTGGTCGCAGGCGCTCGCCAGCTATCGGCGCGCCGAGCAGTTCGACCCGTCGCCGGAGCTCCTGTTGCGCGAAGGCGGGGTCTACGAAGTGTTGGGGCGCTACGACGAGGCGATCGAGACGTACTCCTTTGGTGCGGCGGGCGATCCGTACTTTTTGCAAGCTTCAGCGCGCGCTTCGCTACTGCGGGAGCTCAACCAGTCGGGTTGGCGCGGCGGCTTGCCCCAAGAGCAGCTCAACCAAGCCCTGGCGAATCTCCAACGGGCACGGCTGCACCCGAATTCCGGCCGGGATCCCGAGTTGCTGCGGCAGATTTATCTGACGCTGGGTCTGGTGGAGCTGTCGCGGCTGAATTTCGACGAGCCGATCGCCGATGAAGATAAATCCATGCTGGCGACTGCCGAAGAATTCTTCGATGTGGCATTTCAGCGGGAGCTGGAAATCGAAGCGCCGGAGGATGGCGTTTTCCGCTGGAAAGACCTGCGCGCCCAATGCTACCGGGCGATGAGCCGCTTCGTGAACGTGCTGCTCGACGTTCCGGCGGAGGACGGCTCGGTGGTCTACCTCCAGGGAGCCGACCCGCGCCTCCAGCACGCTGACGTGTGGTACTCGTGCAACGAAATCTTTATCGAAGAAAACGACTTCGAGGTGGCGACGGACGTGCTGTTGCTGCAAACGGTGTTGTCGGCGAGAAGCATCGCTCCGGCTTGGCGATCGACGACCCAAGGTTTTCCGAGCGCGACGATCGCCGATCGCGCGCGACTCGATTCGCTGGCAAGCGAGCTAAGCGACGGTCTAGAGGTCGATGCGGCGGCGATCGACTTTACCGATCGCGCCTCGGCGATCGTGCGCCTCGCGGTCGATGGCGAGGGCAATATTATCGACTATTACACCTATGACACCTGGGCGCTTGCCGTAGCGCGCAACACTTCGATCTACGGCCTCTGGGAGGAGCACGTGCCGATCGTCGCCGCGAATCTGAGCAGCGGCGACGGCATTGAAGTCGCCGACCTGAAGCTGGAGATCTTCCCCGATGGTCGCACGGAGGTGACGCCCTGGGGCATGGCGTACCAGGTCGATACAATCCCCCTAGAGCCACTCGGAGCGGCGGGCGATGTCGAGATCGGGATCTCGCGGCGCGAGGTTCTCCGCAGCCTGCTCGCGGTGCAGCTAAGGGATGCCTTCCTGAACGTTCGGGCTCCCGCGTCGAGCTTCAATCGCAAGCTGCAATACCGCGTCACGGTCGCCGCCGATGGCCGCGTGCTGGACTACGAGCCTCTCGATGACGTGGAGCGCGAACAGCTCAACAAGACGCCGCTGCCCTACCTGGAGAAGGCGGCGGCTGGTGATGGCGGCGCGACCCAAGAGTTTTTGGTGCAGTTTAAGTCTTCCTATGCGTTTCAGATTCCGATCGTGGATGGCGAATTTTAGCGGGACACTGGCGGCGCGATCGCCGAGAAATTCTGAGTGCGCCGCGAGCGGGGATAATCGAGTCCCGTAGTTTCGCCGTCCCGCAACGCCACCATGAACCCCAGCGACATCGCCCAGCACCGCCAAGCCATCATCGATCGTCACGGCGAGTGGACGAACCATAACCTGAAGCTGCCCGACGGCTCCTATACGATCGGCCCCGAACTGCCGAAAGTCATCACGCTGCCGGACGGTAGTCAAACTCAGGAAAAATCCAACGTCGAGGCTAAGCTACAGCGCTTTTTGCAGGCGATCGCCGACCAGTGCGGCGGCGATTTTTCAAACTTGCGCGTGCTCGACTTGGCCTGCCTGGAGGGGCTCTACGGCCTGGAGCTGGCGATGCAGGGCGCGCAGGTCGTCGGCATCGAAGGCCGCGAAAATAACTTAGCGAAGGCCCGTTTTACTGCCGAAGCCTGGGGTCTGGGGAATATCGAATTCTTCTGCGATGACGTGCGACACCTGAACCCCGAGACCTACGGTACGTTCGACGTGGTGCTGTGCCTGGGGATTTTTTATCACCTCGACGCACCGGATATTTTCAAATTCATGGAAGATATCCACCGCGTCACGCGGCAAATGGCGATCGTCGATACGCACGTTAGCTTTAGCGCCGATCGCGCCTACGACTACGAGGGCCGCACGTACTACGGACGCGACTACGGCGAAGACCATACCGCTTGGGGCTCGATCGGCAACGAAAAAAGCGCCTGGCTGACGCGCGCGTCGCTGTTCGAGCTGATGGTGGACGTGGGCTTTACGTCGGTGTACGAGTGCCACCAGCCGCTGGTGATGAAGTTCGAGACGCTGCGCCACAACGGGCGAGTCGATCGCTCGACGTTTATCGGTCGCAAGGGCCAGCCCGTGGCGCTGAAATCGACGACGAGCAGCGGCACGCGCGAACGCTTTCCCGAAGTTCCGGCTCCCGAGGCGACGACTCCCTAGAGGTGTCCCTGGGGTGTCCTTGGGGTGTCCCAAGGCCGAGACGCGATCGCTCAGCAGGACTCTCAGCAGGACTGGAGCCGCTTGCCGAGGATCGCCAGGTCGCGCTCGACGCCGTCTAGCTCGGCGACGCAGGGCAGGTAGCCCCACTCGCTAAAGCCCGCTTGCTCGAACAGGCTGAGACTGCGGGTATTGTGGGCGAAAATGTAGGCCAGCAGCGTCCTCAGGTCGAAGAGGCTGCCCTCGGCGACGGCGCGCGCGAGCAGCGTCCGCCCGACGCCCTGGCGCTGGCATTCTGGGTGAACGTAGATACCGATTTCGGCGGTGGCTTCGTAGGCCGGACGTCCGTAAAACGACGAAAAGCTGAGCCAGCCCGCGACCGGCTGCAGATCGGTGACGGCGACCCAGAGGGGTCGGTGATAAGGGGTGTGGGCGTCGAACCAGTCGCGTCTGCTGTCTACAGAGACGGGAAACAGGTCTGCCGTGGCCATTCGTTGGGGAATCGAGGCGTTATAAATCTCGACAATGGCGGGTAGATCTGCCGCTGTCGCATCGCGGATTTGAAGCCGGGAGCCGATCATGATGCGTTCTGTGCTTTGAAGGTCTATACACCCGAGGGCAGATGCCGTGCAAATGCGATCGGGAAGCGGATTAGTCATCTCTTCAGGAATGCCTGGCACGATTCGGGACGGGCGCTGGGAATCGGCCCGTTTCGGCCCTTTGGCGACCTTGTTGCGACGCGAGGCCGCGAGATGAGCAGGTAGACGCAATCTTTGAGAGGCTGGCGCGAGCGGCGATGGATGCAGTCGGCGCTCGCGCGATATTTTAACAAACCGCTTGTGAGGCGCGAGCGTACTGTTTGGTGCGATCGGGGGTTGGCCGCGTGCGAGTTCGGAACCGGCGAGCGGGCAGCGGGTCGGCGGTGGAGATGGGTCGCGATCGACGGCGATCGGCTTCGATCGAGGCGGCGAGATATTTGCCGGTTCGCGGAGTGCGAATTCGTTAAGATATTGACCGCTCGTTGCGCCACCCGCGAACGACCCCCGACCTTTTCTTTAACCTCCTAAATTTAGTTTTATGATGTCTGCTACGTCTTCTCGCCGCGACGATCGCCGCTTTTCGCCACGAAGCTGTCTCGTTCTCGGCCTCGGTCTGGTGTTGAGTGCTTGTAGCGGCAGCGCGGGCGGCGACCTCGAAGCGCAGGTGCTGGAGATTATTCGCGAAAATCCCGAAGTGGTGATCGAGTCCGTGCAGGCTTACCAGCAGGCTCAGCAGGCCCAGCAGTCCGAGGCGCAAAATGCGGCGGCGTCGGAGCTGCTGGCCGATCGCGAAGCGGCGATCGGAGACTCGCCCCAGCTCGGCGCGGAAGATGCGGCGGTGGTGCTCTACGAGTTTTCGGACTTTCAGTGTCCGTTCTGCGCGAGCGCCCAGCCGATCCTGAAGGAATTTGTCGAGAACAACAGCGACCGCGTTTCGCTGGTCTATAAGCACACGCCGCTAGTGCAAATCCACCCGCAGGCGGTTCCGGCGGCGCTGGCGTCCTGGGCGGCGATGCAGCAGGGCAAGTTCTGGGAGTACCACGACGCGCTGTTTGAGAATCAGGAGCGCCTGGAAGAGGAGCCCTATCTGGAAATCGCCGAGGAGCTGGGGCTCGATATCGATCAGTTCGAGGCCGATGCGGCTAGCGAGGCGGCGGCTGAAGCGGTTCAGGCCGACATCACGCTGGCGAGCGGGCTGGGTGTGTCGGGAACGCCGACTTTTTATATGAACGGGGCGCGCCTGACGGGCGGGCTGTCGCTGGACATCTTAGAAGAGGCGCTGGATGCGGCGGAGGCGGAAGCGGAGTAGAAAGAAGACCGCGCCTCGCTCGACGCAGAGCGTCTGCCAGGGCGTTCCAACACTTCGCGTTGGAACGATCGAATCGACTTTCAACCAACTACCCTGGCTGGCGTTAGAGCGTAACTTCGGGATCGGCGGATTTTTGCGGTGCGCTGGTCTCGACGTCTTTTTGGCGAGAGCGGGCCGAGTCGATCGCCCAGCTCGAGAGTTCGGCCACGAGGAGCGCCACGACCGCGCCGTCGTCGATCCAGCCGAGGACGGGGATAAAGTCCGGCGAGATGTCGATCGGGCTAACCAGGTAGAGCAACGTCGCGCCGATCAGCGCCCAGCGATATTGGGGGTGGCGCAGCGTTTTGCGGTACCAGTCGTAGAAGGAGTTAACCAGGTTTTGCATTGCTCGAGGCGAGGCGATGGCCTGCGGTGATTGGTTTGCGTGTTCGTCGTTGAATTCATTATGACAAGGTCGCCTCGCGCACACGAGTGGGAAAGACCCGCGATCGCCAGCGGAAAACATCACCCGCGCCGCGTGCGGAATCGCGAGGTGAGGAGGTGACGCCGGGTGGTGACGCCGGGTTATGAAGCTGGACTTTGCCGTCGGTGGAAATTCGCTCGTGCGATATGCTGCTACCGCATTTGTTTTGCGAGATGTTTTGCGGAGATCTGCGGATATGGCACGGGAACGACAGCTCGGCGGCGGTGCGATCGCCCGTCTCGAGCGCTTCAAAACTTTCGGGCTGAAGAGCTGGGGCAAGCGCCTGCTCGCCGCTGCCGCGATCGGCCTCGTTGCGAGCTGCGGCGCGCCACCGGAAGATGAGGGCAGTCTGGAGTTTTGGACGATGCAGCTCCAGCCGCAGTTCACGGACTATTTCAATGAGGCGATCGCCGAGTTTGAGGGAGCCAATCCCGATGCGCCAATCCGCTGGGTGGACGTGCCTTGGTCGGCGATGGAGACGAAAATTCTCGCCGCCGTCTCGGCGAATACCGCGCCCGATGTGGTCAACCTCAATCCGACGTTTGCGGCACTGCTGGCCGAGCGCGATGCCTGGTTGCCGCTGGATGAGTATGTCTCGGCGGAAGACCGCGCCGTCTATTTGCCGAAGATCTGGGACGCGACCCGGTTTGACGGTGAAAGCTTCGGGATTCCTTGGTACCTGACGACGCGCATCACGATCGCCAATACTGCCCTGCTCGAAGCAGCGGGCATCGCAGACATTCCTAGCACTTATGCCGAGCTGGCCGAGGTCGCCAAGCAAATCAAGGAGAAAACCGGCAAGTACGCTTTCTTTATTAGTGCCGTGCCGGAAGATGCGGGCGAGCTGCTCGAGTCGATGGTGCAGATGGGCATGGAGCTGGTAGATGGCGAGGGCGAGGCGGCATTTAATACGCCCGCCGGACGGGCGGCGTTTCGGTATTGGGTAGATTTATTCGAGGCCGACCTGCTGCCGCGCGAAATCCTGACTCAGGGTCACCAGCGGGCGATCGAGCTATATCAAGCGGGCGAGCTGGCGATCTTGGCGTCGGGGCCGCAGTTCTTTCAGGCGATCGAGCAGAACGCACCGACGATCGCGGCGGTGTCCGAGCCCGCCGGGCAGATCGCTGGCGACACTGGCAAGATTTCCGTCGCGGTGATGAATATCGCGATCCCCAACGACACCGACGCGCCCGACGCTGCGGTGAAATTCGCGCTGTTCGTCACCAATCCCGAAAATCAGCTCGCCTTTTCCCAGCAGGCAAATACGCTGCCCTCGACGGCTGAGACGCTCGCCGATCCCTACTTTCAGGCCGCTGACGATGCGCCCGCGCTCGATCGCGCCCGTGCCATCAGCGCCAGCCAGCTCGATCGCGCCGAAGTTCTGGTGCCGCCGCTTCCGGAAATCAAGCAGCTCCAGCGGATTTTATATACGCAGCTCCAGACAGCGATGCTGGGGCAAGTGACGGTCGAGGAAGCGCTCGATCGCGCTGAAGCTGAATGGAATGCGCTACAACAGGCGCAGTAGGCTCGGCTTTGCCGCAATTTCCGACTCGAGCGTCCGTTCCCGACCCGTTTCTAAACGTTTCTATGAAAGCTACCGACGAGCGCATCGCCAACGCTTCTGCGACAGAGGCGGGTACGCCAGATCGCGAAGAGTCTCGCCAAGAGTCTTGCGAAGAGACGGACATCGAGCTGTCGATCGTCGTGCCGGTTTATAACGAGTCGCTGAATTTGCACCACCTCTGCGAGCGGTTACAAACGGTTCTAGACCCGCTGGCGATCGCCTACGAAATCGTGATGGTCAACGACGGCAGCCGCGACGATACGCTGCAAATCGCGCTGGAGTGCCAGAAGCGCTACCCGGCCATTGTGGCGATCGACCTGTCGCGCAACTTCGGGAAAGAAATCGCCATGACCGCCGGGATCGACTACACGCGCGGCCGCGCCGTCGTCCCGATCGACGCCGACCTGCAAGACCCACCGGAGCTGATCGTCGCCATGCTCGACAAGTGGCGCGAAGGCTACGACGTGGTCTGCGCGACGCGCAACGAGCGCCTGGGCGAGAGCTGGATGAAGCGCTTTACCGCCGCCGGGTTTTACCGAACGATCTCGAAGATGAGCAACGTGCCGATCCCTGCCAATACGGGCGATTTCCGGCTGCTCGATCGCACGGTAGTCGAGGCGCTCAAGCAACTGCCCGAACGCACGCGCTTCATGAAAGGTCTCTTTGCCTGGGTGGGCTATCGACAGGCGACGATCTATTTCGATCGCGCGCCGCGCTTCGCGGGGGAAACCACCTGGAACTACTGGAAGCTCTGGAACTTCGCCCTCGACGGCATCACGGCCTTTAGCTCGCTGCCGCTGAAGGTGTGGAGCTATGCGGGTGTTACGGTGGCAGGCTTGTCGCTGATTTACGCCATCTTGCTGGTGATTCGGACGATCGCCTTTGGGACGGACGTTCCCGGCTATGCGTCGCTGATGGTGGCGCTGCTGTTTTTGGGTAGCGTACAGCTCATCGCGATCGGCGTGCTGGGCGAATATCTCGGGCGCGTCTACGAAGAAGTCAAGCAGCGCCCGCTCTACCTCGTCCGTCAGGTGTATCGCGATCCCGCCGCGCCCGCTGCCAGCCCCGCCGAGCCCGGCGAGTAGGCTGCGCGGTCGCCGTTCCAACCTTACGAGACTTCACCCCCGACCATGTCGAAACGCACCCTCATCGCCCTGACCTTCATTTGCGTTGTCGCAACGGCGATCGGGATGTACTTCCTGGCCGATATCGACGCCGATCGCGTTGAGGCTTGGCTCGAGAGCTGGGGGATTTGGGCTCCGATCGCCTATATCGCCGCTTACACGATCGGTACGCTTCTGCTGTTGCCCTCGACGCCGCTGAATCTGGCGGGCGGGGCGCTGTTCGGACTCTGGGGCGGCACGCTCTGGAGCAGCATCGGCGCGGTCATCGCGGCGCTGGTCTCGTTCGGGTTCGCGCGGACGGTGGGTCGGCAGTGGGTCGCCTCGAAGTTGGCGGGACAGTGGGAGGCGATCGATGCCGATATCAAAAGCAGCGGTTTGTTTTATTTGTTTGCCGTGCGGCTGCTGCCGATTTTGCCCTACGGCCTGGTGAACTTAGCGGCGGGACTCACCTCCGTCACCTGGCGCGACTACACGCTGGCGACGACCTTCGGGACGGTGCTGGGTCTGATGCCGTTTATCGCGATCGGCAGTTCCGGGCGCGACATTATGCAAGGCGGCAGCATCTGGGGCCTGATCCTGGCGCTGACGGGTGTGGCCGCGCTGATTTTCGGCGCGACCTGGTATCGCAAGCGCCGATCGCCCCCCGCGACGCCAGAGGAATCTCCGCCCAGCCAAGACACCTAGATCGATCGACTCTGCGATCCGAAAGCCATGTTGAAACACATCAATCGAGACAAAGCCTTCGATTTCATCAGCGTTGGTGCGCTCTTGGCGATTTCCATCCTCTTGAGCCACCGAATGCTGGGAGGAGATGTACTCGTAGGCTCAGACGGCCAGTATCACATCCGGTGGTTAGTTCACTTTTTCGATCAAATTCAAGCGGGAAATTTATATCCACGCTGGCTCCCCCACACGAACTACGGATACGGAAGCCCTAACTTTGTCTTCTATTCACCGCTAGCTTACTATCTCGGCTCTTTTTTCTTTGCCTTCGGTGCAGATATTCCCAGAGTGCTGGCGGGCATTTATATCCTCAGCTTTTCGGTTGGCAGTGTCGCGTTGTATTGCTTCTTAAAGTCTTTATCCGGACAGAGGCTGCCCGCTTTGCTGGCCGCGCTTTTGTTCGCTCTGTCGCCGTTCATCATTTGGGATGCCTACGATCGGCTAGCCCTTTCGAGCCTGCTCGCAACCTGCCTCTTCCCCGTTCTCCTTTGGACGACCCATCTGGCCGCAACCGGCGAGAAGTACAAGCTGACCCTCAGTTTTACTTCTCTCATCATTACAATCTCGCACCCGCCCAGCTTTATCCTATTCAACCTGTTTTGGTTCCCTTACCTATTTTGGATGTACTCCTCCATACCCATACGCAGAAAACTAGAGGTCTGCGGCTATATGGTGCTGGGCTGGGGGCTGGCTGCGTTTTATCTCGTGCCCGCTGCGCTCGAGAAGCACCTAATATCTTCAGACGCGCTCAAAGGGGTGATGGGAGGCATCTCGAACAACATTATCGGCATTGAGACTCCGAAGAATAACAACTCCTTCGTTGCAGTTCGGAAGATATGGTGGTCTCAGCTTCGCTTCTTTATCACGCTTGCTGTCCTGAGCTTTTTCACTTGGAAACACCGCACCGAGCGCTTCATAACGCCACATAAAGTCGTGGCAGTTTTCCTTGCGGTGCTGTTTTTTACCCACAAGGTATCGCTGTCCCTATGGGAGACGATTAAACCGCTAGAAATCATTCAGTTTCCCTTTCGCCTCATGCCGCTGCTGGCCGTCGCGATCGCGCTCTTGTTCTATACGCTAATGGCGCACAAGCACGTCGCTTGGGTGCGCTACCTGGCGATCTTTCTCTGTCTGATCTCGCTGACACTCAATCTTCGCTATGCAAAGCGGCTCATCACCGATCAGCCCAGCTATCAGGAGCCGCGATGGATTACCGAACTCGATGTCAGTCATGCACAGCAGCGCCGATTGAAAGAAGTCAGCCTGGCGGTGTCATTGCCTCGCGAGACCTATCTTCAACTCGACGAGTTTCCTGACGTGCCGGAGTACAGACCTTTCCTGGAAACCGATCGAGGAATCGTGCCCGTCGAACCACGTCGGGACGAACCAAAAGTCACGATCGAGGACGGTCGGATCGAGCGTGTCGTCTGGAACGACCTCTATCGATCGGCGGCTGTTTCGAGCGATCGCGACACGTGCTTGCGATTCCGGACGTACGTCTATCCTGCTTGGAAAGCCTTTCTTAATGGAGAACGGGCTTCGATATCGATGGCGTCAGACGGCGGGATTCAGGTCTGTGTAACGGCAGGCGACCACCTCGTTGAGATCGAGCACTCGTGGACGCGAGCGATGTATGTTGGCACTGCGATATCGGCATTGAGCCTGACTACGGTTGCGGCCTTGTTCCTCCGATCGTTCGTGCAAACCAGGAAAGACTACGGATGAGATCTGCACTGAAACTTACGAACACGGAAGCATAAGTTTAATGAGCAAGCTGAAGTTTAGCAGCGCGTTCTTCGATGACGTGGATTGGACGGCAGTCTCTATTGTTTCGGGCATTGTCATCTTTGGGATGGTGCTCCGATTGTGCGGCGTTAACTACGGTCTGCCCTATCTCTACGATTTTGACGAGCGCATCTTCGTCGATCGCGCCTATTACATGCTCGGCAACCGCGACCTGAATCCGAACTGGTTCGGCGCGCCCGCTTCGATCACGATTTATCTGCTCTGCATCGCCTACGGCATGATTTTTGCCGGGGGGTTGGTGCTGGGCGTGTTCGATAATCCCGGCGAATTTAAAGACCTGTATTTCTCCGATCCGACGGCGTTTTATTTGTCCGGGCGGTTGATTTCGGTGTTCTTCGGAACGCTGTCGATCGTGGCGGTGTACTTTATCGGCAAGCGGCTGATCGATCGGCGCGGGGGCTACATCGCGGCGTTTGCGACGGCGGTGCTGCCGCTGACGGTAGCTTTCTCGAAGGTAATCCGCATGGATGCGCCGATGGTGTTCTTTATCCTGGTGGCGTTCTGGTTCTGCCTCGATATCCTCAAAACCAACTCCTGGCGCGGCTATATTCTCTCCGGCGCGGCGATCGGCCTGGGGATTTCTTGCAAGTACCCATCGGTGTTCTTTTCGCCGATGGTGCTGCTGGCGGCGCTGCTGTATTTCTGGCGCGAGAAGTCGTCTTCGCTCCCGTCGCTGCTTGTGAAGCTGGCGGCTGCGGCGGTGGCCTCGATCGTCGCCTGCTTCCTGACGGCTCCGTTCGTCTTTCTCGATTTTCAGCAGACGCTCCAGGACGTGGTCTTCGAGTCGCGATCGGAGCACCTGGGCGCGACGGGCGGCGGCTTGATTCCCAACCTGATTTGGTACTTCGGGACGGTGCTGCGATCGGAGCTGGGTATCTTGGGGCTGCTGCTGGCCTGCGCCGCGATCGTTTACGCGCTGGTGCGTCGCCGCGCCGACTTGGGTTTGGCGGCCTTTGCGATCGCGATCTTTCTCTTGCCGCTCTCGGCGCTGAGCCTGCGCTGGGATCGCTGGCTGCTGCCGGTGTTTCCGTTCTTTGCGCTGTTTTTGGCCGACGCGATCGCCGCGATTTCTAACGCGATCGCCGTGCGCCAGAGCAATCGCAAGCTGGGAACGTATCTGTCGCTCGGCCTGAGCGCGCTGGTGCTGCTCGCGCCGTTCTCCACCAGCCTGATGGAGTCGAAGGCATCGCTCGGGACCGAGACGCGCACCCTGGCAACCGAGTGGATCGCGCAGGAAGTGCCGGAAGGTAGCCGCATCCTGGTCGAGCTGCGCGCGCCGCAACTGTCGCTCTCAACCTATGACATTTTCCAGGTGGGCGAGGAGGGCGATCTCGCCGAGATTTCGCCTGACGCCCAAGATGCCGATCGCTTTATCCCCCAGTTCCGCTTTATCGGCAGTCTCGAAGATGCCGACTCGATCGGTGAGGCCAATATCGACTACGTCATCACCGCCGGGGCCGACAGTCGCTACCGCAAAGAGCGCGAGAGCTTCGAGGCGGCGGGCAAAGACACCACCGAACTCGATCGCACGATCGCCGTTTACGACGCGATCGCCGAGGCTAGCGAGGAGGTGTACCGCGTCGCCCCCGAGCACGGCGTCAATCGCGGCCCTGAGATTGCAATCTACGCCCTGAAGTAGCAGCAAATTGGGGCAGCAAACTAGAGCAGCGAATTAAAGCGGCAAATACCGGCGATATCATGGCTTTCTCTTCCACTCCGTTCAAGATTCTCCAGCGCCGCGAGTCGCTGCTGGTTTTTATCGGCTTCTTGTTGGTGGCGATCGCGATTCACCACCGCCTCTGGCTCGGCGAGATTCCGATGGGTGAGGATTCGCGCCACCACTATTTGTGGATTCAAAACTTCGCCCATCAGTTTTCCCAGGGCGATTTGTACCCGCGCTGGCTGGCGGAAACGAACCACCGCTACGGCAGTCCGACGTTCGTGTTCTACCCGCCGTTTACGTACTTTGTCACCTCGATTCTAAAAGTAGCGGGGCTGCCGTTCGAGACGCTTCTGGCCGTAGTGTTTACCGGCATTACGCTCAGCGCGGCCTACTTCGGCTATCTGGCGAAGCGGCGCGACTGGGGGGCGTTGCCCGCGATCGCGATCGGCGTGTTCTTTTTGTTTTCGCAGTACCAGCTCGTCAGCCTCTACAGCCGTGGGGCGCTGGCGGAGTCGGTCGCGATGTCGCTAATTCCGCTGGGGATCTGGCTGACGGGAACGGCGATCGAGTTTCCCCGGCGGCGGCTTGGCGTGGCGCTGACGGCGATGGTGCTGGCGATGACGCACCTGCCCAGCTTGCTGCTGCTGGCGATCTTCTGGATTCCGTTTATCGTCGTGACGCAATACAGAGCGCCGCGCGAGATGCTGCTGACGCTCGTGGCGGTGTTCTGCGGCTGGGGAGCGGCGAGCTTCTATCTTCTGCCCGCCATCCTGGAGAAAGGCGCAACCAGCGTCGAAAACCTCAAGGCCGTAGCGGGGGGCTACAGCGCTAATTTATTTTGGTCGTCGGAGGCTGCGCCCGTGGCCCGATCGATGCTTGGCCTTTGGAGAAACGAGGCGCGATTGTTTGGGGCATGCATCGTTATCGGGGGCGTGCTGTGCTTTCTCGGGGCGCGGCGGCGTGGCGCTTGGGGTCTGCTGGCGGCGGCGTTCGCGGCGGTGACTTTTGCGATGAGCGATCTGTCGCGCCCGATTTGGTCGGCGATCGAGCTGTTGCAGAACGTGCAGTTCCCCTGGCGGCTGATGGGGCTGCTGGGGGCGATCGTGGCGTTGAGTACGGGCTTTTTGCTGAGCGCGACGACGAACCGCATCGCTCAGTTCGTTTGTCTGGGGCTGCTGTGTGCTTTTTTGCTGCTGACGCTGCGCGACACGAAGCGCTTGATTAGCGATGCTCCGACTCTCGAGGAGCCGCGCTGGTATCTCGATCGCGAGGAGTTCGTCACCAAACTCGAGCAGACGCGCACCTCGGTCGATCGGCCCCTTTCCGGTCTGCGCCAGGACGTGCCGGAGTACCGCCCCGCCAAAGAAGACGGCAGCGCCTACGAGCCGCGGCCCGACGCGCCGCCGGTGACGATCGATCGCGGGACGGTCGAGATCGAACGCTGGAAAGTCAAGACCCGCACGGTCATCACGAGCAGCCCGGACGCGGCGATCGTCACCTTCCGCGTGTACGACTACCCCGCCTGGAATCTGTATATCGACGGCGAAGCGCAGCCGATCGAGCGATCGCCGGAGGGGACAATTTCGGCGCGCGTTCCGGCGGGCGATCGGCGCGTCGAGCTGAAGTACGAGTGGACGGGCGCGATGTATCTGGGCGCGGCCCTCAGCCTGGCTAGCATCGCGGTGGCGGTGGTGCTATTCCTAGTTCCCAATCTCTCTGCCAGCTTTTAGGGCACTTCTTTTAGAGTACTCCACAAATATATTTGTCCAGAAGTCACCAATGAAGGCTGAGCTTGTCGAAGCCTGGGTGTGACGCACTTCGACAAGCTCAGTGCTCGAATCCTGGCCGTTGGGTGTTTATTTCCGTGGAGTACTCTTATACCAAATCCGACATTGCTAGGGTCACAATCTTTGGCGCAAACCCGCACTATTCGCTTCGTGAAGGCTACGCCAACGACTACGCTCAGCGCTCATTGACGTTTTGACCTTTTCTAGGCCGGATTTGGTATTAGAGCACTTCAAGAATATGTAGCCGCCCGACTTAAAGGTGAGATCGAGTCCGCGACTCGGACTTACGGTCGATTTTCGCTAGAGTTGCAGTGCAAAGAACTGATCGCATTTGGCTCCTATGAATATTCATACTGTCTCCACCCAGCCGTTTGCCGATCAAAAGCCGGGAACCTCCGGCCTGCGCAAGCGCGTGACCGCGTTCCAGGAGCGCAACTACCTGGAAAACTTCGTCCAGGCGATCTTCGACAGCCTCGACCCGGCGGAATATCGCGGCGGCACGATGGTACTCGGCGGCGATGGCCGCTTCTATAACCGCACGGCGATTCAAACTATCCTGAAGATGGCGGCGGCGAACGAGGTCGGGCGCGTTCTCGTCGGCCAGCACGGCATCCTCTCGACCCCGGCGGCGTCCTGTGTGATTCGCAAAAACAGAGCCTTCGGCGGCATTATCCTCTCGGCGAGCCACAATCCCGGTGGCCCTAACGGCGACTTCGGCATCAAGTACAACACCGACAACGGCGGCCCCGCACCGGAGAAGGTAACGGCGGCGATTTTCGATCGAACCAAGACGATCGAAGGCTACAAAATCATGGAGGCCAACGATATCGACCTCGAGCGGGTCGGCGAGGCGCAGCTCGGCAAAATGGCGGTGGCGGTGATCGACTCGGTGGCGGACTACGCCGAGCTGATGGAGTCGCTGTTCGACCTGGACGCGATTCAGAACTACATTGCGGCGGGAAACTTGAGCGTTTGCATGGACTCGCTGCACGCCGTGACGGGGCCTTATGCCAAGTATTTCTTTGAAAAACGCCTCGGTGCGCCTGCGGGCACGGTACAAAACGGCGTGCCGCTGGAGGACTTTGGCGGCGGCCATCCCGACCCGAACCTGGTCTACGCCCACGACCTGGTGGAGAAAATGTTCGCCGACAGCGCGCCGGACTTTGGAGCAGCGTCGGATGGCGATGGCGATCGCAATATGATCCTCGGCTCGAACTTCTTCGTCACGCCCAGCGACAGCTTGGCGGTGCTGGCGGCGAACGCGACGCTGGTTCCGGGCTACAAGGACGGCATTGCGGGCGTGGCGCGATCGATGCCGACCAGCGCGGCCGTCGATCGCGTCGCCGAAAAGCTGGGCGTGGACTGCTACGAAACGCCGACGGGCTGGAAGTTCTTCGGCAATCTGCTCGATGCGGGCAAGGCGACGCTCTGCGGTGAGGAGAGCTTCGGCACGGGCTCGGATCACGTACGCGAAAAAGACGGCCTCTGGGCGGTGTTGTTCTGGATGAATGTCCTGGCGGCGCGCAAACAGTCGGTGGAGGAAATCGTCACCGAACACTGGAAGACCTATGGCCGCAACTACTACAGCCGCCACGACTACGAAGGCGTGAACTCCGAAAAGGCGGCGACGCTGATGGGCAATCTGCGCGAGGCGGTGGGCTCGATGGTCGGCAAAAGCGTCCAAGGCTACGAAGTGGCCTACGCCGACGACTTTAGCTACACCGATCCGGTGGACAGCAGCGTTAGCGAAAAGCAGGGCATCCGCATCGGCTTTACCGATGGCTCGCGGGTGGTGTTTCGGCTATCGGGCACGGGCACGCAGGGCGCGACGCTGCGGGTCTACCTAGAGAGCTACGAGCCGGACGCCAGCAAGCACGGCATCGAGACCCAGGAGGCGCTGGCGGATTTCATCGCGATCGCCGAAGAGATCGCCAGCATTCGCGAGTACACCGGCATGGATAAACCGACGGTGATCACCTAGAGCAACGTCGAGTTCTGCCGTAGGGGCGCATGGCAATGCGCCCGGCGTCGAGCGAACGATATCGCAGGCGCACTGCCGCGTGGCCCCTACCGCAAATCCGCAAGTCGAATGTTTATTTTATTGGTGTGCTCCGATCGCCCCACGGCCCGCTTTTTTCCTGTTTGAAACGATGTTCGGACGCCGCACTTTTCTTCGCAATACCGGGCTGTTTGCCACCGCCGCGATCGCGAGCTGTCAGAGGGCGAATGTTATGACGACGACCACCACCACCACGGCGGCAAACACCGGAACGAACGACTGGTTTATGCCCGAGGAGGGCGACCCCCACGCGCGCACCTGGATGGCGTTCGGTGCGAGTGCGGCGATCTGGGGGCGGGATTTGGTGCCGGGAGTGCGGCGCGATCTGGCGGCGATCGCCAATGCGATCGCGCGCTACGAGCCGGTGACGATGCTGGTGCGCGATCGCGAGTACGACGTGGCGCGCGGCTTGCTCGATGACGGTGTCGAACTTATGGTCGCGGCGCTCGACGACCTGTGGATGCGCGATACGGCTCCGGTGTTCGCGATCGACGAGCGCGGCAACAAGGCGGCGATCGACTTTAACTTCAACGGCTGGGGCGAAAAGCAGGACTACGATCGCGACGCTCGGCTGGCTAAATTTATCGCGCGGCAGGCTGGGGCCGTACGGCTCACCACTGACCTGGTGCTGGAGGGCGGCTGCATCGAAGTCGATGGCGACGGCACGGCGATTATCACCGAGAGCTGCACGCTAAACGACAATCGCAACCCCGGCGTCTCGAAGGCGGAGTTTGAAGATCTGCTGATGCCGCTGCTCGGTCTGGATAAGATCGTTTGGCTGCCGGGGATTGCGGGGCGCGACATCACCGACGGCCATACGGATTTTTACGCGCGGTTCGTGCGCCCGGGCTTGGTGGTGGCGGGCTACGAACCCGACCCGGACTCGTTCGATCGGGAAGTGACGCTAGAGCACCTGGAGATCTTGGAGGCCGCCACCGATGCGCGCGATTGCCGGTTGGACGTGACGGTACTCGAAGCGCCGAGCGAGATTCGCGAGGAGTTTGCCAGCGAAGAGTTTGCCAGCGAAGAGTTTGCGGCAGGCTACGTCGGCTTTTACGTTTGCAACGGTGCCGTGCTCGTCCAGGAGTTCGGCGATGCGCGCACGGATGCCGAGGCAGCGGAGAAGTTGCAGCGTTTGTTTCCCGATCGGGCGATCGAGCCGCTGGCGGTGGACGCGATCGCGGCGGGTGGTGGCAGCATTCACTGCGCGACCCAGCAGGAACCTCTGGCTTAGCGTGGAGTCAGACCCGGGCTTTGTACCTCGCCGATCGGCCGCGATCGCCGTTTAGCGAGAGCGGCGCGCGCTGCGACGGTGTCGCTCGGGCCGGACGGCTGTCAGGACTTGCCATCGCCTTTAGATTTGGGCTTGGTCTTAGTCTTGGCTTTGGACTTGGCTTTGGCTTGGCCTTTGCCTTTGGCTTTACTTTTGGCTTTGCCTTTAGCGGCCTTCTTTCCGATTTTGGACTTTTTGGGTTCCGGTTCGGCTTCTTCAACGATCGCCGTGACGTCCGCGACCGGATTTTGCAGCGTCCCGTCTGCGTTCGCGTCGGTACGGTCGGTGTCGCAGAACGTGCCGGTGCTGTTGGTCGTGTACGAAAGCACGTCAGACGTGTCGAATGGAATCGCGCCGATCGACGGTTCGATCGTGCAGCCCGTGATGGGGTCGCACTGCTGGGCGAGCACGCCCTGTCCGATATTCAGCGTAAAGCGATCGAGGTTTTCGATTTCGATTCCCGGCGTGGTTTGGACGATCTGCCACTCGTTGAGATCGAGCTGGAGCAGGTCGCCCAGCGCCACCTCGATCGGCTCGCCGCTCAGGTGGGTCACCATCGCGATTTTCTCGCTGGGGTTATCGGGGTTGGCGCGCACGCCGTAGAAAATCAGGCTCTGGCCGTCGCTGAGCTTGTTGAAGCGATCGCTATTTTGCAGGTTGCGGCGCAGCCAAGGGTGATTGCGACGGAACTCGCGCATCGCCAGGCTGAAGTTCGACTGCGCGGCGGTGATGTTGTGGTTGTAGTAGGAGACGTTGCACTCCTCGAAGCAGTCGGCCATAAAGTCGGCGGCGAACTCCTTGAGGCGATCGATATCGATCCGCGCCAAGAAGCGCATCACGCTCGATCGGCGCAGATTTTTGGCCGGGGTGGCACTATTGCTAGAAGCTTTGCCGGGGAAAGCCCGCAGCGCATCGGTCACCGCCGCTAGGTTGTATTCCTTATCGCACATAATCTGTTCGAGCGTGCGGACGAAGAGCTGGAGTTCGTCAAGCTGCTTGAAGCCGTGCTTTTTCAGGCGGCGGAAGGCTTTTCGGTGGGCGTACTGCTTCGGCGTCATCTGCCACTCCAGAAAGCCCGCCTCTTCAGAGACGACTTTGACGCCGTAGCGCTCGTCGGTATTGCGGAAAAACATCCACGGCGATCGCATCGTCGAGTTAATAAAGTCCATCGGCAAGCCGGGGCTGAAGCCGTAAACCCAGAGGGTCAGCGCCGGATTATCGTAGGCATTTTGCAGCACCTCCTGCATGGTGTCGCCCAAGCCCCAATCGATATCGGCATCGGTAAGAACTTGGTTGCCGCGCCGGACGGTGTCGTGGTTGGCGCAGCCGGTGATCCAGTCCTCGCCCTGGAACATCACTTCGCAGACGCGCCGCCACTTGCGCTCCCAGAAGCCTTTGAGCGTCGGGGTGTTATGGGCGAAGATCAGCGGCCCCCACTGGAACGAGCCGGGCTTCATCTCGACGATCTCGCGGTACGTCGAGGACTCCTCCCAGCCCTCCGCAGGCCAAGGGCGGCCATCCTCGTAGATCAGAAACATCAACCGCTTGCTGCCGCCGATCTCTTGCACCACGTCGCCCATTTCCATCAGGTAGGCATTGTCGTGCTCGACCTGGCCGGTGAGTGGGTTGAAGAAGCGGATATCTTGGCCGCCATCGACGCGGATGCCGTCCGCGCCGGTGTTGAGCTTGCGGCGCTGCATCTCTAGAAAGATCGCCCGCACAGTGGGGAACTGGTGGTTGAGATCCTGGCCGTACATATTCGGCCCTTTGAGAAAGGGCCGGTTGAGCAGCAGTTCGGCCTGGTTGTCGGCGTGGCCGTAGACCAGGTCGTAGATCAGCTGGATGGGGCCGGTGGGGAAGTTGTGGAGCGTGGCGATAAAGTCGATAACTTCATCGGGACGCAGGGAGCCGAGCAGGGCAGGGTTCGTGGTACTAGAGCCCAGGATTGGCACGTCGTAGCCCCAGTCTTCGGTGTTGGGTTTGCTCAGCTCGATCGTAACGGTGTCGTCGTCTTCGATGATGAAGGAGAAAAACTCGCTCTCGGGGCTGTACTCGTCGCGGTACTCGATCGGCGGTTCGGTGGGCAGCAGTTCCAGGGCGTCGTAGCCGATATAGTTTTGCTCGACGACCGTCAGCTCCTCTCCGGCGTCGATCTTGCGGGCGATTTCTTTATAAATCTCGTTCAGGCCAGCGAAGGTTCCGGGTCGCGAGGCCGTACCGATATGCAGCTCGAGGATGTTGCACGGCGCGCCGACACGGGGGATCTGCTCGAAGGGGGCGTCGGGGTCGCCCGTGCCGGTGCGCTGGAAGTATTCCAGGTCGCGACGCTCGGCTTCGAGGCGATCGATGTCGTAAAGTTCGGCAGGCGCGAAGATGCCAAATGGCAGCGAGTAGGGCATCACGTCGCGCAGCGCGCAGAGTTTTTCGTCGAGATCGACGTAGCGCAGCCAGTAGAACGAGCCGAATTTCTCGCGGGTTCCGGCCTCCATCCCCTCGACGACGCCCCAAAAGAATTCGTTGTGCTGGACGAGGTGAATTTTGTCGCGGTGAAACTCGATCGTCTGGCGGA
The DNA here is from genome assembly GCA_937899645.1 of uncultured cyanobacterium. Classification (GTDB taxonomy): domain Bacteria; phylum Cyanobacteriota; class Cyanobacteriia; order Cyanobacteriales; family Geitlerinemataceae; genus RDYZ01. The sequence goes on along the minus strand of CALCCD010000030.1, from coordinate 41,602 downwards.
CGACAGCGGGATCGATCGCGGTTTTTGGCGTTAGAACCTCGAGGTAGATATCGTGCTCTTGCATCACTTCCGAGAGCAGACGCGGAGCCCAGAAGACGATTTCGGTCAGGCCGTCGGCACGGTGGTGGGCTCCCATACGGCGGGCAAACGCTTGACTCTTCCCAAAAATCGTGGCGTCGGACTGCTCGTTCTGTCGCGCCCATTCAACGAGCTTCTCCGTTTCGTCTTCAACGAGGCGAACGCGAGTCAGAGTTTCTACGGCGGCGACCATGCAAGAGCCCTCTTTCTTCTGGATCTTTCCTACTTAATGCTAGATGTCAGCTTACGTCAGCAGTGCCCTCGTTTGCTACCGCCAAACGGACGATATTGCGACTTCTACGAGAGGCGATCGCGCGCGCGCCGGTCTCCCCCGTCCAGTGTGGCGGCAGCGCAAGGTGGAAGCGACATCCAAGGCGCGGCACGCGCGAGGGTTTGTTGGCGCGTTATTGGCGCAAACTCGGGTCGAAACGGCTCGAAAGCCGATCGCGCGGCGGGCAAATTCCCGACCGGCAACGCGCGTTCGACGCGTTCCTCACTCCCAAGAAAGACATCCGCGCGATCGCGACTCGTCCGGGCGATAGATACCGAACAGTACCCGATTCGGAGAGAATGTATGGGCCAGCGATCGCATCGTTCGGAACGCATTGCCATATTCGCTTCGATTCTTTCTCATTCACACACTCGTTTTTTTACGACCTTACAGCGACGACGCGCCCTTACGAGCTTTACAGCAAGCAACGATAGAGCCGACGGGCAAGCGGCTCGTCTGCCGCGGCGGCCGAGGGCGCTCGATCGCCGCCCGCAGTTGACCCGCCGCGATCGCTCGATATTTCTCAAATTTCCTTTACCCTCAGGTTCCGCCCTGGGTTTGAAACGATGCAGACCGAAACGAAATCTTCGCTCGTTATCCTTTACCACCGCGAACCCTACGACGAAGTCATCGACGAAAAAACGGGAGAGGTTCGCTATCTTCCGAAGAAAAGCCCTAACGGCATTATGCCGACCCTCAAAAGCTTCTTCAAAAACGTCAATCACGGCACGTGGGTGGCTTGGAAACAGGTCGAAGACGCCGCCAAAGCCAACTTCGAGACCCGCGTCCGGGTCGAAGACGACACCAACTACACCGTTTCGCGCATCCCCCTGACCGCCACCCAGGTCAATCACTTCTATCACATCACCTCGAAAGAAGCCTTCTGGCCGATTCTGCACTCGTTTCCCTGGCAGTTCACCTCAGAAAGCTCCGACTGGGAGAACTTCACCGAAATCAATCGTCTGTTTGCCGAAGCTGCCTGCGCGGAAGCTGCCGACGACGCGCTGATCTGGGTTCACGACTATAACCTCTGGCTCGCGCCCTACTTCATTCGCCAGCTCAAGCCCAACGCCAAGATCGCCTTCTTCCACCACACGCCATTCCCGTCGGTGGATGTGTTTAACGTACTGCCCTGGCGCGACGAAATCGTCGAGAGTCTGCTCTGCTGCGATGTGGTCGGCTTCCACATCCCGCGCTACTCCGAGAACTTCGTTAACGTGGCGCGCAGCCTCAAGCCGGTGAAAGTGGTGGCAACGGGCGACGTGCCGGAGCACATGACAAAAACGGGTACGGCACTGGCCGAACCGGAGATGGTCAAGCAGCTAGAACACAAAGGCCAAATCGTTAACATCGACGCTTTTCCGGTGGGCACAGATCCGCAGTTCATCCAGAACATCCTCGATGCGACGGAGGCGAAAGCTCGCTATACGGAAATCGAGGCCGAGTTCGCCGATAAAACGCTGATCGTTGCGGCCGGTCGCGTGGACTACGTGAAGGGCAACAAAGAGAAGCTCGAAGCTTATGCCCGACTGCTGGAGCGCCGCCGCGACCTCCACGGCAAGGTGCAGTTCATTGTCTCCTGCGTCACATCGGCATCGGGAATGCGGATTTATCAAGACGCGCAATCGGAGATCGAACAGCTCGCCGGTCAAATTAACGGTCAGTTCGCGCAGATCGGCTGGACGCCGGTGTTGCTCTACACGCAGCCGCTATCGCGCATCGACTTGTTCTCGCTGTATCGTCGTGCGGATATCTGCTGGACGGCTCCGCTGCGCGACGGGTTGAATCTGGTGGCGAAAGAGTTTGTCGCGGCGAAGGGTACGGGCAACGGTGGCGTGCTGGTGCTGTCGGAGTTTGTCGGGGCGGCGGTGGAGCTTCCCGAAGCGGTGCTGACGAATCCTTATTCGCTGAATCGGATGGATGAGTCGCTCGATCGGGCGCTGGAGATGACACTCGAGGAGCAAAACGAGCGGATGGCGAAGTTGTTCGAGACGGTGACGACCTATGACGTGAAATATTGGGGCGATCATCTATTCGAGGTGTTTGCGGCGATTCAGAACGACTCCGACGGAACCGGCTCGGAGAAAGAGCTAGCGGCGGTGTAGTCCGGCTGTCGATCTCGATAACTTAAACCGTGTGTGAGGCCGAGGCGATCGTCGTCTCGGCCTTTTCATCAAAACCTTGAAGGTCTTGCCGTCAGAGAGCGGAAAAAGCCAGAGATTTCGTTCAAACCTTGAAGGCTTTCTTCAGCCCGATCGCAGCCGTATCGTTTGGACTTGCCTAGCATGAATTTTGCCGATCGCGCCGAACTCTGCCCGCCGGACGGCCTGACGCCCGAGGCGGCGATCGCGCTGCAAGAGCGCTGGCGATCGCGGGTGGTGGCGCGCGATCGATTCGAGGTGCTCGATCGCATTGCCGGAATCGACGTGGGCTACAGCAAAGACGGCTCGCGGATGCAGGCGGCGGTTGTCGTCCTCGATCGCGCGAGTCTCGAACCGCTCGACACCGCGATCGCAGCCGGTGTGCCGAACTTCCCCTACACGCCCGGTCTCCTGTCGTTTCGGGAAGTGCCGTTGGTGGTGGCCGCGCTGGAGAAACTGACGGTGTTGCCCGAGGCGATCGTCTGCGACGGCCAGGGGCTGGCGCATCCGCGCCGGTTTGGGCTGGCTTGTCATCTGGGCGTGCTGCTGGATGTTCCGGCGATCGGCGTGGCGAAGTCGCACTATGTCGGCGAGTACGAGACAGTCGGACGCGATCGCGGGTCGTGGGAACCGCTGCAGGATCGCGCGATCGGTGGGAACAGCGAGGACGAAACCATCGGAGCGGTGGTGCGGACACAGGCGGACGTGAAGCCGGTGTACGTGTCGATCGGGCATCGCTTTGGGCTGGAGACGGCGATCGAATTAGCGATCGAACTCGCGCCGCGCTACCGCCTACCGGAGACGACGCGGCAGGCCGATCGGCTCTCGCGACAGTTTTATACTAAGCCTGGAAAGTAAAACCACAGATGGGCGACCTAGATTACCAGCCAAGCTTCAGTCCTAGATTTACTATCTGTAGCCAGACTTTGAGTAATTGGTATTATTGATGCAGCTTCCTCAAGGACGACAAAACCGACCTGCACGTACAGATCGGCGAGTCCAGGTCGGCTGATGCTGAGAAGTCGGAGTTTTTGGAAAACTCCGACTTCTGGGGTTCACGATTGGGAGTCAATGCCGAAACTTAAGCGTCCGAACCAGCGTGACCGGGCTGGAGGTTGTCCGGCAGGGTCGGCGCGTGGGGGCTGTGGAGCTGGTTGGCGGTTGCCGGAACCTGACAGGCCACCATTGTTTTCACGTGCTCGCGTTCGTCATCGCGAATCGCCACGAATACATCGTAGAGATTATCGATTTTCGGGCGGCGCGATTCGGGCGCGCGGCCGGTTTGAAACTCGTCGAACATGTACAAGTCGCCATCGCGGTAGTACGAGATCGCCACGGCGGGTGCGGGCTGTGCTTTGAGTTCGGCGGCGTGGGCTTTAAGGAACTCGTTGTAGGTGTGATAAGCGTGTTCTTCTACGAGCTCCATAAAGTGGTAGGCGGCGCGGGGTGAGAGCAGGTAAATCGCGACGATAATCCAGTAGTAAATCACCGCCGTGGTACGAGCGAGAACGCGATCGAGCCAGCGATCTTTGCCGCCCAGCTCTTCCATAATTAGCAGGTGGTGTAGCTCGTTCCAGGACTCGGCGAAGTGAATTTTCAGCCAGTCAGCTTTGCGCCAGAGTCCGACGCTTTCGTAGAGGTGCAGAACGGAAAGGTAAGCGAAATAGGGAACGCGGGCGACAGTTTCAAGGACGTAAAAGCGGGGATAGGGTCGCGTCTTGTAAAGGGTGTTCATCACCAGTACAAGGCCGTTGACGAGGAGTTTAATCATGCCGGATCGCAAGTGCTTTTGATTTGAAGAAAGCGACGAGCCCCCATGCCTTGCAGCTTCTCTAGGGAAGGGAGTTTCCGGCTTGACGATCGCGGAGTCCGCTCTGCTCGAGTGTGGAAACGGGAACCTGTAAAAGGTTCCGAAAGATCGCCAAGCCAGAAACTGTTTTGCAACTTAACTAAGCCAGATGGTTCGTTGCTTCTGTCTCGATCTTAATGAGTATTTTTGCGGGGAGCTGGAGGCGATCGCGAATTGATAGCAAGCTTCGTGGTTTGTTACAGTCGCAGCCAAAAAAGTGAAGGGGTCATGACGGAATTACGCTAGCTCGATTCGGACTCCGGGCGGCGCTTGCGTTTGAGTCGCGCGCCTTTGCGGCAAATGGCTTCGCAGTCGCAAAATTCGCAGACTTTCTGGCCGCGATCGGGCTGCACGGGATACGCCCCGCGATTCAGGTAGCCCCGCAGACGATCGGCAAACGCCGCCGCCTCCAGGTCGTCGGGCACGTCCACCTTCTTCAAGCTTTTGGCTTTGGTGAGCGAGTAGTAGTGGGCGCGGGCGATCGGGCGATCGGGGAAGAGGTCGGCTCCGGCGGCTTCGACGTAGAGCTGAAGCTGCACGTCGAATTTTGCTTCGCCCTTGCTGTTTTGGGCTTGGGTGGGGTTGCTCGATCGCGTTTTGTACTCGATTAGCGTGATGCCGTAGGGCGTTTCGTCGGCGCGATCGATTTTGCCGGTGACGCTGAAGCCGTTCCACTCGCCGCTGAATTCGGTCTCGAGGTTGGCGACTACCGCGCCCGGCGTGAAGAAGGACTCGTGCTCGATCGTGCGGCGTAAACGCGCCAAGTGTTCGCGACGCTGGGCCTTCCAGGCGGGCAGGCGATCGAGGTACAGGCTCTGTTCGGCGACCTCGAACGCACTGTCAAGGTGGGCGAGAACGCTGTCGCGCGGGTCTTCCTGGCCGAGGCTGTGGCGCATCGCGCCTTCGAGTGCCTGGTGGTAGAGCTGGCCGCGCAGCCGTCCGGAGAGCTTGGTTTCTTTTTCCTGTGGACGACTGGCGTGGAGGCCGTAGCGCGCGAACCACTTAAAGCCGCACTGCCCCAACATGCTGAGCTGTGAGGCGCTAAAGATATGTGCGGCTAGGTCGGCGGGGATGCCGGTAAGGCCGTCGTAGATGCTGTAGCCCGGAGCGGTTTCGCGATCGAGTTCGATGCGCTGGCAGTGGCGGGCGTGGGGTAGGACGCGATCGTGCTGGGCGAAATCTGGGTCGGAGGCGGGCGGGCGGCGCAGCCAAGCGCGGCGGGCGATTTCCAGGCTGGCGATCGGGAGGTCGATATCGTTAGCCTCGCCACCGATGTCGCTAGCGCTGCGCTCGGGGATCTCGAACTGACCGAGGTAGGCGCTGGGTATTGTCGTTTTCTTGCCGATCGCGCGGGGATAGGAGAGCGTCAGGCGATCGGTAGCGACTCGCAGCAGCGCGTCAAAGTGCCGCGTTTCCTGGCGTGCTGCGCGCATCGCCGAGCCGAGGTCGAAGCCCGCACGGGCGAGCTGCTTGCGGGTGAAGAAGTCGATCGCGGTGTCGTTGCGGACGGGCTCGGGGTAGGCTCCCTCGATCGCGCCGAGAACGAAGACGAGTGGGTAGCGCGACCCGGCGATCGACTCCGGCGAGTGGATGGCGACACCGCCGCGCTCCGCGATCGCCACGGGCTGGCTGCCCAGCAGCGTCTCTAGTTCTCGCGCGAACTGCTCGCCAGCACGTTTGGCGTCGTCGAAGTCGGCTAGCTCGTCGAAGGCGTCCTGCAAGCGCTCGAAGGCGATCGCCTCTTCCGGCCAGCGCCCGCAGCGCGCCTCGATCTCCCAGGCGGCGAGGACATCGTTGAAGCGATCGACCCACTTGGCGCGCTGCGCCTTACGCCAGGGCTCGATCGCGGGGAACTGCGCCCCGAGGGCTTCCCAGGCTTTGCGGCTGTCGGGGTGTCGCCGTCGCGCGATCGACCACGGCGGCGCAAACACCGGTGGCGTCAGCGGGTGCTGGAGCAGGCGGGCAGTGGCTTCAAACGTAAAACTGCGCTGCCACGCTTCCAGGAAGCACCGCATCCAGGAGCCCAGGCGCGTGACAGAGAGAGCAGGCGATCGCGTCTGGCGGACGGGCAGACCGAATTCCCACGCGATGTCGCCAAGCTGGCGGGCGTAGTCAGATCCATTGCGAGCGACGATCGCGATATCGCCCACGGGCGTTCCGGTGGCGACGCGCTGTTTGATGGTGGCGAGGACGCTGCGGATTTCGCTGTCGCTGTCGGCGTAGGCGGTGTATTCGCGGGTGGGTGGTGTTGCCTCTCGGGCAGTGCGATCGCCACCAGTATCGCCCGAAATCTCGACTGAATCCTTAGATCCGATAGTCGAAATTATCGGTAGTACGTCTTCTAGAGCGCCAGACACCACCGGTTCGTTCACTCGCCAGAAGACTTGCCAGCCCTGACTTTGTAGCGTTTCCACCGCCATGCGCGTCTCCTGAAACCAGTCTGCTCCGTCACAAGGCAGCGCCAAGCAGCTTCCTGCCGCCGCGATCGCGTTGACGAAGGCCAACCGATCGCCCGCCGGGTCGAGCAGCCCCACCACCGCCAAACACTGTCGCTCCGGCTCGGTGGCGATCGCCCGCCAGAATAGCTCCGCCGGATCGACCAGCGAGCGGCGCTCCAGCTTGGCGCGGTAGTTCAGCGCGACTCGGATCGTTCGGTACACCTTCGGCGCGAGCCCCGAGACCTTCGCCATTGCCTGCAAGTCTGCCCCTGACCCCAGCAGCGAGCGCAGCGACCCTGACAGCCACTGTGCCACCGCCACCGCGTCGCCATCGGGCATTACATCCATCACGGACTCCACCAGCAGTTGCCGCCCCAGCCACGGCGACACCACTGCTAGACCGGCATGGGCGATCGCATCGACTGCCAGCCGCTCCAGGCTGACATGACGTACGTCAAGCTGTTGCGCCAGGGTTGGCGTGGCGGTGACGATCTGACGATCGCCGCGATCGAAGGAGAGAATCGAGCGCGGTTTGAGCGCGGGATCGAGATAAACGGTGCGAACTACGTTCATGGGCATCGCGCGCTAAACAGTGAGGCGTCGCCGCTTTCGGCCCGCTTGCGTCCCAGGCGCTCTCCCAGCCAACGGCGAAGCCCCACGATCGCCGAGGCTCGTCGAGACATTAATCCGCTGCAAATGCTTTCTCGGCGCGATAACGGGCGGCAACTGCACTCAATGTAGCGCGGCCATGACGTGCGCCCGCGCCAGCCGCTCTCTCCGTGGTGATATTCCGCGTCAGCAGTCGAGAGGGTTTGTGGCTAAACAGCCTAAATCGGCGTTCGATCGAACCTGAAACCTTCAACACAAAGCAGAAGTCTCAGCGCCCCTTTTTAAAAACCTCAGTAAGCCTACGTATTCGACCTCGCGATTTCCACTTAGGTGAACATCCTCATGTTTTCTAAGTATATTCAAGGCTCGTTATTTTAAGTGTAGCTTTCCTGCGGGAATAGAGTTAATAATGAGGTTTCAGGTCATCGCGCCCGAGTTCACAAACGTGGCTTCAAAACCGTCTCGAATAATAATCGAAGCGGCTAAATTAGTCAAAACAATCGTGAGAAGCGCGCTGCTCAGGCTCCAGATCTTTTCCCACAGCCCTTGCTGGGGAAGCCTTAGAGGCGTACTCAGATCCAGAATTCGAGAATTTTCCCTTCTTTAAAGCCAACTTTAAAATTCTCGGACTTCCAGAGCAGTAAACTTCATAGAAACCTTACACAAGGAGCATAAAGTGACCTAAAAAATCTGTTTATAATCGAATTGTATTCAGTTCTTTCGTGCACCTAACCTTCTTCCATGAGCGCACAAGCAGCAGCGAGAAACGCTAGTTCTCCCAATCAACAAAACTCCAGCTCTAATGACTCTCGATTGGCAGATGGAACTATCGGCTTTCTCAATCTCGGGGGCTTGGACATTGCCATTCTCGATTCAATGGCGGCATCTGCACCTGTAGTAATAACTCCAGCCGAATCTGCCGATCGCCAGCTTCCCAGCACGACCGGCCCGTTCCATTCGGATGCCTTCGAGACGGAAGGCACAAGTCCTCTTCCAGCTGCTAGTGCAGACAGTTTCGAGATCGTTGCAGCTCAGCCGCTGCCGGTGGCATCTGCTCCCGTCGTCGCGCCGCTGCAGCAGAACGAGCCGGACAGCGAGCCGAATGTCGAAACGATCGAACGAACGGAAACCACCCAGATCGGAACGCCCGCCGAGCCGATCGCACCGACTGAACCCGTCGCGCCTCAGGCCGACCCCATCACCGGAACGCCTTTCGACGAGCTGATCGCCGCCGCCCTCGCGTCGCCCGCAGCGCCCGAAGCCTCTGCCCCGAGCGCGCCCGCGAAAGCTCCGACCACCACTCCTTCAATCTCAACGCCGATCGCGCCCGACACCTGTGCGGGCCTGTCGGAGCTAGACGAGCTGACCTTCCAGCTTCACGACGGTCTGGACGTGCAGGCTGGAGCACCGGGAGACTCGACAGCGAAGCTTCTGGTGAACTACGGACGCGATCTCGACGATCGCAGCTTCGTCCGCGTGACCGATCGCCGCAACGCTTTCTCAAAAGGTGGCTCGGTTTACTTCGCTGGGGAAGTTCAGTTCGGCGAGACTTTCAATGTCCGTGCCGAAGCCTCTGGGACGGGAGAATTCCGCGATCGAATCTATCTGCATTACTTCGATGAAGAGAACCACAACCTGCTACGATCGGTGCAGTATTCCGCATCATGTGAAACGCCCGCTCAACTTAATGATGAGCTATCAGGAGCGACGCTTGTCGGTTTTCAATAGTCAAGAACCGGCCCTAGATTTCTCGATTTGATGCTTTTAATTGCTCGCATAGACGAGCTGCTTTAAGCTAAGCGGCATCAAAAGCTTCAAGCGACGCTCAAGATCCCCAAGCGCCTGTATACTGTGGGCTTGAAGCATAACCAAGAACGCATCTACCGAACCTCACCTACCGTAAGTTGGAGATTTTGTCAGTGCTGCATCACCTCATAAGTTTTAGTCTTCAAAGTTCGATTCACGATCGAAAATCAGTTTGGCCGTTCGATCTGAATTGAGCGATCGCTTATTGCGATCGTGAGAAAAGTACAAGCCCTCTTCAGCGACTTTTCACAGTGCGTTTCTTCTCCAGCTCTTGCTAGGGAAGAAATGTAGATTCGCAACTATTTTTCTTAAAAAGTTTGAGTTCGGGTTCGGGTTCTAGAACGCCTCAACCTGGGCTTGCGCGATCTTAATCTTTACAGCTCTGCTTTTACACTTTTGTCTCGATCGACGCTTGAAGCGATCGGTCGGTGTTCTCTACCTCTTTCCTTCCTAAGTCATGCCCATCCAGCCGCCTACCGTCAGCATCAACACCTCTGGTGAGATTCCGCTGAATACCGCCACCAGCTTTTCCGTCAAGTTCGACAACCCATCGACGACAGCGACTGAGGTAGGCTACGGGCCATTTTTCGATCTGTTCGTGCCCCCGAACCTCAATGCACCGTCGGGCGGCGACTTTCTGGGGCTGACGCTGACGCCTTATCAGGGGACGACCTACACCTGGGATGCGGTGGGAGCCCAGTGGCTCGATGGCGGCGCGCCGGTGGTCGAGCACCCGCTGGCCAATGCGGGGTTCGACGGCGCGGCCGGGGTCGATCTGCCGGACGGGATGAGTCTGGAGCATGGGACGGTATGGCAGGTGTACCAACTGCCGTTCGGTAGCTTTACGCCGGAGCAGCCGGAAGCGACGGTGAGCTTCAACACGACGGGCAACCTGCTGACGGAGTTGGAGACCATTCGCGCGCGCGCGGGCTACAGCTTCGGGGACGATCCGGAAGGCAATGCGACGGCAAACGACACCGGCGCGCTCGAGTCGGAGAATATTGAGGCCAGAATCTACCAGATCTCGAAGACCCTGGCAGCGCCGGAAGGCGAGACGGCGACCGGGCCGAGCTACGTGCGATCGCACACGATTACGGTCGATATCGACCAGGGCGTCACGCTCAAAGACTTCGACGTGACCGACGTGCTGCCGGACAACATTCGGCTGACGGGCAACGTCTCGATCGCGACGGCGGCGGGAGCAGTGTTTGCGCCGATCGGCAACACTCCGGCCAATGGCGGCGCACTGGGCGATCCGGCTGTGACTGATGTCGATCGCGCCAACACCACCGCCGGGTTCGACACGCTGCAATACCGCTTCGACGAAATCACCGGCACGGGCGGCGGCGATATCGTCATCACATACGATTTCTACGTTCCCGAGCGCGACATTAACGACGTGCCGATCGTGCCGATCTCCGGGGCGAACACGGGCGAAACGGACGACACGTCGGAAAACAGAGCGAATCTCGTTCTCGATCCCGATACCGGAATTAACACCACCTACAGCTTCGACACCGGCGTTGCGTCGCAGACCGATGCCGACCTGGTGAAAACCCGCCCGGAAGTCAGCACGGTTCTCGAAGACGAAGCGATCGTCATTCAGAAAGGCGTCGCAGTGCAGAGCGGCGAAGTCACGCCCGGTGCGACCCTGGTTTACACCCTCAACTTCCAGGTCTCGGACTACTTCGACTTCCAGGACATCGTCATCAACGACGTGTTCACCGACGGTCAGCGCCTCGATACGGGCTTTACACCGACGCTGACGCTGTCGGGAGATGGCGCACCGGCGGGCGCAGGCACGAGCTTCACAGACGGCGTCGATCTGACCACCGTGCTGCGCCAGCGTCCTGGCGGTACGGGAAATGCCGTAACGGGAGCAGATATCTTTGACGATGCGGCCAACACTGACGGTTCGACGCACCTGACCTTTGACGTGGGAGCCCTCGCGCCGGGAACGTTTGCGGGCCTGGCAAACGGCGCGCTGACCGGGACGATTGAATATCGGACGATTATTCAGGACGAATTTACCGACCTGCATACGGTCGCAGACTTCACGGGCGATGCGAGCGTTGACGCGGCAGACGTGCTGAGCAACAGCGCCAAGATCGCCGGTAACGTCGTCAACACCAACGATCCGAGCAGCGACGGTACGACGATCGTCGGCAGCAGCGAGGACGACACGAGCGCTTCGATCCAGGTGCCGAAGCTGCCCGAGCCCGAGAAGCGCCTGTATGCGATTAACGGCCGGATCCAGAACGACGTGGCGGACGATGCCGATGACGGCCTGTCGATTTCCGACACCCCGATTAAAGTCAAAGTCGGTGATATCGTCACCTATCGCGTCATTATTCCGGACATCCCCTCACCGGACGCCGAGAACTTCGTCGTTACGGACTACCTGCCGCTGCCGGTTTACGACGTCGATAAGCTCGTCGCCGATCTCAAGCCCGGTGGAACCTGGAGAGTCGGCGACGCGAACACGCAGTTCGATGCCAACCTGTTCGACGGCGATCCGGCGGATTTCCCCAACCTGGTTAACACCATCACCTTCGGCCCCAGCCATACGCTGCTCGGCCCCGGTCAAACTGCTGCTGGCCCCCAAACCCTCGAGGAAGACTTCATCGCCCAGAGTGCGGTGTCGATCGACTCGGATAACAACTCCTTCAGCATTGACTTTGGCAAGTTCAACTCGCTTGCGGGCAGTTCGGTGAGCGGCACGCTCGATCTGCTGCTGAGCTTTGAAATTGAAGACGAGCTGTTCGACGATCGACTGTTCCTCACCAACCAAGTCCAGACCCAGTACCAAAACACCGATACGGACACGGAGACGATCGTCTCGGAGGCGATCGTCCAGATCGAGACGACGCAGCCCGTGCCGATCCTCGAGAAAACGACGATCGACCCGAGCGATAACCCGCCGACTGTTGATGATGACGACTTGGTGGAGTTCCAAGTCAAGGTCACGAACGCCGGTGCGAACAGCATCTTCGACCTGACCGTGGCGGACGTGCTGCCGACGGGCTTCGCGATTCCCGACTGGGACGATCTCGAGTTCACCGTCGTCAAACGCGAAGGCAACACGGCGCTCGACTTCGGCAATGCCGACGAGTCGGTGGCATTTACCGACGGCTCGGGCAATATCAGCACCGATCCCGTCGTGCGGACGCAGATTATCGATGCCTTCTTTACGCAGCCCGCCGTCGGCGGCAGCGGCACGGGTATCCGCTTGGTGGACGATGTTGCCAACGCCGATGAGTTCGATCGCGGCGCGATCGATCCGGGCCGGCTCGGCTCGGGGCCTGATGTTAACGTGACCGACGGCAGTAACGAGCTGCTGATCACCTACAAGCTGCGCGTGGCCGATGCGGCGCAGGCGGGCAGCACGTACACCAACGGCGCGGTCATTAAGGCGTACAGCGGAATCGATGGCGGTGTCGATCCTGACACAGACGGCGACACAAACAACTACGCCGACCTCAAGAACCCGCCGAAGACCAACGACGGCGGGGAGAAGCCGGTTCTCGAAGACGATGCCGAGGTCGATATTCGATCGCCCGAACTGGAAAAAGTTCTGGCGCAGACGGAATTTAACACCACCAATAACAACCTGGCGACCCAGGCGACAATCGGCGAGCGCGTCGTCTACTACCTCGATCTGACGATTCCTGAAGGAACGCTCCAGGAAGCGAGCATCACCGACACGCTTCCGGCGGGTCTGGAATTTCTGCGTCTTGAAGGCGTCTACCAGATAACGGATACGGATCTCGGCAACGGCTCGATCGTCAACCAAGCTAGCGGCAATGCTTTCACCGCCGAGACGATCGCCAACGTCGATGCGAAAGACTTCTTCGACACCACCACCGAAGGTCTCAACGGCGTCACCAGCGCCACCACAGGCACGGGCACGACCGCCGATCCGCAGGTCGTCACCTTCACGCTCGGTACGCTGCTGAACTTTAAAACCGACGCCAGCGATGAAGACAGCGTCGAGAACGTCGGCGAAGACAACTACGACAACCCCGAGAAGCTGCGCCTGGTCTATACCACGCGCGTCACCAACGACGCGATCGCGGCCAACACCTGGCTGCAACACGACGACACACTGCCCAACACCGCCGAGCTGAACTGGAAAGCCCAGGAGCAGAGCTTCGACGACGACGGCAACCGCGTCATTAATGTCGTCGATCGCTCGGTGGAGAACGTCACGCCGCCGACCGAGCTGACGGTGGTCGAGCCGGTGCTGGAGCTGCGCCAGTCGGTGCAGGTGTACCCGGCGACGGCGGTTCCGGGGACGCCCGACAGCCCTGCCGATGGCGACGACTTTGGTACCGATCGCGGCCCGACCGATCCCGGCACGGAAGACGTGGCCGGAAACAAAGGCGACGCGGGCGATATCGTGCGCTATAGCTTCGAGATTAAGCATCCCGACACCAGTGGCGCGCACCCTGCGGCCTACGATCTGACGTTTAGCAACACCATCGATGCGTCGATCGAAAACCTGGCATTGACCAGCCTGCAGATTACAGACGCAGGCGGTACGACGACAACCGCCACGGTCGCGGACTTCTTCGAGTTCGACGGTCAGGAGCTGAAGAAGCGGGACGATGTCTCGATCGATATCGAGCCCGGACAGACCTGGACGCTGGTGGTAGAGGGTCAGCTCACGCAGTCCGTCCAGGCGGAAGCGGAGATCGACAACGTCGCGACCGTGACCTGGAGCAGCGTCGATACGGACGTGGCCGGAACGCTGAACGCTAACGCCAACGCCGAAGAGCGCAACGGCAGCGATGGCGTCGGCTCGAATACGCTCGCCGATCCGTCGCAAGATACGGCAGTCGATCCCAACCTGCAAAACAACTATGCGCTGGCGGCGACGACGACGATCGAGATTACGTCGTTGATTCCTGGCAAGCGCATCGTCGATACGTCCGAGGCGCACACCGACGAAACCGACGGTGTCGCTCCCGACCTGACCGCCGACCCCATCACCGATGCGGGAACCGTGACGGAGGGCGCGATCGGCGAGATCGTCCGTTACCGCATCGCCGTCGAGCTGAATGAAGGTATGAACAACAAGCTGCGCGTCAAAGATCTGATTCCCGATGGCTTGCAGTTCATCAACGATCCGGGAACGACAACGATCGCGCTGCTCGAGCCCGACGCGGGTGCGACGCCGCCGAACCTGGGCGTCGACTCCGACCTGGACGGTGCGCGACAAACGACACCGGGCGGCGTCATCAGCGTCGAGGACGCCCTCGATCCGACGAAGCTAGCCTCGAGCGCAATTTCCACGACGCTGCCCGCTGGACGAATTGCGGACAACGGTGGCGATGGCGCGTTTGCCGATGGCGAAGATGTCATCTTCGATCTCGGAGATGTCGCCAACGCCGACAACGTAGCGGGCAAAGAATTTATCGTCATCGAGTTCAACGCACTGGTAACGAATAGCGCTGGAAACGAGGCGGTCGATAATGCGAACGGCACGGTGGTTTCCCCCGCGCCGCAGCTCGTCGGCGGCCTGGAGGTGATCGCCGAGCTGAACAGCACGGACACGAATGTCGGCGAACTGACGGCTAATGAGGTCGGCAATCGCGGCACGGTCGAGCTCGTCGAGCCGAACCTGACGATCGAGAAAACCTTCCGCGACGGCACGCCCCCGGCGACGATCGACGCGGGCGACTCGGTGACGTATACGCTGACGATCGCCAACGACGGCACGGCGGATGCCTTCGACCTCGATCTGGCAGACGCGCTGATCGCGTCGGGCATCGACTACGGCGACGTAACTGCCGTGGAAGCGACCACCGTTCCGACTGGAACCGGCTCGATCGTCGTCAAAGACAGCAACGGCAACGACACCACCGCCGTCACCACCAGCGGCTCGAGCGTCAACTTCGGCGGCCTGACGCCGAGCGATCTCAGCGCCCAGATCGATCGCCTCAACGAAGGCGAGACCCTGGTGCTGAACGTGACGGTACAGCTCACTGACGCCGTCGAGCCCGGACTGGTGTTCGATAGCGATGCGGAGCTGACCTACAGCAGTGTCCCCGGCACGGGTACACCGGTCAGCAGCGCGGATAACAACACCGGCTCGGACAACTCCGGCGCGGGCGAAGGCGCAAACGAGCGCAACGGCAGCGACGCCACCTTCCCCGACGACACGACGGGCAGCATTACGGTTGCGGGCGTCAACGACTATGCCGTGAAGGACAGCGAACCGGCCACCAGCGCTGCGCCCAGCCTGACCAAAACGATCGCGCAGTCGGTTAATGCCACCACGGAAAACCTCGGTGCGGATGCCACCGACCAAACCGCGACGGGAATTGACCAAGGGGCTTCGACCACCGATCCCGACGTGGCGATCGGCGAGATCGTCACCTATCGCCTCGCAGTGACGCTGCCCGAGGGTACGACCCAAGGGCTGAGCGTCACCGACCAACTGCCCGATGGAATGCAGTTCGTTCCCGGTTCGGCCCAACTCGTGACCGAGCGACCGGGCAACGGCACGGCGGATGACTTCAACGGCACGATCCGCGCGGCTGATACGACGACGATCGCCGGTGGAAGCACGCTGACGCCGACGGGCGGCAGTGCCGACGGTGAGGACGTGACCTTTGTGTTCGGCGCGATCGACGTGACGGGCGAGGCCGACACCACCACGCCCAATGACACGAACACCTTCTACATCGAGTACAAGGCGATCGTCCTCAATACCGGCGACAACGACAACGGCGACGCGCTCGGCGGCGAGGGTGCGGGCGGCGATGCGTCGCTGACCTACTCGGTTCCCGCGAACCCGACGAACCCGGCCAACACTGTGACGGTGCAGGCGACGGGCGAGCCGACCGTGGACGTGGTCGAACCCGTTGTCACGATCGACAAACGCGCCTTCGTCGATTCAGGCTCTGGCTTTACGGAGAACGGCACGGGCGACGCGGGCGACAACGCCTACTACGAATTCACGCTCACCGGAGCCGACTCGGGCGGCACAGCCTCGCCAGTGACGGCCTTCGATGTCAGCTTCGAGGATACGATTCCCAACCAGTTCGTCGGCGCGACCATTACGATCGAGTCCGACACGACGAGCAGCTCCCTCGCGCCCGGTGACTTCACCTACAACGCCACCACCGGCAAGATCGAACTCACCGACCCGACGAAGCTCGATATCGCGCCCGGTGAGTCGATTACGATTCGCCTGACCGGAACGCTGAACGATTCGCTTGCCCCAGGTACTTTCGACAGCGATGCAGTGGCGACCTGGAGCAGCATCAATGGCGACAACGCCGCCGAGCGCGATCGCTTTGGAGATGGCACGACGGTCGCCAGCGAGCGCTTCGGCGACCCCACCGCCGACACCAGCGACGATGCCGATGCAGGCAACGCGCCCAACCTCTATATCACCAGCGACAACGCCCCGTTGAGCGCCGCGACCACTTCGACGATCGACAAAACGATCGTCGCCACCAGCGAAACCGGCACGGGCGAATTCGGAACCCCCGACGCGATCGACGGCACGGGCAACATCGACGACACGAGCGCCAATCCGCGCCCGGTCGCCGTGGGCGAGATCGTCACCTACCGCGTCGCCGTGACGCTGCCCGACGGCACGATCGGCGACGTGAAGGTGAGCGACGTCGTCCCCGACGGACTCACGGCAATCCCCGGAACGGGCGTCCTGAAGACGGGAGCGAGCGACTCGAACTTTGCCGGAACGGTGAACGATTCGGCAGGCAACCCGATCGCAGCGGGCGGAACCGTGCCGTTCACCACCACCGGAACGGGCATCGACTTCGACTTCGACTCGATCGTCGTGGATGCTTCCACTGGCGTGGCCGACAACCTGATCTGGATTGAATATCAGGCGATCGTCGAGGACGTGGCCGCCGCCAGCGCCACCACCGAACTCAGCGGCGTCCCGACCCTGACCTTCCCCGGCCAGTCCTCCGCCCAAACCGACGCGACGCCCCCGGTCGTTGAAATCGTCGAGCCGCAGATCTCGATCGAACAAGGGATCGGTGTGACTGTAGGCGAAACGCCCGGTGCGAGCGTGACTGGGCAAGATGCCGGTAACGACGTCTTCGTGACGCTGACGGTCAGCAACCCCAGCACGCTGACGGGCAGCGGCGCGACGGGTTACGACGCGATCGTCACCCAGGAGTTCGACGCCAGTAAGTTTAATATTTCCTCGCTGGCCGACATCGAATTCCAGTCGGGTACGAACGCGGGCGATCCCGGATTTGGCTACACCGCCAGCCTCGATACCACCGATGCGGCGAATCCGAAGCTGGTGCTGACCGCCAATGACGGCGAGAGCATCGACCCCGAAGCCGTTCAGGAGATTCAGTTCAAAGTCAAGCTGGCCGACAGCGTCGAACCGAGCGAGACGATTACGCTGGCGAAAGCCGACGTACAGATCGACTCGATCGACGGCGAGTCTTCCGGCTCGAACCGTCCGACCGACCCGAACCTGACGACCGCCGACGGTGGCGTGACGCCGAACACCACCGATCGCGTCTACACCGACGACAGCACGCAGCCGACGATCGATATTCTCGGCCCCTCGATCGCCGTCCAGCTCGACTCGACCGAGCTTCCCAACGGCGAGTCGGGCACGACGACCGCCACCGGTACGGGCTTGGGCAACAACGTCGTTATCGGCGAGATTGCCACCTACACGATTACGCTGACCGTACCGGAAGGCACACTGAATAGCAGCGAAATCGTCGAGCGGCTCGATCCCGGCCTGGAGTTCGTGGGCTTTACGACACTAACGACGGGTTCGGATGTTACTTCGTCAACGGTGACCGACCTCGTCACCGCCGATGCGAATACCACGATCGCAGCCGATCGCAGCGGCTTCAACCTCGACCTCGGTACGATTGTCAACTCCGGCGCGACCAACGACGGCAACCAGACGATTACGCTGACCTACGAAGCGATCGTCCGCAACGTCGCGGGCAACCAAGCGGGCGTCACGCTCAACAACAGCGGCCTCGACAGCGATCGCGACACCGACGGCAGCAACACCACCCTCAATTGGGTGAACGACCCGGCGGATACCGCCTCAACCCAAACGGTCAGCGCCCCGACTCAGGCCGACGAAATTACGATCGTCGAACCGGCACTACAGGTCAACAAAATCGTCGAAGTCGAGGGCGTCGAAGGCGGCGCGGGTGACGCGGGCGATACGGTGGTCTACACGATCGAGATCGACCACGCCGGTGGCTCCACTGCCGATGCCTTCGACGTGCAGCTTCGCGATGCGCTCCCCGCCGGGTTCGTTCCCGACGCGACGACGCCGATCGCCTTCGGCACGGGCCACACCGTCACCGGCATTGCGACCTCGGACTTCGCGATCGACGGCAGTAACGTCCTGACCTTCACTGGCGGCAACACCCTCGATATCGCCCAGGGCGAAACGCTCGTCCTCACCGTGACCGGCAAGCTCTCCGATGAGGTGGCTCCCGGCCTGACGCTGAACAGCCCGACTCAGATCGCCTGGAGCAGCCTCGACGACGAGAACCTGACCAGCAGCGTCAGCGGCGGCGGCGGCGACGATGCGCGCGATCGCTTCGGCTCCGACCTCACCGGCGACAGCGAGCGCTTCGGCACGGGGTTCGGCGACAACACCGCTCCCAACGACTACGTTGCGGAGGACGACGCGCCCTTTAACACCACCAGCGGCACGGCGGCGCTCGTCAAGACTCTGGAAAGCACCGACCAGACTGACACCACCGGCAGCAATGTGGCGATCGGCGAAGTCGCCACCTATCGCCTGAAAGTCCAGCTCCCTGAGGGCGTTACCAAAGGTCTGGTGGTCAGCGACGATCTGCCCCCCGGCCTGAAGCTGGTCGGCACGCCCAAGATCGTCCTGCCGGAGGACACCGCCGACCCCGAAGGCGACGGCGTCTTCAACGGCACGATTGAAGATAAAGACGGCAACGTTATCGCCAGCGGCGACGGCAGCACGATCTCCGTCCCCGGCGACCCCAGCGTCAGCCCCACGGTTAGCGCGGGCGGCGATACGCTCACCTTCGAGTTCGAGGAAATCCGCATCGCGGGCGAACCGACGGGCCGCAACGACAACGACTTCTTCTGGATCGAGTACACCGCAGTCGTTACCGACGATCGCGATGTTTCGGACAACTACATCAACACCGCAGGCGACACGCTCGTCAGTGAAGCCTCGATGGTGTTCGACGACGCCAACGAAGCGCCGGGAACGAAAATCTCGACGCCGATCGAAGCCGTAGACGAGCCCAGCGTTACCGTTGTCGAGCCGCAGCTGACGATTACCCAAGCGCTGACCCTCAATAGCGCCACCTTTGACGAAAACAGCACCGACGATGCCGCCAGCCGACCCGACGGCGACGCGGGCGACCTGGTGCAATTCGACCTGAAAGTCACGAACGGCAACGCGGCCAACTCCGCCCACGCCTACGACCTGACGGTTTCCGAGATCCTCGATCCAGCGAAATTCGACCTGCTCGACGCGGCGGGCGACCCTGACCCGAGCAAGCTCTCGGCCATCAGCGTCCCCACCGGTTACAGCAGCACGCCGATTTTGACGAAGCTCGCCGACGGCAACGTGCAGATCGATTTCGTTGCTAGCACCGGCACGGGCATTGCCCCCAGCGCTGAGCAGGACTTCTCGTTCTCCGTCGAGCTAACCGATGCGGTCGTTCCGGGCGAAGTGCTGGAAGGTACGGCCTTTATCGACGAAGCCGACTCGATTCCCGGTACGCCGGATGCCCTGTCGAACACCCAGCGCGAGTACGCGGAGATTACAACCAATGCGGGCGGCGAGAGCAACGGCCTGCTGCCCGACAACATCCCGGCCAACGTCACCAAGCTCGATATCACCGGCCCCACGATCGCCGTGGAGCTGGTATCGACAGAACTCGACAATGGCGACACGGCCATCCCCAGCGATCCGACCACGTCGAGCAACGGCAACAACGTCGTTATCGGCGAAATCGCCACTTACAAAGTGACGCTGACGCTGCCGGAAGGCACGTTCGACGCCGCGAAAATCCTCGAAAATCTCGATCCGGGTCTGGCATTTGTCGATCTCAAGAGCGCCAGCGTCACGTCCAGCAACGCGGGCGATCTCGTCGTTCGCGCGTCTGACGGCAGCACGTCGGCGCTCGACCTCTCCCTCACGAACCTGCGCGACAATCTGCTCGATGTCGAAGCCAACGGCACGGGCTTCGCGCTGAACTTCGGCACGCTGGTCAACTCCGGCGACACGAACGACGGCCCTGTCACCCTGGAGCTGACCTACGACGCGATCGTTCGCAATATCCCGGACAACCAGGCTGGCGATCGCCTCAACCAGAACAACCAAGACAACAACAAAGGCGACGGCGCGGTTCAAACCGACCTGACCAGCTTCGTTTGGGAGAATGCCGGAACCGAACTCGATATCCAGGCCGCCGAGCAGGCCGATGAGGTCGTCATCGTCGAACCGGCGGTGACGCTCACCCAAAGCGCGGTGGTCTTCAATCCGCTCGATCCCACGCCGGATACCGACAATGAAGGCGATGCGGGCGACACGGTCGAGTACACCCTCGACCTGAGCAACACCAGCGGCGTCGATGCCTTCGATCTGTCGGTCGAGACAATCCTGCCGGTGCAGTTCGTGGCAGATACGACGGCTCCGATCGTCGTTGTTGCAGGTGACACCACCGATCGCCTCGACGGCGCGGCCAGCCAGTTCGAGCTGGTTCCGTTCACCGACACCGACGGCAACAACCGCCTACGCCTCCAGCTCAAAGACGGCGAAAACCTCGATCTCGCCAATGGCGAAACCCTGAAGCTGCAAATCGTCGGCGAAGTGGCGACCACGGCGATTACGGGCAGCGGCATCCCCGCGCCTTCGACCGTTACGTGGAGCAGCATCGACGGTACGCGCAACGCGACGACCGATGCGGCGACCGATCCTTCGACACACACCACCAACGACACCGAGCGAGACGGCAGCGACGGCGCTGGTGGCGCACTCAACGATTACGTCGTCGAGAGCAACGCCGATATCAACCTGACGGGCGTCAAGCCGACGATCCTCAAGACGATCGCCGCGACCAGCGAAACCGATACGCCACTGCCGACAGATACCACCGACCCGGCCACGCCGACCTCAGTGGCGATCGGCGAAGTCGTCACCTATCGCCTCGCAGTGACGATGCCCGAGGGCGTCAACAAGGCCGTGACGATCGACGATCTGATTCCGGAAGGCATGGACTACATCGCCAATTCGGCGGTGCTAAAAACCACCGGCCTAGACGGTTTCGACGATACCGATTTCTTCGATACGCCCCCGACGCTGACGACCACTGTGTCCAGCACCGGCGGCGACACCGACAACGCCCTGAAATTCACCTTCAGCGACGACGTGGTGATTCGCGGTAACAACCGCATCGAAGACAACACGTTCTTCATTGAATATCAGGCGATCGTCGCCAACGAGACGGCCAACCGCGACGGCGCAACGCCGACTGAGTTCGTCGAAACGGCAACGCTGAACCTCAACAACCCCGAGGGCGATCCGATCCTCGACGATGGCGGCGTTCCGTTCCGCTCCAACGAAGCGAAAGCCGTTGCCACCGAACCGAAGGTCAACATCAAAACCTTCGTCATCAACGGTGCGGGCACTCCGCAGGATGCTGACGAAGCTGCCGAAGCGACGAACAACGACGGCGGCAACGACACCGCTGTGCCGAAGACCGTCACCGACACGGCCAAAATCCGCATCGAAATCGACGCGCCCACCGGAGACGACTTCGGCGCGACGGCCTTCGATCTCGAAAGCCTTGCCGCGCTTCCCACCGGCCTGACCTTCGCGGGCAACCTGGCGCTGGTGTCCGGCAACGTCCCCGAAACGCTGACCTACGACGCGGCAGAAAACCGCGTGCGTGCGAACTTCGCGGCCTTCCCCGATGGCGGCAAGACGGTTATCGAATTCGACGCGATCGTCACCGACGCCACGGCGGGCGCGAACATCGTCAACACCGCCAGCATCACCTACACCAGCCTCGAAGCTGACAACAGCGCTAACGAGCGCAACGGCAGCGATGGCGAAGGTACGGGACTCAACAACTACGCTGACAGCGACCCGGCAGAAATCTCGGTCAACACGCCGCCGGATACGGTCGATGCGGTCTACAACGTCAACGCTGGCGCGACGATTCCGCTCGATATCGACGGTACGCCTCCCGCCTCGGGCACGAAGCTGGGCGGCAGCGATCCGGAAGATGCTGCAGCCGACCTGACTTACGTCATCAACACCCTGCCGCCTGCAACGCAGGGCACGGTGTTCCTGGGCGATCCGACGGTTCCGGGCAACGCAATTTCTGTCGGCCAAGAGCTGACGCCCACTGAGCTAGAGCAGCTTCAGTTCGTCGCGACCGATGACTTTACCGGCACGACGTTCACCTACTCCGCGAAGGACACGGTGGGCGCGATCGACGCGACGCCGGGAACGGTCTTCCTGACGCCCGGTCTGAATATCCCGCCGGACACCACCGATAAAACGGTGCTGGTCAACCCCGACCAGACGCCGGATGCGGGCGATCCGCCGAACATCGTCGCCCCGATCGTCGACGACGGCGACGATCCCGACGGCACGGTGGAGAACTACCGCATCGAGTCGCTGCCCGACGCGACCGACGGCGTGCTGTACTTCGATGAGAACAACAACGGCACGCTCGAAGACAGCGAGCGGCTGAATGTCGGTTCGTTGGTTCCCGCTGACCAAGCCGATCGCGTGCGCTTCCAAGCAGCGGAAACCTTCGACGGTGCAGAGTTCGACTACGCATCCGTCGATGACCGAGGCGTGCCCGACACGACGCCGGGAACCGTGACGCTACAAGCGCCGCCGAACACCACCAACGGCCAGCAGGTCGTCGCGAAAGGCGAGGCCGTGCCGCTGACGAACCTGACGGCAGCACTGGGCAGCGACCCCGACGGAACCGTGGTGCGCTTCCGCGTGACTTCGCTAGGCGATATCGCGGCGACGGACGGCAAGCTGTACCTCGGGTCGGTGTCTCCGGCGAACGAGGTGACGGTCGGCCAGGAGATCGAGGCGGGCGATATCGACTCGCTGATCTTCGTTGCCGAGGATGGCTTCGACGGCGCGAGCTTCGAGTTTGCGGCGATCGATAACAACGGCAACCCCGACGCGACCCCCGCGACCTTCCGCCTGCTGACGCCGCCGGAGACGAACGACGCAGTCGGCACGCTGGACGATAACGAGGTCATTCAACTTTCGACAGCGGCCGGAACCGGCAGCGCGGCGATGACGACGCAGCTCGCGGCGGGTTCGGATACGGATGGCACAGTTGATTCCTATCGCATCGACGTGGCGACGATTACCGAAGGCGAGCTGTTCCTCGGCGATCCGGCCGGTGCGGGCGTCAATGTAACGACGCTGGCCGGGTTCGACGCAACCTCGAATACGGTGACGATCGCCGCAGCCGACCTGCCGAACCTGTTCTTCCGCGCCGATGGCGACTTTGCAGGCAACGTGGCGATCGAGTACGTGGCGATCGACAACGACGATCTGGCCGATCCGACGCCGGGAACCATCTATCTCAACGAACCGGGCGCATCGGTTCCGCCGAACACCCTCGATGCGACCGAAGACATTCCCCAAGGCACGACGGTCGCTATCCCCGGCCTCGGCGGCTCCGACCCCGACGGCAACGTCCAAGAGTTCGTCATTACCGACCTGTCGGATATTGCGGCCACGGACGGCAAGCTGTTCTACGGCGACCCGACCGACGGCACCGGCACGGCGATCGAGATCGTGCCGTTCGATCCGGCCACTCCGGGCTCGGGTACGCGCATCCCCCTTGCCGATATCGATAAGATCTTCTTCCAAGCCGAGAACGGCTTCGACGGTGCGACCTTCCAATACGCGGCGATCGACAATACCGACACGATCGACCCGACTCCGGCAACCGTCACGCTGACGACCCCGCCGGACACCACGGGCAGCGAGCAGAGCATCCTGCCCGACACGACCAACCTGCTGAACCAGTTCCCGGCAGTACCGGGCGTCGATCCCGACGGTGGCGACATCGATCGCTATCGCATCACCTCGCTGCCCGACACCGCCGACGGCAAGCTCTACATCGGCAATCCCGATGTTACGGGTTCCGGCGCGATCGAAGTGGCGGCGGGAACCGACCTGACCCCCGCGCAGCTCGCCAACCTCTACTTCGATGCCGAACCGGGCTTCAACGGCGGCAGCTTCGAGTACGCGGCGATCGATAACGAAGACAGCATCGATCCCACTCCGGCGGTCTACACACTCAACGGCCCCCCGGAAACCAACGATGCCAGCGGTCGCGTCAATCCCGGCAACGCGATCGAGCTGGTGGACGCCGTAGCAATGGACACCGTCCTCAGCGACGGTACGGATCTCGACGGCACGGTGACGCAGTATCGCATCGACCTCAGCAGCTTCGACGCGGCACAGGGTCAGCTCTATATCGGCGACCCCGCGACTGGCGGTACGCCGATCGACGCGACGAACAACACGATCGCGGCGGCAGACCTCTCGCAGCTCTACTTCGATGCGTCCGGCACGTTTACCGGCGTCGATATCGAGTACGTCGCGATCGACAACGACAACCTCGAAGACCCGACCCCCGGCACGATTTCCCTCGTCCCGGCCACGGGCAACCTGCCGCCCGACTCCAACGACGCCACCGCGCTTGTCGAGTCCAATGACAGCGACAGCGGCTTCGTCACCAAGCGCCTGATCGACAACAGCAACGCCCCGCTAATGGGCGGCTCCGACCCGACGACCGATCCCGACACCGATGGCGATCCGACCAACGATGTCGTCAGCTATGAAATCCTCACGCTGCCGGATACCACCGACGGCAAGCTCTTCCTGGGCGACCCCGACGGCACGGGTGCAGTGGAGGTCACGGCGGGAACGTCGCTGACGCCCGACCAGCTCGACGATCTGTACTTCTCGGCCGCGCCCGGTTTCGACGGCAGTACGTTCACGTACCGCGCGATCGACACCAACGGCACGCCCGACCCCTCGCCCGCCACGGTGACGCTCCAGGCCGCACCGAATACCCGCGACGTCCTCGAAAACGTCCCGGTCAGCAGCACGATCGCGATCGACGGCATCATCCCCGGCACGGCGGTCAATACCGCTCCCGGTGGCAGCGACCCCGATGGCACGGTGGCGAGCTACGAAATCCTCACCCTGCCCGACCCGGCGGACGGTCAGCTCTTCCTCGGCGACCCGGCCAACGGCGGCACGGTCATCGAAGCAGGCGACACGCTGCCGACGATTCCGGTCGATCGCATTAACGATCTCGTCTTCGTCAGCAGCACCAGCTTCAACGGCACGAGCTTCACGTACCGCGCGATCGACGACGACGGCAACGCCGACCCGACCCCGGCGACGATCGTCCTCAACGCACCGCCGAACACCACCAACGGCAGCGGCGAAATCGCGCCCGGTGGCGTGATTAACGTCGCGAACTCGACGGCGATGGACGTGGCGATCGACGACGGCTCCGACCCCGACGATCCCGGCACGCAGGCATATACGGCTCCGGCGGATCTCGTCTACCAAATCGAGACCCTGCCGCCCACGGCCGACGGTCAGCTCTTCCTCGGCAACCCGACCCTCGGCGGCGCGACGACGATCGACGCAGCCTGGATCGCGGCCAACCAACTGACCGCGACCGACTTGGAGAACGTCTTCTTCCAGGCCGCAAGCGACTTTACCGGCACGACGACCTTTACCTACGCGGCGATCGACAGCCTCGGTCTGAAAGACCAAAGCCCCGGCGTGGTGACGATCCGCTCCAGCGTCGGCGCAGCACCGGAAACCTTCGGCGGTCGCCAGACGATTACGCCCGGTGCAGCCAACCCGCTCGGCGAACTGCCCGCAACGATCGGCACCGACCCCGACCCCGACGGTACGGTGGTCTCCGTTCGCGTCACTTCGCTGCCCGATACCACCGACGGCAAGCTCTATATCGGTGCGGTCGCGCCGGAAAACCTCGTCGAACTCAACGACACGATCTCCGTTGAGGACTTCGCGAAGCTGGTGTTCGATGCCGAAGATACATTCGACGGCGGCGAGTTCACCTACGCGGCGATCGACAATACCGGTCTAGAAGACAGCACCCCGGCAACCTTCACGCTCAACGCGCCGCCGGAAACCCGCGACGCCGTGGGCGAACTGCTGGCAAACACGACGATTCAGCTCAGCTCGACCTCGTCGATCGGCACGAACGTGATGTCCACCGCGCTGGCGCAGGGCAGCGACCCCGAAGACGGAACGCCGACCCAGTACCGCATCGACGTGGCGACGATTACCGAAGGTCAGCTCTTCCTGGGCGACCCGTCGGGTACGGGCGTCAACGTCACGACCCTGGCCGGTTTCGACGCCGGAACGAACACGGTGACGATCGCTGCAAGCGACCTGCCGAACCTGTTCTTCCAGGCCGACGGCAGCTTCGACGGCGGTGTGGTCATCGACTACGTGGCGATCGACAGCGACAGCGCGATCGACCCGACCCCAGGCAAGATCTATCTCGACACGCCGAACACCAACGTCCCGCCGGAAACCGTAGACGAGTCCGGCATCGTTCCCGAATCCGGCAAGCTGGCACTCTCGCCCGCCAACGGCTTCGACCTGGGCGGCTCCGACCCCGACACGATCGGCAACGCCGTCCCCAAATTCGTCATCAAAGATCTGACCGACCTGCTGACGAAAGGCACGCTCTATCTGGGCGACCCGGACAGCGTCGCCGACCCGACGACGCTCGAAGTGGCCGTCAACGACGAAATCCTCGCCGATCGCATCGACGAGCTGGTGTTCGTCGCCAACGACCCGGCCACCTTCAACGGCACGGAATTCGAGTACGCCGCGATCGACGCTGAAGGTCTCGAAGATCCGACCCCGGCAACCGTGACGCTAGGCGTTCCGCCGACGACGATCGACCAACTCCAGACGATCGAACCGGGCTCGACGAACACCCTGACCTTCCCGACCGACCCCGATGGCGTCATCGATAGCAGCGATAACGTCGTTGCCGGAGCCGATCGCGACGGCACAGTCGAGAACTTCCGCATCGACACCCTGCCCGACGCCAACGATGGCATCCTCTACCTGGGCGATCCAGCGCTAAACCGTCGCATTACCGCCGGTCAGCAGCTCACCCCGGCAGAAATGGAGACGCTGCAATTCGTCGCCACCGACGACTTTAACGGCGGCAGCTTCACCTACAGCGCGATCGACAACGACGGCAACCCCGACGAAACCCCGGCGACCTATACGCTCAACGCGCCGCCGCTGACCGACGATATGGCGGGTGTTCTCAACCCCGGCGAAACGCTGAAGCTCAGTATTGCGCCCGTGGCCGGTGCGGTTCCCGGTACGATCGACCCGCTTGAAGACGGTCGCGATCCCGATGTGGGCGGCTCGATTCAGCGCTACGAGATCGACACCACCACGATTACGGAAGGTCAGCTCTTTATCGTCGATCCCGACACCGGCACGCGCACGGAAATTCCGGCCAACACCGGCACGTTTAACCTCGATCCGGCAGATCTCGTCAATCTAGAATTCGACGCCGACCCGACCACCTTCGACGGCGGCGTGGAAATTAAATACACCGCCATCGATAACCTCGGCGTACCGGATGCGACCCCCGGCACGATCGCGCTCAACCGCCCGACGGACAACCTGCCGCCGGACACCTTCCCCGCGACCGAGACAGCCTTCCCCGGCACGCCGCTGAACCTGAACGACATCGGCGTTGGCGGCACCGACCCCGACACGATCGGCAACCAGCCGACGAACTACGAGCTGCTCGGCCTGCCCACAGGCGGCACGCTCTACATCGGCGCGGTCAACCCGGCCAACGAAGTCGATTCGCCCCGCACGCTGACCTCCAACGAGCTGGCGAACCTGATCTTCGTGGCCGATGACGGCTTTACGGGGACGGCGTTTGAATACCGCGCGATCGATGAAGATGGCGCAGTCGATCCGACTCCCGCAACGGTGACGCTCAACGCGCCGCCCGAAACCGACGATGCGGCCTACCGCGTCCAGCCCGGTAACGCCATTACGCTCGACACGGCCAGCGCCTTCGGTGGCGCTGACCTGGGCGGCTCCGACCCCGACGCCACTGCCCCCGGCACGCCCGGAGACCCGGTGTCGTACACCATCAAGTCCCTGCCGCCGGGAACCCAAGGCGTCCTGACCTTCAACGGCAACCCCGTCGCGATCGGCGATGTCCTGCTCCAGGCGGAAATCGACGACCTCGTTTTCACCGCCGCTGCTACATTCACCGGCACGACGTTCACCTACGCGGCCAACGATCCGCTGAACGCCCAAGACCCGACCCCGGCCACGGTTCGCATCAACCCGACGAACTTCAACGATCCGCCGGACACAACGGGCGATCGCTTCGGCTTCCTCCCCGGCGACACGATTCGCCTGGTGCAGCCCGACGGCAGCGATCGCGACCTGGACAACGGCACGGATATCGACGGCACAGTTGAGAGCTACCGCATCGACACCCTGCCCGACCCGGTGGGCGGTCTGCTGTACCTGATTCCCGACGGAACCACCGATGCCGACCTACAAGCCGACGCGGCGAAAGATCCTGCCGATCGCACGATTCTGATTCCGGCCAACCAAGTCGTTGCCGGTCAGATTATTCCCGACGATCGCATGGAAGATCTGGCCTTCGACTCGACGCCGGAGTTTACCGACAGCTCGTTTAACTTCTCGGCGATCGACGATGATGATGCGTCCGACCCGACGCCCGCGACGGTCGATCTGTTCGTCGGCGTGCGCCCGGATACGAATACGGTCATCGAGAACATCCCGCTGAACGAGACGACCCCGATCGTCGGCCTCGACCTCAACCCCGGCGGCAGCGACTCCGACGGTACGGTCGTTCGCTACCGCATCTACCTCGATAACTCCGATCTGCCGAGCGGTACGGAACTGCCCGCTGGCGACCTGATTAGCGCGGCTGACGGACAGTTACTGTTTGACGGTGCGCCCGTCACCAACGGTCAGGAAATCCCGGCCGATCGCATCGACGAACTCAGCTTTGCAGCGGGCGCGAACTTCGATGGCGCGAAATTCAAGTACGCCGCGATCGATAACAACGGCCTGCTCGACGTGACCCCGGCGACCGTCTTCCTGAACGCGCCGCCTGAAACCAACCCCAACGAAACCTACCAGGCGCGTCCGGACTCGACGATCGCGCTACCGAACTTGGGCGGAACCGACCCGAACGAAACCGACGCCGAGGGCATCGCGGAATTCGCGACGGATGTGGCGCTATATCGCATCAAGTCGCTGCCCAACGAGGGCACGCTGATCCTCCGTAAACCGGGACTCCCCGACGAGGCCGTCACTGACGAGCAAGACCTAACGCCGACCGAGCTGACCCAGCTTCTGTTCGTGGGCAACAACGGCTTTGTGGACGGTACGACGACCAGCTTCGAGTACCGCGCGGTCGATCGCTACGGCCTCGAGGACGAGAGCAACACGACGGTGACGATCGCCGCTGCCAACAACGTCCCGCCGCAAACCGCAGACACCGAGCAAAACATCACCCCCGGCCAAGCCAACGGCCTCGATGTCCCGACCCCGCTCGGAACCGACACCGACGGCACGGTGACGAACTACCGCATCGAGACCCTGCCCGGCGGCGGCACGCTCTACGTCGGCAGCGTCAACCCCGCGAACCTCGTGACCGCCGGTCAGCAGCTCACACCCGAGCAGTTTGCCGACCTGGTGTTTGAGGCCGATGACACCTTCGGCGGCTCCAGCTTCGAGTTCGTGGCGATCGACAACGACGGCGCGCCCGACAACGACGGCAACGCCACCTTCCTGCTCAACGCCCCGCCGGAAACCGACGACGCCGTCGGCTTTATCGAGCCCGGAGATACGCTCCAGCTCAACGATACGGTTGGCGCGGGCGACACCAAAGCCCTCGACCCGATCGCCGACGGCAGCGATCCCGACCCCGGTGGCACGGTGGACTTCTACCGCTTCGACTCGACGACCTTCCCCGTCGCGACGCAGGGTCAGTTCATCGTCAAGAAAGGCGGCGTCGATATTCCGATCGACGGCACGAACGACATCAGCAGCAGCGGCGACCCGTACAAAATCTCCGCTGCCGACCTGGGCGCGAATCTTGAAAACCTATTCTTCGTCTCGACCGCAGCCTTCGACGGCGGCGTCAACGTCAAGTACGTGGCGATCGACAACAAAGACTTCGCCGACCCGACCCCAAACACCATCCGTCTGGAGAAACCGGGCAACCTCGCACCGGAAACCCAGGACGCCGAAGACGTCGTCCCGCTCAGCGGCGAGCTGACCCTGACGGATGTGGACTTCGGCGGCACTGACCCCGAAGATGGCACGCTCGACAGCACCACGGTGAAGCAGTTCGTTCTGTCGAGTCTGCCCACCAACGGCACGCTGTTCCTGCCCGGTGACGTGCCGATCGACGCGGCTTTCCTCGCCGACCCCGCTCTCAACACGTTTACCCAAGCCGAACTCAAGGCGCTGAAGTTCGTTGCCAGCGACCCGGATACGTTCGACGGTACGACCTTTACCTACCAGGCGATCGACAGCGACGGCGAACCCGACGCAACCCCCGCGACGGTAACGCTCGATCCCTCGCCGCGTTCCACCGGCGGCTTCGAGACGGTCTTCGACGACGCCACCACGGCGCTCGACGTCCCCGAAGGCACGGCCAGCGGCGACGAGACGATCGACAAGTACCGCATCGACACGCTGCCGACGACCGGCACGCTGTTTATCGGCGCACCGTTCCTCGGTAACACCGTCACGGCAGGCCAGGAACTCACCCCAGCAGAGCTGGCGGTGCTGACCTTCGACCCGCCCAACGGCTTCACCGGCAGCACGTTCACCTACACCCCGATCGACAGCAACGGCACGGACGCTCCGACGGCGACCTTCGTCCTCAACGTCCCGCCCGACACCGATGGCTCCGAGGGCATCGTCAATCCCGGCGAGACGATCGATCTCGACAACAACGGCAACAACACCGGCGCGGCGACCCAGAGCGACAGCATCATCGCTGGAACCGACCCGAACACAGGAACCGACCTCGTTGGCGGCAGCAATGGCGACGGCACGGGCGATCGCGTCGTCTTCTACGAATTCGACCTGGCAACCCTGCCCGCCAACGGCACGCTGTTCGTCGGCAACACCGACAACCCCGCCAACGGCGGCACGGCAGTCAACGGCTCGAACGCCCTCTCCGGCGGCACGACCACGCGGATTCTCGCTGCCGATATCGACAAGCTCTACTTCGTGGCCGATACCGGCTTCGAGTCCGCCGCGATCGAGTACCGCGCGGTCGATACCTACGGCGCAGCCGATCGCACCCCCGCGACGATTCTGCTCAAACCCACCGGCGGCAACCTGCCCCCGAACACCAACCCCGAGTCGGGACTGATCGATGCCGATGGCAAACTGCCGCTCAACGATGCCAGCCTCGCTGACCTGGGCGGAACTGACCCCGAGTCTGCCGCAAACCTGCTGACCTACAAGCTCACCGAGCTACCGTTCGAGGGCAAGCTCTATCTCAACGGCGACGACAGCGACCCGGCCAACCTGATCGACGAGGACTTCCTCAACGACCCGACGCGTAACAACCTGACGCTGGCCGAGCTGCAAGGTCTGCTGTTCGTGGCTGACGATCCGGCTAACTTCCCCGGCGACGAGTTCTCCTACGCGGCGATCGACCCCGACGGCAAGGAAGATCCCAGCCCCGCCACCGTGACGATCGGCGCACCGCCGACCACGAACGACGGCGCGATCGGCGTCGATCCCGGCACGGCCAAGCTGTTGCCCTTCCTCAATGACGAACCGGGCAACGACCCCGACGGCAGCGTCGCCAGCTACCAGATCGACACGCTGCCCGACCCGGCAGCAGGCACGCTCTACCTCGGCGACCCGAACAATGGCGGCACGCCCGTCTCGGTCGGCCAGCGCTTGAGCCCGTCGGAAATCCTGACGCTCTACTTCGACGCCAACGGCAGCTTCGGCAGCGAGACGACCTTCACGTACCGCGCGATCGACGACGAGGGCAACCAGGACGCCACCCCGGCGACCTACACCCTCGCGCCGACCAACCAGCCGCCCGACACCCGCGACGGCAGCTTCTCCGTCCAACCGGGCGACTCCCAGCGCCTCTTCGAGGCGACCCCCGTCGATCCAAGCCGCAACCTGGGCGGCAGCGACCCCGAAGACGGCAGCGACCTCGATTCGACCAATGGCGAGCCGAGTTTCTACGTCATCACCGAGCTGCCCGGTGGCGGCGGTACGCTCTTCTCCGGCGATCCGTCCCTCGGCAACACGGTGAGCGTGGGCGATCGCCTGACGCCCGAGGAAATTAAAAACCTCTACTTCCAGGCCGACGACGGCTTCAACACGCCGACGACCTTCAAGTACGCGGCGGGCGACAAAAACGGCACGATCGACCCGACTCCGGCGACCGTGACGATTTCCCCGACCAACCAGCCGCCGGAGACCAGCCCGTCCTCGATTCCGGTTCCGGAGAACGGCACCGTGCGCGTTCCCGGCCTGGGCGCGACCGATCCCGATGGCGATGAGGTTATCTTCTACACGATCGGCGATATCCCCACCACCGGCACGCTCTATCTGGGCGATCCGAACACTGGCGGTGTGGCTGTTACCAGCGGTCAGCGACTCACCCCCGACGAACTCGATCGCCTCTTCTTTGCCGCGCCCACCGGCTACGACGGCAGCGCCACTTTCACCTACAGCGCCACCGACGCACTAGGTAACACCGACGCCACCCCAGCGAAAGTCAGCTTCCCGACACCGGGAACCAACGTCGCACCCGACACCAACGACGTGACCACCGAAGTCGCGCCCAACGGTTCGGTGCGCCTGCGCGACCTGCTCGGCGAAGACACCGACGGCGATGTGGAGGACTACCGCATCACCGAGCTTCCGGCGGTCGGAACCCTGACGCTCGATGGCGTCGTGCTGGCAGTGGGTAACGATGTCCCCAGCAACCGCATCGACGATGTGGTCTTCAACGCTCCGGCAGGCTTCACGGGCACGACGTTTACCTACGCCGCGATCGACGATGACGGCGCGATCGACCCGACGCCCGCCACGGTGACGATCAGCGCGATCGATGTCGGCACGCCGCCGGATACAACGAGTGCGACCCTCGCGGACGCCGTCGATCCCGGCAGCACCACCGCCCTCGGCGCGCTGCTCGGCGGCACCGACGACGACGCAGTGGCGCTCTTCCGCATCGACTCCATCCCCAACCCCGGCCAGGGTCGCCTGATTGTCAACGACCCCAACCTGGGTCCGATCGCGGTGGCGGCAGGCGATACGCTGACGCCGTTCCAGCTCGCGAACCTCCAGTTCGTGGCAGCGGCGGGCTTCACCGGCACGGCCAACTTTAACTACAGCGCGATCGACAACACCGGCCTGGTCGATCCGACCCCGGCCACGGTGTCGATTACCAGCAGCGCCGTTCCGGTTCCTACCCCGACGCCGATTCCCACACCGACGCCGACACCGGCGCCGGAAGAGCCGGAACCTGCCGATCCGATCGAGCCGAGCGACCCCGCGACGCCGACCCCGACACCGGACGACAAAGACTGCAAGCTCCCCGCAGAATTGCAGAACCTGCTCGACAAAGAATGCGTCGATTGCGTGCCCCCGCCGCAGCCGGACGACCTGCCCGCAAGCGCGGCTCCGATCGCGCCCACCCTGCCCCAACCGGCGCTCGAGTTCCCCGTTTGGACGGCCACCGATCGCCCGCGTCAAGCTGGCGACGGCGGCGCAAATCGCCTCGACGGCGATGCCGGTGACAACCTGCTGATCGGCGGTAACGGCAGCGAGGCCCCCGTCGGCGGCGAACTCGATCGCGACGCCATTTTCGCCAAGCGCGGCAACGATCGCATCAACGGCAGCGAAGGCAACGACAGCCTCTACGGCGGCAAAGGCGACGACGAGATCTTCGGCGGCAAAGACGACGACGAACTCTACGGTGAGTACGGCAGCGACACCCTCGACGGCGAGCGCGGCAACGACACCCTCGTCGGCGGCACGGCTCGCGTCAACGACGAAGAACCGGGCGGCGACCTCGATCCGTTCGATCCCGGCAGCAGCCCCATCCGCGCGGCAGACCGCGTCCACGGCGGCAGCGGCAACGATGTCCTCAGCGGCAACCGCGATCGCGATACGCTCACCGGCGGCACGGGCGACGACCTCGCCTACGGTGGCCGCGACAACGACTGGCTCGGCGGCGGCGCGGGTGCGGATACGCTGTTCGGCGACCTGGGCGACGACACGCTAGTCGGCGGCAACGGCTCCACCCTCGACGACCCGAACTCCAGCGATCGCGACTTCCTCCAGGGCGGCATCGGCAGCGATGTCCTCCAGGGCAGCGAAGGTGACGATACGGCCTTCGGCGGACGCGACAACGATCGCGTCTGGGGCGGTCGCGGCAACGACTGGATTGCAGGCGATCGCGGCGCGGATACCCTGGTGGGCGATCGCGGCGACGACCTAATTACCGGCGGCAACAACAGCGGCGCACTCAACCTCGAAGACGGAGCCGACCTTATTTTCGGCGGCCTCGGCAACGACACGATCGAAGGCAATCGCGGCGACGATCGCATCATCGGCGGCTTCGGCAACGACCTGGTCAACGCCGGTCGCGATAACGATGTCGTCTGGGGCGACGCGGGCAGCGACACCCTCAGCGGCGATCGCGGCAACGACGCCATCTACGGCGGCGAAGACGGCGACGTACTCTTCGGCAACCAGGGCAATGACGCCCTGCGCGGCGAAGGCGGCGAAGACACGCTCTACGGCGGCATCGACGCCGATCGCCTGCGCGGTAACGACGGACGCGATATCCTCTACGGCGATCGCGGCTCGGACAACATGGCAGGCGGCCAAGGCGACGACACCCTGATCGGCGGCAACGGCAACGCCCTCAACCCCGAAGACGTAACCGACGGCGACCAAATCTGGGGCGACATCGGCAACGACTACATCGACGGCAATCGCGGTAACGACATCGTCGTCGGCGGCCTGGGTGACGACACCCTGCGCGGCGGCTCCAATGAAGACTTCATCTGGGGCGACGGCGACAACGACATCCTCTACGGCGATCGCGGCAACGACACCCTCTGCGGTGGCGACGGTGACGACACCATCTACGGCGGCAACGGCGACCCGTTCAACCCCGAAGGTGACAATGAAGACGACTACGCGATCGGCGGCTGGGGTCACGACCTGATCTTCGGCAACAACGGCGACGACACCCTCTGCGGCAACGACAGCAACGACACGCTCTACGGCGGTCGCGGCAACGATATCCTGCTGGGCGGCGCGCACGACGACGTTCTCGACGGCCAGCGCGGCGACAACATCCTGGTCGGCGGCAGCGGCAACGATATCTTCGTCATCGGTGGCGAAGACAGCCGCAATACGATCGTCGATTTCGATCCGGAAACCGACACCATCCAGCTCGTCGGCGGACTGCGCTACAGCGACCTCACCTTCCGCACCGGCGACTGCGACAGCGGCAACTGCTTCACTGAGGTATTCGCAGGCGATCGCCTTCTGGCCACGGTCTACTGCGCCAAACCCGACCAGCTCCAACCGCGCCACTTTATCGGCGAGTCCGAGTGCAGTATCACCTGCCCCGACGCCCCCGGCGTCCCCGGCATTGCCACTTTGCCCGACCCCACCATCCTGCTCCAAACTGCGGATTGGCGCGGTGAAGATGGTGGCGAGGGTGACAGCTACATCGGCGATGACACCGCCGAAGTCCTGATTGCCCGCGACGGCGACGATCGCGTGCGCGGTGCGGGCGGCAACGACACGATCGTCGGCGGCAACGGCAGCCGCGATCGCGACATCAACCCCAACGATCGCGACACCCTCGCAGGCAACCAGGGCGACGACGTCATCTTCGGCAGCGAAGGCAACGACGAAATTCGCGCCGGTCGCAACAACGACCGCGTCTGGGCGGGCAAAGATAACGATCGCGTCTACGGCGACCTCGGCAACGACACCCTGCTCGGCGAAAAAGGTAACGACACCCTGCTCGGCGGCGCAAGCGACCTGTCCGACACCGAAGGTAAAGACTGGCTTGTCGGCGGCGAAGGCGACGACCTGCTCAACGGCAACCAGAGCGACGACATCCTCGATGGCGGCGTTGGTAACGACCTCGTACGCGGCGGTCAAGGCAACGACCTCGGCCACGGCGGCGACGGTGCCGACCTCCTGTATGGCGACAACGGCGACGACAGCCTCGACGGCGGCAGCGGCAACGACACGCTCCTCGGCGGTAACGGCGTCAACCGCGACGGCGGCAGCGACCTGCTGGCCGGTGGTGCGGGCGATGACCTCATCGACGGCAACGCCGGTAACGACAACCTCGTCGGCGGCGGTGGCAACGACACCATCTACGGCGGCGCAGATAACGACATCGTCTGGGGTCAGGACGGCGACGACCTGCTCCTCGGCGACAAGGGCAACGACACCCTCTGCGGCGGCGCGGGTAACGACACCCTGATCGGCGGCAACGGCAACACCAATGACCCCGAAGACACCAGCGACGATGTCCTGATTGCCGGTACGGGCGACGATCGTCTCTACGGCAACCGGGGCAACGACAAGCTCTACGGCGAAGACGGCGACGACTGCCTCTACGGCGGCGAGGGCGAGGATACGCTCTGCGCGGGCGACGGCGACGACCTGCTCGACGGCGAGAAAGGTGACGATCGCCTCATCGGCGGCGCGGGCAACGATCGCTTCGTCCTGCGACGCGGCAGCGGAACCGACACGATCGTCGACTTCGAGCTAGGCCTCGATCGCATCGCCCTGGCCGACGGCCTGACCTACGACGACCTCAGCTTTAGCGACAGCGTCAACGGCGCGATCGTCCGTGCGGGCGGCGAAATCCTGGCGATCGTCAACGGCGTCACGGCCAGTCGCCTGACCGCCGAGCGCTTCACCACCAACGCCGACTGCTGCGACAAGGACAGCATCTGCGACATTTCTTGTCCTGATGCCCCCGAACCCATTTCGCCCCAGTTCAGCGGACGCCTCGACGCCCCGGTCTGGAACGGCGACGGCAGCGACAACGCCTACGTTGGCACTGCCGACTCCGAAATCCTGCTGGCGGGCGATCGCGACGATGCCGTCAGCGGCGGTGCGGGCGACGACACGATCGCGGGCGGCAACGGCAGCACCACCGGCGTCGGCTCCACCGAACGCGACGAGCTGTACGGCAACGCAGGCCGCGATGATATCTACGGCAACGAAGGAACCGACACCATCCGCGCTGGCAAGGGCGACGATCGCGTCTGGGCAGGCAAAGACGACGACCTCGTCTTCGGCGAACGCGGCGCGGACACTCTCCACGGCGAACGCGGCAACGACACGCTAGTCGGCGGTACGGGTCGCCTCGGCGATACCGACGGCGACGGCGGCGACGTACTCTTCGGCGGCGCGGGCGACGACGTGTTCGACGGTAACGGCGGCAACGACCAGCTCGTCGGCGGCACGGGCAACGACCTGATGCGCGGCGGCGAAGGCGACGACATCCTCTGGGGCGGCGACGGCAACGACCTGCTCTACGGCGAAAAAGGCAACGACACCCTCTGCGGCGGCGCGGGCGACGACACCCTGGTGGGCGGCAACGGCAATCCTTTCGATCCGGAGGGAGGCGACCCCGAGGCCAACAGCTCCGACCTGCTAATCGCCGGAGCCGGAAACGACTGGCTGTTTGGCAACAGCGGCGACGATATTCTGCTCGGCAACGCA
This sequence comes from uncultured cyanobacterium, assembly GCA_937899645.1. Lineage (GTDB taxonomy): Bacteria > Cyanobacteriota > Cyanobacteriia > Cyanobacteriales > Geitlerinemataceae > RDYZ01. The sequence goes on along the minus strand of CALCCD010000030.1, from coordinate 3,531 downwards.
GGCAACGATCGCCTCGATGCCGGACGCGGCGACGACACCCTCTGCGGTGGCGCGGGCGACGACATCCTCATCGGCGGTGAAGGCCGCGATCGCTTCGTCATCACGGGCGAAGCCGGTCGCGACACGATCGTCGACTTCAGCCGCGACCTCGATGTGTTGGTGCTCTCCAACGACCTAACGCTCGATCGCTTTGCGATTGCCGACACCGCCGCTGGCGTCACCCTGACCCTCAACGGTCAAACCTCCGTGACGATCGCCAACCTCAGCGCCAGCGACCTGCTGAGCCTGAGCGTCGAAGTCACCGACGGCTGCGGCATTCCTACCGAGGTCGCGATCGACGAAAGCTGCAACGCCCCCACCCTGCCCGACCTGGCGACCCTGGCCACGCTCTACGGCGACGCCATCGACACCACTGAAGGCTTCCGGATGGTCGGCGACAGCATCGACGAGATTCTCGCGGGCGGCGGCGAACGCGACATCATTCGCGGTGAGCTGGGCGATGACATCATTCGCGGCGGCGCGGGCGATGACGACATCTCCGGCGGCGTCTCCAGCGATGTCCCCGTCGGCCTGGGACGCGATCGCGACCTGCTGTTCGGCAACGACGGCAACGATCGCATCTTCGGCAACGAGGGCTTCGACACCATCTACGGCGGACGCGACAGCGATCTGGTCTTCGGCGGCAAGGACGACGATCGCCTGATTGGCGACCGAGGCTCCGACCTGCTGGCGGGCGAGCTAGGCGACGACACCCTGATCGGCGGCACGGCGCTCCCCGGAACCGACGACGACGCGGCGGACTGGCTCGACGGCGGCGCGGGCGACGACTTCCTCTACGGCAACGCGGGCAACGACACCCTCGTTGGCGGCAGCGGTGACGACACCGTCCGTGCCGGACGCGACGCCGATCGCCTCTGGGGCGCGGGCGGCCACGACCTGCTCTACGGCGAGCTGGGCGACGACTGGCTCTGCGGCGGCGACGAAGACGACACCCTGGTGGGCGGCACGGGCGATCCGGGCAAACCGGACACCGGCAACGACACCCTGCACGGCGGCAACAACGACGACCTGCTCTTGGGCAACGGCGGCGCTGACCTGCTGACGGGCGACTCGGGTGCGGACACGCTGATCGGCGGCGCGGGCAACGACCTGCTCGAAGGCGGCATCGGCGGCGATCGTCTCTTCGGCGACCTCGGCGACGACACGCTGATCGGCGGCAGCGGCAGCGACCGTTTCGCTCTCCAGCGCGATCGCGGCAGCGATACGATCGTCGACTTCGACGCCCGGACGGACATCCTGGCGCTCGACACCGGCCTGACTCGCAGCGACCTGACGATCGTCAATGTCGGTGGCGCGCTAGAGGTTCGCGTCGGGGTCGATGCGGCGGCGTCGATCGAGGGCGACCTGATCGCCACGGTGACGGGGCTGTATCTCGACGAGCTGGGCGATCGTAACTTCGCTTAGGGGTCCAGCGCTTGGGGCAAAGGTGGGGTGAGTCCTGCCTTTGCCCCGGCGATATGGTTGCTACACGTCTACAGTGTGGCGATCGAGGCGGTGAGGAATGCGCCAGCGAGTAGCAATGCGGCACTTAGGCCGCGCATGACGATCGCGTTGGCGCGAGGGAAGGTAGTAAAAGTCCCGATCGCGGTGCTGAGGTAGCGAGTGCCGCGATATTTGAGGGGGTGTGGTGTGGGTATGGTTTGGATGGGTTGAGGGATTTGGATTTTGAGGCCGCGATAGCGTCCGGGGATGGCGTAAGTGGGTGGAACGCTTTGCGCGGTTGGGAGTTGGTAGGCGATGCCGCGATAGGTGAGGTGCATATGGGAAGAGGTGTGATTTTGTTGAGCTTTCTTCCGGTATAGCAAGGCATTCGTGAGGTTAGTAGTGTGGAGATCGTGGCTCGTCGTCTCTACGTTCTACTTCCGGTGAATTTCTGAGCATTGGAGAGGGAGGTGATGAAGCTAGGCCGGGAAGAACACGACGCAGAGCGTCTGTGGATTACTTTGACCACGCGGAGCGTGGGAACGATGCATGACTTTCTCAACGCATCGTTCCAAGACGAAATGGAAGCAGAACGGCAACTGCACGCGCACATCCACACGCGACTCGGCACGAACTAAATCGCGTCGCGGTCGGCGCTACGACACCGCAATCTCCACGACCCGAGACTTCTGACAGACGGGAATATGGATAATAAATTCGGCTCCACCTTCAGGCGAAGCCGCGTACTCCAGCGTGCCGCCGTGGCGCTCGGTCACGATCTGGTAGCTAATTGACATGCCCATGCCCGTCCCTTTGCCAATATCTTTCGTGGTGAAGAACGGATCGAAAATACGCGGTTGCAGCTCGACCGGAACGCCGGGGCCGTTGTCGGAAACCGAGAGCCGCAGCCAGTCGCCGCCCTGGCGATCGCACGCGACCGAAGTATGAATCTCGATGCGCGCCGGATCGGGCCGCTGGGGAGACGTACTGCATTGCATATCTTTTTCCAGAGCGTCGATCGCGTTGCTAATCACGTTCATCAGCACCTGATTGAGCAGACCCGCAAAACATTCGACCGGCGGAACGCTGCCGTACTGCCGCACGACTTCAATCTCCGCCCGCTCGGGCTGGGGCTTCAGGCGATGGTTGAGGATCAGCAGCGTATTTTCGATGCCCTCATGAATATCGACCGGCTTGAGCTCGGCTTCGTCGATGCGCGAAAAGTTTCGCAGCGACAGCACGATCTCGCGGATGCGGCTGCTTCCCACCCCGATCGACGCCAGCGTTTTCGGTAAGTCTTCCGTAACAAAGTCGAGGTCGATTTCGTCCTGCTTGTCGGCGATTCGCAGATCGGGCTCGGGATACAGCTCTTGATAAAGCGCCAGTAGCTCCAGCAGGCCCTCGGTGTACTCCTGGAGGTGGGCCACATTGCCGTGGATAAACGACACGGGATTGTTAATCTCATGGGCGATGCCCGCCACCATCTGACCCAGGCTCGACATCTTCTCGCTTTGGATGACCTGAGTTTGCGTGCTTTGGAGCTGCTCGAGCGCCTCTGACAGGGAAGCATTTGTGGTCGCCCGATCGCGCAGCAAGTTGCGAGTGAAGGTCATGTAGGCATTAAAGGCGCGCGCCAGATTGCCCGTTTCATCACCGGTTTTTATCGGTGCTTGCAAATCGAAATCTTCGTGCTGGATCGACTGCTCGGCGATCTCGGCGATCTCCGAGAGCGGTCGCGTCAAAATCTCACTCACCAGCATCGTCAAGACCAAACCCACGCCACCGGACAGCAGCAGCGACAGCCAAACGATCTGTCTCTGACGCTGGGATGCCACCTGGGATAGTTGACGCGCGGCCGTGAATTCTTCGTCTGTGGCGCGCGACAGCCGTGACATTCGTTCGAGAAACGTATCGATTTGCTCGATAAACGAGGTCTCCAGAAGCTGGCGCAGCTCAGCGCGCAATTCCGCGCGCGTCGCGGTGGCAGTCCGGTCGCTGATTGACGGACAAAAGTGATTAGAGGAGCTTGTAAAGCCTGACAGTGTGGCG
>CALCCD010000029.1 GCA_937899645.1 uncultured cyanobacterium | reverse complement strand
ACATCGGACGACGACGACCTCACAAAAAATACGACCCCCACCTTCACCGGCACCGGCGTCGAAGCCAACAGCACCGTCGAGCTGTTCCGCGATGGAACCACCTCCCTCGGCACAGCCGCCGCCAACGGCTCAGGAGAGTGGACAATTACCGCAGCGGCCATCCCCGAGGGAACCCACAGCATCACCGCCACAGCCACCGATGCTGCCGGTAACACCAGCGCCGCTTCAACCACGCCGCTCAGCATCACGATCGAAACTACAGCTCCTACCGTCAGCAGTATCTTTCGCGGTAACCCGGGGCGAGAGAAGGTTAACTCCAACGCCGTAGAATTCATAGCGGAGTTCTCCGAAGCCGTCACCGGCGTCACCAAAGACGATTTCGTTGTCGAACAAACTGGACTGACTGGCGCTTCGGTCACCGGCTTGAATGATTATGGTGGCGGTTCCTACGGCGTCCTTGTCAGTACTGGCACGGGCGAAGGCACCCTCAGCATCGACTTTGATAACGATGCCGCAGGCGGCGTAACCGATGCTGTAGGCAATGCCAGCGCAGCAGACTTCACCGCTGGCGCGACCTACACGATCGATAAAACCCCCCCGAACCTCGTAAGCGTCACCCCGAACCTCGCCACGATCCAAGACGCTAATGTTGGTTCTGGCACCTTCTCGCTCACCTTCGTCTTCGATGAAGATATGGATCGGTTTGGGGGAACAACAGTCTCTTTCCCCACCACCGGGGAAAATCCCTCCGGGAATACGCTCTCTTTGACGAACGACTTCTGGAATGATGCCAAAACCTACGTCGCGGAATACGATGTTGTCGATAACGATCGAACCATTAACGCAATCGACGTAAAAATCGAAGCGACAGATGCCGCAGGCAACGCCATCGCGAAAACCGAGGCCGATATCTTCAGTGTCAGCATGGCTCCGGTTCCCGTCCCGACTCCCACACCTGTCCCGACCCCAACTGAAACACCAGCAGCGACTCCGTCGGAAACTCCGAGCGCCACCCCAACCGAAACACCCACTGCAACCCCGACCCCATCGCCGTCTCCCGGCGTAGATTTCTCCAGCCTCCTTGCCGCTGCCACCGCAACTCCGAGCGCCACTCCATCAGCGACTCCCTCCTCGACGCCTTCCGAAACGCCGTCTTCGACCCCATCGGCGAGCCCCTCCGAAACCGGAACGACCACCATCACCGGCAACAACAGTCCCGAAACCATCATCCGCGACGCTAGCGACATCCTCGAAGACATCATCGCCACCTTCGGCGGTGACGACAGCATCAGCAGCGGCGGCGGCAACGACAGCGTCAACGGCGGCAGCGGCAACGACACCATCGACCTTGGCGACGGCGACGACATCGGCCTTGGCGGACAGGACAACGACACCATCAGCGGCGGCAACGGCAACGACGCGATCGCGGGCAACCTCGGAGCCGATAGCCTCAACGGCGGCGACGGCAACGATACGATCTTCGGCGGCCAGCAAAACGACACGATCGACGGCGGCGGCGGCGACGACGTAATCGCCGCCGGAAAAGACGACGACACCGCAGACGGCGGCATCGGCAACGACATCGTCTTCGGCAATATCGGCAGTGACGTTCTGCTCGGCGGCAAAGGCAACGATACCCTGCTCGGCGGCCAGGACAACGACACGATCGACGGCGGCGCGGGCGCGGACTTTATCACCGGCGACCTAGGCGACGACAGCCTCACCGGCGGCGCGGGAGCCGATATCTTCAGCTTCCGCAGCGGCGACGGCTCCGATATAGTCACCGACTTTACGTCCGGCGAAGACAAACTCACAGTCTTCGAGATCGTCACCGACGGTAGCGGCACGGTCGGCAACGTCGGCAGCGGTCAAATCGGTTTCCTGCGACAAGTGAGCTTCGGGGAACTGGCGATCGTCACCACCGGCAATTCCACCACCATCAGCTTCAACAACGAGCTGCTGGCAACGCTCAACGGCGTCACCGCCCTCAGCGCCAGCGACTTCGTTTAGGCCGCCCCGCCGCGAACGCCATCAATCCTTGGGGTTCGCGGCCTCTGCGGGATGCTGGCGATCCCGCCCCGCAAACCACCACCAAACTCCATAGATCGCAAACCCGGTCAGCATCCCCGGCAGCGCCTCGTAAATCGAGTCCGATAGCTGCAAAACCGCATTCCAAACGACTGCCACCAGGACGCCGCCGACCATCATCGCCACGCCGACCCCCGTATCGAGCGGACGCTGCCACGCGCGCAACATCAACAGCGGCCCCAGCCCTGCCGCCAGCGCCGCCCAAGCAAACCGCACGAGCGCCAGAACGTTGCCGTCGCTGGTCAGCGCGATTGTCAAAATGACGATCGTCACCGTCACCGTCCCCGCCTTCGCCAGCTTGTAATACCAAATCCGACTTAGCGAAGCGCGTATTAGAGTGTTGCAATGGCTAAAAA
>CALCCD010000028.1 GCA_937899645.1 uncultured cyanobacterium | reverse complement strand
GCGGTTTTCCGTACGCAGCTTCTCTCTTACCCTAGCTCAATTCACCAACGCCGATTTTGGCTGTATTCCTCCACGTGGGCGAGATTGCCGTGGATAAAACCGACGGGGTTATTAATTTCGTGGGCGATTCCGGCGACGAGCTGCCCGAGGCTTGACATCTTTTCGGAGTGGACGAGCTGAATTTGGGTCTCTTTGAGTTCTTCGAGGGCGTCGGCTTTGGCCGTGACTTCCCGCTCGAGTTCGTCGGCATCGATAACGCGGCGGATCAGCGGCCGCAGCACGACGATCAGTCCGATCGTCGCGAGGGCCGCACTGACGCTAAAGACCGCAATACCGACGATCGCCAGATCGCGTCCGACCGAAGCGTACAGCTCGTCGCGCTCCATCCGCAGCGCGATCGCCCAGTCCGTCTCGGGAACTGCATCGAAGACCACCGCGCGATCGGCGATGTATTCGCTGCCGCTCCTGCCGTCGGCGATCGCCGTTCGTAAGAGCGCCCTAAATTCCAGAGAGAGGGTTGGATAGCGATCGGATCTCGTGAAAAAAGGATGTATTTCGCCGTCGGTTTCACGCGCGAGAATCATCTCGCCGGACTGACCGAGACCGCTGGTGTCGAAGACGAGCTTGCGGAGTTCGGACATTGTAAACACCGCCACATCCGTGCCAACACGTCCCTCTAGCTCTGAGAGTATCGGTGTCGTAATCAGCAGATGGGGCGCACCGTCGATCTCGATCGGTCCCGTTAGCGTAGAGCCAGAGGTGTCAAACTCCAAGACGCCTCGCACGCGATCGGGCACGGTCACGCCGGCCTCGGAAACGATACGGGCGTCAGCATTAAAGCGAAGTACCCCGACAAGCGAATCGGTCTGCACGATCGCATCGCGCAGAATCTCGGCCTGAAAGACTTCTAGATCGTCGAAGGCGACCGCTCCAGCGCGATAGTCTGCGAGCAACTGGCGGGCGCTCGTACGGCTCGTGACCTGCCTGGCAATATCGATCTTCCGTTTGAGTGCGAGGTTGACGCTGAGGATCCGCGTACTGAGGTTGGCCTGTAGGTCTTCTTCTTGGCTGGATTTGAGCTTGAGGTAAAGCGGTGTGACGCTGACAAGTGCGACGACAAAACTCATAGCAAAAACCCCAACGACTGACGAAAGACGAAGGTTGCGCTGGAGGCGCTGGGACGAAGAAGAGGCAGCGGGAATCGCAGGATTCACGGACACGGGGATTGTGGGGTTGCAGGGATTTGAAATGGCATCGAGAGTGCAAATCGGCTCCGTTCGATGCTGGGAGAGCTATTTCTAGAATATCGTGTGTTTTCTGTTCGATCGGTTTCGTGAGGATGTGCGTCGCACTCGCCCAAACTCATGCCGTTGTTGAGCTTGAGGTGCTCTCTTTGCAATGGAAATAGCGCGCGGACGACGCGGTGGCTCGAGCGTGAACTTCGTTTCATCCGTCTTGCCCGCTCGGTTTGATGAACTTGATGAATAATTCCGTTGTGAATCTCTCCTCCCCGGATTAGGAGTAGATGTGACAGGGAATCCCCGAGCGCTCGGCAATTCGGGATTCGGAGGCGAGCGATGGCGCTTCTCCTCTCGATGGCCAATCACCAAAATCTGTCACCGCATTCGCATGACAGGATGGAGAATCAGCATTTCAAGCGATGTGACACAATGAAGAGCTGAAATCGCACGATCGCCCCAATAAGGAGCCAAACCCGTGGAAGCCCGTTACACTCCCGCCGACATCGAACAGAAATGGCAACAGGACTGGGTTGACCAGGGTCTAGACAAAACTTCCACCGACACGAGCAAGCCGAAATTCTACGCGCTTTCGATGTTCCCCTACCCCTCGGGTAACCTCCACATGGGACACGTGCGCGTCTATACAATCGTCGACGCGATCGCCCGCCTCAAGAGAATGCAGGGTTTTCGAGTCTTGAACCCGATGGGCTGGGATGCGTTCGGGCTTCCGGCAGAAAACGCGGCGATAGCGCGGGGCATCCACCCGGCGAAGTGGACGTATCAGAACATCGAGCAGATGAAAGCCCAGCTCAAAAACTTAGGCATCGGCTTCGACTGGGAAAAAGAAGTCGCCACCTGCTCGCCGGACTACTACAAGTGGACGCAGTGGGCGTTTTTGCAGTTTTTTGAAGCGGGTTTGGCCTACCAAAAAGAGTCGGCGGTGAACTGGGACCCGATCGACCAGACCGTCCTGGCGAACGAGCAGGTGGACAGCGAGGGTAAATCCTGGCGATCGGGCGCGAAAGTCGAGCGCAAACTGCTGCGTCAGTGGTTCTTGAAGATTACTGACTACGCCGATCAGTTGCTCGACGATCTCGACAAGCTCGACGGCTGGCCGGAGCGGGTCAAGCTGATGCAGGCGAACTGGATCGGGCGATCGACCGGGGCGTATCTGGAGTTTCCGATCGTCGGTGCTGACAAACAAGAGACGGGCGAAAAAATCGGCGTCTTCACCACCCGTCCCGACACTGCTTACGGCGTCACCTATGTGGTGTTGGCTCCGGAGCATCCGCTGACGACGAAAGTCACCACCGACGATCGGCGCGAGGCGGTGGAAGCATTCGTCGCCGAAGTGGGCGAACAGAGCGAGATCGATCGGACCGCCGAGGACAAACCCAAGCGCGGTATCCCCACCGGTGGTACGGCGGTCAATCCCTTTACCGGCGAAGAGATTCCGATTCTAATCGCCGACTACGTGCTCTACGAATACGGCACGGGTGCGGTGATGGGCGTTCCGGCCCACGACGTTCGCGACTTTAAGTTCGCGAAGGAGAACGATATGCCAATTAAAGTGGTTATCGTTCCCGATGCGGATTCCGAAGCAGAAGAACTGACGGAAGCCTATACCGACACCGGTGTTTTGGTGAACTCGGGTGACTTCGATGGCATGGCCTCCACCGAGGCGAAACAGGCGATTATCGATCGCGCTGAAGCCAACGACCACGGCAAAGCTCGCATTCAGTACCGCCTGCGCGACTGGCTAATTTCCCGCCAGCGCTACTGGGGTGCGCCGATTCCCATTATCCATTGCCCCAATTGCGGTGCAGTTCCAGTTCCCGCCGACCAGTTGCCGGTGGAGTTGCCCGAGGATGTGGAGTTCTCGGGTAAGGGGTCGCCCCTGGCAAAGCTCGAAAGCTGGGTGAACGTCCCTTGCCCGAACTGCGGCGACCCAGGCAAGCGCGAAACGGACACGATGGACACGTTTATCGATTCGTCCTGGTATTTCCTGCGCTACCCGGATGCTACCAACGAAGAGGCGATTTTCGATCGCGACACCATCAACGACTGGATGGCGGTGGATCAGTATGTGGGCGGCATCGAGCATGCGATTTTGCACCTGCTCTATTCGCGCTTCTTTACGAAGGTGCTGCGCGATCGGCTCGACCTCAAGTTCGACGAGCCATTTACGCGCCTGCTGACCCAGGGCATGGTGCAGGGCAAGACTTACAAAAATCCGAAGACGGGCAAGTACGTCCCCGCGCCGCAGATTGCCGACCTCAGCGATCCGAAAGACCCGGAGACGGGCGAGGCGCTGGAGATGTTCTACGAAAAAATGTCGAAGTCGAAGCTGAACGGGGTCGATCCGTTGCAGGTGCTGGAGAAGTACGGTGCGGATACGGCGCGGATGTTTGTGCTGTTCAAAGCGCCGCCGGAGAAGGATCTGGAGTGGGATGACTCGGATGTGGAGGGTCAGTATCGCTTTTTGGGTCGCGTCTGGCGTTTGGTGACGGGCTTTATCGGCACGGAAACTGCCGAAGCTGGCGAGCTATCGAAGGCGGAGAAGGATCTGCGTCGCGCGGTGCATACCGCGATCGCGGAGGTCTCGGAGGATATGGACGGCGAGTATCAGTTCAATACGGCGATTTCGGAGCTGATGAAGCTGAGCAATGCGCTGAACGATGCGGACTGCGCGACGTCGGTGGTGTATCGCGAGGGGGTGGAGACGCTGCTGAAGCTGTTGGCTCCGTTTGCGCCGCATTTGGCGGATGAGCTATGGCAGCAGTTGGGTAACGCTGAGTCGGTGCATGTGGCGTCTTGGCCGATCGTGGATGAGTCGGCGTTGGTGGTGGATGAGATTACGCTGGTGATTCAGGTGAACGGCAAGTTCCGTGGGAAGTTGCAGGCTCCGGCGAGTGCGGACAAGGCGGAGTTGGAGCGGTTGGCTCTGGCTTCGGATGTGGCGCAGAAGCATGTGGCGGGTAAGGAGATTCGGAAGACGATCGTGGTTCCGAAGAAGCTGGTTAATTTCGTTGTAGCAAGCTAGCCTACCGGTTCATCGATACCGTTTTTGACGTCGCTCTCACAAAAATGACATCGATGCAAGCTCGCACAACATAACATTGCCCCATAGAAATTCTTGAGATCGCAAAGGTAAATGGATCAAATTACTTCTTCTGAAAAAAGCAAGATTAAAATCAAGCTTGGAAACATTGAGCTGGATTTTGAAGGAACCGAAGAATATATTCGAGACGATTTACCCCAGTTGCTCGATCTGATTCTTAAATATTCCGGCTCAGAAATTTTGCCGTCTGATGATGATGAGTCTGAAGAAGAGGAATTAATTCCAGACAACAATTCGGGCAGCGCCAAGATTCAGATGACCACAACCTCAATTGCCACTAAGCTAAACGTGAAAAAAGGAACTCAGCTTGTGCTAGCAGCATGTGCCCACATTTCCCTTGTTAAAAGCGTCGAGGTTTTTGAAAGGAGTAATATTCTTTCAGAAATGAAGACTGCCTCTGGTTACTATAAGGAAACTTACAGTAAGAACTTGACGGCTAGTCTAACGACATTGATGAAAGCCGGGAAAATCATCGAGCGTTCTCAAGATCAATACGCCCTGTCTGCTGAGTACAAAAGCCAGGTGGAGAGACAGCTTGCTGGCAATTAAGTCTCTTCTTACGGAAAAAGCGAAAACTCAAAAAGAAAAAATCTTGCTCATTCTTCAGGAAAACAGCAAGAAACCAAAGGAAGTAAGCGAAATCAGGGCTATTGGTAGAGAGAATGGCTTACATAAGATAGGAAAGTGGAACATATCACAAATCCTTAAGTCTCTCAATAGTAACGGTCAAGCCATCAAGCTTCCAGAAGGATGGGAAATTACTCAGGCAGGCTTTCGATTCCTTGTTGACTGTGAGCTTGTCGATAATTCTCCAACTGGCGAACAACAGTCCGTTCTCAGGCTATGTACTCAAAGCATTTCATCATTAGACTCTAGACAACTGGTCGAAGAGTGTATATCAGCCCTAGAAGTAGGCTTGTTGAGGGCTGCTGTTGTTCTTTCTTGGGCAGGTGCTATCTCCATACTTTATGAGGAGATACTAAATAATCACTTAACTGATTTTGAGTTAGAGTTGAAGAAGAGAAAGCCAAAGAGCAAACAGATAAAAACGCTAGACGATCTTGCCTCACTCAAAGAGTATGACTTCCTTCAAATCACCAGCTCAATTTCTGTGATTGGCAAGAATGTTAGACAGGAGTTAGAGCAATGCCTAAAGTTGAGAAATGCTTGTGCTCATCCAAATTCCTTGAGTCTTGGTGAAATCAGAGTCGCTGCTCACTTAGAGGTCTTGATACTAAATGTGTATCAAAAGTTTGTGTAAATCATTCCCACGTTCTACGTGGACAACGCAATCCCCAGACGCTCTGCGTCGGCACCGATCGTCAGTAGTGATAACGACAAGCAATAATCGTCAAAAACTCATCATCCACCGCATACACCAAACGATTCGCCTTATCGATCCGTCGCGACCAAAACCCCGATAAATTCTCCCGCAACGGCTCCGGCTTCCCCACTCCCTCAAACGGCATCTTCTTCGCATCCCGAATCAGTAGATTAATCCGCCTCAACGTCTTCCGATCCTGCCCCTGCCAATACAAATAATCGTCCCAAGCCGCATCCGTCCAAGCCAGCGTCCTACTCATCCAATAAATCGCGCTCCGTCACCCGATCGCCTCGAAACTGCTCGATCGAACGCGACAGATGCGCGGCATTCGCCGGAGACTGCAATAGATAGATCGTCTCTATTAAACTGTTGTAATAATCTAGCGACATCACCACCGCATCATCAGCACCGTGACGAGCGATCTGCACACACTCTTCATCGCCGATCGCACGCTCCAAAACCGACTCAAAAATCTGACGCTCGTTACTATCCGAGCCCGTAAGAGAAATATTCCGCATATTGGCTCACCTTACCTAACACTCAAGATAACATCACTCAGATCCTGGCCTTACAATTGACAAAATAAGAGCGTCCCCGAGCTGTCATGACGATCGCCACCACCCAACGCTATTCCCTTGCTGAATTCCTGGAACTCCCAGAAACCAAACCCGCCAGCGAATATATCAACGGGAACATCCAGGCCAAACCAATGCCCCAAGGCAAACACAGCACCCTGCAAGGCCGCCTCACTGCTGAAATCAACCGCATCGCCCAACCCGAAAAACGCGCTTACGCCTTCCCCAAACTCCGCTGCACTTTCGCCGATCGCTCCCTCGTCCCAGACATCGCCGTCTTCCAGTGGAGCAACATCCCAACTGACGAAAACGGCGAAATCCAAAACCGCTTCAACCTCGCCCCCGACCCGGCGATCGAAATTCTCTCCCCCGAACAAAGCCCCCCGCGAGTTATCGAGAAAATCCTCTTCTCCCTCCAGCACGGCTCCCAACTTGGCTGGCTCATCGACCCCGACGACACCTCCGTCACCGTATTCCATCCCGACAAACTCGCCGAATTCAAAGAGCAGGGCGATCGGCTCTCCATGCTGGACGCGATCGGCAACTGGCAACTGACCGCCGCAGAACTGTTCGCGTGGCTGTGCCTGATGTGAAGTTGCCTGCCCACTACACTAAAAATGGAAGCCACTTCGCCCGAGGCCAATATCCATGCAGACTTCCATCATCGATCGCGTCGTCCAACAACTCGAAGACATGCCACAGCACCTGCAATGGCAAGTCCTTGAATTCGCCCAACCCCTCATCCAACCAGCCCCGAAAGGAACACCCGGCTCGCAGCTCCTACGCTTCGCCGGGTCGATTCCCCGCGACGACCTTACACTGATGAGCCAAGCGATCGAGCAAGACTGCGGACAGGTCGATCTCGATGAGTGGTAAATACTTGCTCGACACCAACATCCTTATTGCCCTCTTCGCAGACAATGCCACCGTCAAATCTCAGATAGCCCAAGCCGAGCAAAGCTTCACCCGCTTAAAATACAAACCGCAACGCGAACACAAAAAAGCGATGACCCTCCAAGAAGTCGAACAAGCCATCATGCAACTTCCCCCTCAAGACGTTGCCGCACTTCGCGACTGGTTGAACGAACTCGACGCAGAAAACTGGGATCGCCAAATCGAAACAGACATCGCCGCAGGCCGACTAGACACCCTCGCCGATCGCGCCCTGCAACAATTCCAAGACGGCCAGTGCCGCGACCTATGAAATATCGCGCCACCCCCGACTTTTGGTACCTGTATCGCCGCTTACCCAACGAAACCCGCGACCTCGCCGATCGCTGTTACGAGCTGCTGAAACGCGATCCGCGCTACCCATCGCTGCATCTCAAGAAAGTCGGACGGTTTTGGTCAGTGCGAATTGGTCTGGGATATCGAGCCTTGGCGATCGAGTCCGGCTCAGATTTAATCTGGTTCTGGATTGGCTCCCACGCCGAATACGATCGCCTGATTCGATCGCAGTAAACCTACAGCAGACTGACTGGTATGACGATCGGCACAACCACCCAACAGTATTCCCTCGCTGAATTTCTGACCCTCCCAGAAACCAAACCCGCCAGCGAATACATCAACGGGCAAATCCAACCCAAACCCATGCCCCAAGGAAAGCACAGCACCTTGCAAGGCCGTCTCACCACCGAAATTAACCGCGTTGGACAGCCCAAAAAACGTGCCTACGCTTTCCCCGAACTCCGCTGCACTTTCGCCGATCGCTCCCTCGTCCCAGACATCGCCGTCTTCCAGTGGAGCAACATCCCAACTGACGAAAACGGCGAAATCCAAAACCGCTTCAACCTCGCCCCCGACCCGGCGATCGAAATTCTCTCCCCCGAACAAAGCCCCCCGCGAGTTATCGAGAAAATCCTCTTCTCCCTCCAGCACGGCTCCCAACTTGGCTGGCTCATCGACCCCGACGACACCTCCGTCACCGTATTCCATCCCGACAAACTCGCCGAATTCAAAGAGCAGGGCGATCGGCTCCCCGTGCTGGACGCGATCGGCGACTGGCAACTGACCGCCACAGAACTCTTCGCATGGCTGCGCCTGACGTGACGCCACCCTAAACTGGAAACAGCGATGTTTGGAAATCCCCGTGGTTAACGACATCAACGCCAGTTCGCCAACCCTGCAAGAAATCCGCCAACAATTCCAGCTCGAACCCAAATTCGAGGAAGACCTTGCCGCATTCCTCCAACTCCAAAACCTGACCCCCAACCCTGATTGACGGACAAAAGTGATTAGAGGAGCTTGTAAAGCCTGACAGTGTGGCG
>CALCCD010000027.1 GCA_937899645.1 uncultured cyanobacterium | reverse complement strand
AAGCCTCAACAATTTGGCGGCATTGTATCAATCGCAAGGGAAGTACGAGTCAGCCGAACCGCTCTTGCAACGCGCCCTCGACATCAGGGAACGGCAACTGGGCAGCGACCACCCCCATACCGCCACCAGCCTCAATAATTTGGCGTGGCTGTATCGCGAGCGCGGCCAGTATGCCGAAGCCCTGCCGCTGTATCAGCGGGCGCTAGAAATCTGGCGAAAAGTGCTTGGAGAGCAGCACCCCAGCACGCAGGACGTGATGAAGTCGATCGCGATCGTCACCGAAAAACTCTCCAACCCGCCGCCATAACCTCAAACCTTCAAGGTTTCCAAAACCTTTCCCCCCCCACAGATCGCGCCAACCTCTCTCCCAAACCACCCCACAAAGCAATGACCACCACTACAAACACCCTCCTCGAAACCTTCGATCGCCTCCCCCCGAAGAACAACACACCGTCATGCTCGCCCTCCTGCAACGCACCCTCCAGCTCGACTTCCCGCCCCTCACCGACGACGAACTCACCCAAACCGCCGACGACCTCTTTTGCCTGTTCGACGCCGAAGAAAATGAAAACTGACCCCAAACGCGGCGAAATCCGGCTCGTCGATCTCGGCTACGTCGCAAAAGTGCGTCCCTGCCTCGTGCTGAATATCCCAATCGACGACTGCGATCGCGCCATCACCAGCATCATTCCCCACACCACCCAACTGCGAGACTCCCGCTTCGAGGTTCCCGTCAAAACCCCATATCTCAAGCCCGGAGCCTTCAACGCCCAAGGCATCAACACGATTCCTAACGTCAAACTCATCCGCAAGCTCGGCACACTCGATCGACCTCAGCTCGAAGCCGTCGAGCAAGCCGTACGACTCTGGCTCGACTTGCAGTAGATTTCGCCCGATCCCCCGTGACCCCACCCCTCCTCCAGCTCGATCGCGTCAGCCTCACCGCCAGCCTCGGCAACCGACCCCTCCTCACCGACATCAGCTTTCAGCTCCACCCCGGCGATCGCTGCGCCCTCCTCGGCGCGTCCGGCTCCGGCAAAACCCAGCTCTTGCGCCTCTGCAACCGCCTCAACGAAGCCAGCAGCGGCCAAATCCGCTTCGACGGCCGATCGCTCCAAGACTGGCCGGTGCAGCAATACCGCCAAACCGCGACCCTCGTCCTGCAAGAGTCCAGCCTGCTCGGCCAGAGCGTCGAACGCGCGATCGCCTATCCGCTCGAGCTGCGCGGCCTCAAACCCGCGATCGTTCAGCAGCGCGTCAACCACTGGTGCGATCGCCTCAAACTCTCGAGCGAGTGGATGCGAAAAACCGAAGCGCAGCTCTCCGTCGGCCAGCGCCAGTGGGTCGCGATCGCGCGGGCGCTGGCGACCGAGCCAAAGCTACTGCTGCTCGACGAACCCACCTCCGCCCTCGACGCCGGACGCAGCGATCGGCTCGTGCGCGTCCTGACCGATCTCGCCGCCACCGGAACCGCGATCGTCTTCGTGACGCACCAGTTCGACGTTGCCCGCGCCTTCGCCAACCGGCTGCTCTACCTCCGCGACGGGCAGCTCGATCGCGATGTCCCGGCGGACGGCGTGGACTGGGAGGCGCTGAAAACCGAAGTCATCGAAGCCGAGCGCCAACAGGCGGCAGAGTGGGAGTAGAGTGATGGCGTAGTTGCAAAAAAACTGGCGATATCGAGCCCGAATCTGGAGAAGTTTCGATGAAGCGCGTGATGTTCGTATGCCGGAAAAATTCGTCGCGATCGCAGATGGCGGAAGGCTTTGCGCGATCGCTCGGCGCGGGCAGAATTGACGTTGCCAGCTCCGGCTTGGAGGCCAGTCGCGTCAACCCCGACGCGATCGCGGCAATGGACGCGATCGGGCTCGACATTCGCGGCCAAACCTCCAACGCCCTGAGCGAGTTTTCGCCCGAAGACTTCGACGTGGCGATCTCGCTGTGCGGTTGCGGCTTCGATCTGCCCGATGCTTGGAAGACGCTAGAAATCTTTGAAGACTGGCAGCTGGACGATCCCGCCGAACAGCCCGAGATCTTCCCGCGCGTCCGCGAAGAAGTCCGCGAACGGGTCATCGCCCTGATCGCCAAGCTGGCTTAAGAACCGCTAGAACCGAAACGTCGATCGCAGCGCCCAGATCCAGATGTCGTTATTGTCCGCGTCGTGTTCCGGGTTGTGCAGCCAGATGACGCCCGGCGTTAGGGAAATGCGATCGGTCAGCCGCGCCCGATAAAACAGCTCGAAGTGCAGCCCGCCGTCGGGATCTTCCCCAAATGGCAAATCCTCGCCATCGACAATCCGCAGCGGCTGACCGACCAGCAGCGCCAACAGGTCGCCGTTGCGCCCGAACGGGTCGGAGTAGCCCAGCGACAGCAGATAAGTCGAAGCCGTCGCCCGCGCGTCGGAATTCAGCGCGTCGGTGAACATCAGTGATCCCCAAGCCCCCAACGTCAGATCCCGCGCCACGCGCCACTGTAGGGTCGTACCGATCGCGTGGGTCGTCGTTGGCGAATTGAGGAACGAGGTGGTGTCGGCGCGGACGCTGCCGGTGAAGGTGTTCAGGCGTCCGGTGTCGCTGTAGGCGTTGACGTAGCTCAGTCCGACCAGCACCGTCGGTGAGGGCTTGAGCAGAAACTGCACGCCGATCGCGCTGTTGCGCGTGTCGAATAGCCCCTCGTTGGTGTCCGCCGCGTCGCTCGCGCCGTAGGCCAACTGAAAGCGCAAGTTATCAGCCACCAGCCAGTCAATGCCCAGCCCGGCATCAAGCGCCCCGAGTTTAAAAATCGGGTTCGCCTCACCGAAGCGCGACAGCGCCCCGCGTCCGGCGTCGAAGTAGGGCGAGTTGGCCGTCAGGACGCTGGCGAGGGTGAAGCCGACGGGTCGGAACGTCGCCACGAGCCGATCGCCGATCGCGGTGCGATATTCGAGCTTGCTGAGCAGTACGTCGCTGTCGGTGTCGCTCTGGAACGAAAGCAGCGCCATGTCGGTGTTGAAGCGATCGGGGTTGGCGAGGCCGCGATCGGCGAAATTTCCGGCCAGTAGCTCTAGCCGCAGGCGATCGCGCCCGGTGAACGACGTGACGATCCCGAGGCGGGACAGGTAAGCAAACGTCGTGCTGGCCTCGCCCGTTCCCGGCGGGTCGCCGCCATCCGCCCCGACGACGCTAAACACCGCCTCGCCGCCCATCACCGCCGTGGTGGAAAACTGCTGGCTGCGGACGGTGTCGAGGCGCGCTTCTAGATCGGTGACCGAGCCGCGCAGGGCTGCCAGCTCGTCGGCGAACTCCTGCTGAAGCAGGCGCAACTCCGCAAGCAGACCCGGGTCGGGCTGGGTCGGCAGCGAGGCTTCAAACGCCTGGAGGCAGCTCGCCAGACCGGCGGCGAACTCGTAGCGGGAAAGCGATCGGCTCCCGTCGAAGCGACCGGCCATATCGCCCTCGATGCAGCCGTAGTTTTCCACCAAGCGCCGCAGTGCCCAGTACGCCCAGTCGTCGGGATTCACGTCGGCGAAGTCGCGGACGCGGGGCGCGGGGCTCAGTTCGGAGAGCGGCTCGAAGGGGGCAATTTCGCCAATCTCAGTATCAATCTCAATGCCGGTCTCGTCGCCAAGCTCGATCGGGGCGGGCATGTCGAAGTTGGCGAGCGGATCGCTGGACAGTGGCCTATTTGCGAAGAGGTCGTTCGGGCTGCCGGTGCGAGAGGGTAAGGATTCAGGCGGCGCGATCGCGGCGGGTTGTGACAGCGAGCCGAACTTCTGCGGTGCGAGGCTGCGGGGCGTGGCGATCGCGGAAGCTTTTAGACTCCCCGAAGCTTCGGAAATCTCGGCGACGGTGGCGGCGATATTGACACTCTGGGCGGCGACATTTTGGGCCGCGCCGATCTCCGGCGGGGAATGCGGCGCGCCATTCTCCGGGGCGGGTTCGGCAGCGGCGATCGGCACGGATAGCAGCACCCACGCGATTCCGGGAATGACTGGCTTCATCTAAATGTTTACGAGGCGGAGGACAATCCGTTGCGGAGAGGACTCCGGCCACGGTCGAGCCGAGTACGATTCTAGCTCAGGTCTCCACGGGCTCCGAGTCGCCGTCTCCACCCTCTGGTTTACGGCTGGCGATCGCGACCTTCGGGAATGGCGCGCGAGTCCCAGCAAACCCTGGCAAATATGGTTCAGTCCGTCAATTAACAGATCGTCCAGCGAGCACTGAGCGGAGTCGAAGTACGTCTTGGCTCACAAGCGGTAGAGCCAAAATGTCTCAGAGCACTCCACAAATATATTTGTCCAGAAGCCGCCAATGAAGGCTGAGCTTGTCGAAGCCTGGGTGTGACGCACTTCGACAAGCTCAGTGCTCGAATCCTGAATACTGGACATTTATTTCCGTGGAGTACTCTCATTTTTTGTCGAACCGGCGACACCCTCTCGCTGCACCACCGCGCGATCCCCAACGAAAAAAGCACCCGACATACGACCGAGTGCCTTCACCTTCATCTGTTTAGGAACGGGACTGACGGGGCTCGAACCCGCAACTTCCGCCGTGACAGGGCGGTGCTCTAACCAATTGAACTACAGTCCCAGACTCGCTTTCAGACAACCGGCTCCAAAGCCCGCTGTTTTTGAGCGCAAGAAGTAATATCCTCTAATCTCGAGGCAATGTCAAACGTTTCGGGAAGTTTTTTTCGGGGGAGGGCGACTAGGAGCGAGCGGGGGCAACCGGGGGCGATCGCGCGGCGGCAGGCCGGGGCGCTCCTCCAATGGAATTTCCGTCAGCCGAGGAGCGGTCGGCTCGCGCGGGCGTGATAGCGTGAGTCAGACCTATTTCCGAGAGGCCATGCTGAAACGGCTGCTGGCGAGTTGTTTGACGGTGTTTCTGGCGCTGGCGATCGCGGGTTGCGATCGCTTCGGCCCGAATGCCGACCTGCCTCTCGAGGCAGCGCTGCTACGGCAGGCGCAGTTCGGTCAGGAGCAGCTCGTCGGCCAGTTGCGCTTCGATCTCGAGCCCACTCTACGCGTGCGCCACATTCGGGTGCGATCGCGCCGCGATTTCGATATTCAAGGCATCCCCAGCTATGCCGTGCGCGGAACCTATGACCTCGAGCTGGAGTTCCCGTCGCGGACTCTCTCGCGCCAGCGGCAGCCGTTCGAGCTATACCTCCAGCCCCAAGCCGAGGGTACGACCTGGCGACTGGCAAAGCTCGACGACGCGATTAGCCCGCCGCAGTGGCGCACCTACCTGCTTTCCGGCACGACCTACGATGCTGAGGACTTTTCCGGCGCTCCGGCTGCTCGGGTCGGTGTCGCGCCTGAAAAAAGCGAGGCCGGACGCCGCGACTCTCGCCAGAGCCTGCCAAAGCCCAGCAAAATCGATTACAACTGAAATCGCCAAAACCCGCGAAATACGACACAGCGAGCCGATCGTGAGCGACAAACCCACCTGGACGGAAGCCGCCGAAAAGCGCCTCAAGGAAATTCCATTCTTCGTGCGCCCTGCCGCCCGTAAGAAAATCGAAAACTTCGCCCGCGAGAACGACGAGCCGGAAATCACCGTCGAAGTGTACGAGCGCGCCAAAGCTAAGTTTAATTAGCGCTCGATTAGCGCTCGATTAGCGCTCGACTGAAGTTCAACGAAACATCGCACCGAACGATCGTGAGTTTTGATGCCCTGCTGACCCTGAGCGTTGTCGTTCTGGTGCTAATCGCCCTGATTCGCAACATCGCACCGCCGGATATGCTCTTCCTCGGTGCGACGGCGACGTTCGCTGCGCTCGGTATCATCTCGCCCGCCGAAGCCTTTGCCGGGTTCGCCAACGAGGGCGCAATTACTGTGGCGGTGCTGTTCGTGATCGCCGCAAGCCTTCGCGAAACCGGCGTCCTCGACTCGATCGGCTACTATCTCCTCCGCAAAACCAAGACCCAAACCGGCGTCCTCGGGCGGCTGGCGATTCTCGTCATCCCATCTTCGGCGTTTCTAAACAACACGCCGATCGTGGCGATGCTGATGCCGATCGTCCTGGATTGGTGTCGCCGCTACCGCGTTTCGCCCTCCCAGCTCTTGATCCCGCTGTCGTATCTGGCGATCCTCGGCGGAACCTGCACGCTGATCGGCACTTCAACGAACCTGGTGGTCAACGGCCTGATGCTCGAAAACGGCTTGCCGGGGATGTCGCTGTTCGAGCTGGGACGCGTTGGGATTCCCTGCGCGCTGCTAGGGACGCTGTATCTGCTGTTCGCCAGCCGTCGCCTGCTGCCGGAGCGCAAGGATTTGATTTCGCAGCTCAGCGACGAGCGGCGGGAATATCTGCTGGAGATGCAGGTACTCGAAGACTGCCGTCTGGTCGGGCAAACCGTCGAGGCGGGCGGGCTGCGCCATCTGCCGGGATTGTTTCTCATCGAGATCGATCGCGGCGATGCGATCGTTGCGCCCGTCAGCCCTAGCGATATCATTCGCGCTAACGATCGCCTGGTGTTTACCGGCATCGTCAGCAGCATTATCGAGCTGGAGCAAATCCCCGGCCTGATTCCCCTCGCCGACCCGGCCTACGAAGTTTCGCCCGAGCGCAAGCGCCGCCGCCGCCTCTACGAAGCCGTGATTTCCAGTACGTCGCCGCTCAATGGCAAAACGATCCGCTCGGCAAACTTTCGCAGCACCTACGGAGCCGCCGTTGTCGCCGTCCACCGCAGCGGCAGCCGTATCAAGAAAAAAATTGGCGACATCGCCCTGCAACCGGGCGATACGCTGCTGCTTCAAACTAGTCCGGCCTTCTTGAAAAAGCACCGCGACGATCCGGCGTTTTTCTTAATCAGCCGCGTCGATGAGTGGCGACCGCTGCGCCGCGATCGCGCCGGAATCGCGCTGGTGCTATTTGGCGTGCTGCTGGTGTTGATGACGACGGGCTGGATGAATACGGCGATCGCGGGGGCGCTGGTAGCGGTGGCGACGGTGGGCTTCGGCTGCATTTCGGCGAGCGAGGCGCGGCGCAGCATCGAGTGGCAGGTGCTGGTGACGATCGCGGCGGCGTTCGGGGTTGGCACGGCGCTGCAAAACTCGGGCGCGGCGGCGGCGATCTCAGAGGGGTTCGTGCTGCTGACGCGACCGCTGGGGCTGACGGCGGCGATCGGGGCGATCTATCTGCTCGGGACGGTGCTGACTTCGGTGATTACGAACAATGCGGCGGCGGTGCTGTTGTTTCCGCTCTGCCTGGAGACGGCGAAGCTCTACGAGGTCGATTCGCGACCGTTTCTGGTGGCCTCGATCCTGGCGGCGTCGTCGTGTTTCGTGACGCCGATCGGCTATCAGACGAACATGATGGTCTACGGGCCGGGCGGCTACAAGTTCGCGGACTTTCTGCGCTGTGGCGTGCCGTTGACGTTGGCGTTGGGGACGCTGACGACGTTTCTCGTGCCAGTGTTCTGGCCGTTTTGAGTGGCCGCCTTAAGTTTGGGCTAGCAGCCGGATCGCGCTATTTCTCATCGAAGTCCGCAAAACTCGAGAACCAGCCGCGCCGCCAGAAATAGAACATCGTCCCCCCCGCGATCGTTGCCATTAGCGTCAGACAGAGCGGATAGCCAAACATCCAGTTCAGCTCCGGCATATTAAACGGCGATCGTTCCGTATTGAAATTCATCCCGTAGATCCCCGCCACAAAGGTCAGCGGAATAAAGATCGTCGAGATCACCGTCAGCGTCTTCATCACCTCATTGGTCTTCTGACCCAGCGCCGATAGGTAAATATCCATCAGCCCCGACGACAGCTCGCGGTAGGTCTCGATCGTCTCCAGCACCTGCATCAGGCGATCGTAGCTGTCGCGCAGCATCATCCGGGCGCGATCGCTGACGATCGGCTCGCCGCTGCCCCGACTGAGCAGGTTGATCGCGTGGCGCTGGGGCCAGACGGCGCGCCGAAGTTCGAGCAGCTCGCGCCGTAGCTGATAGATCGTTTGCAGCATCGTCGGGTGCGGGCGGACGATCGCCTCTTCTTCGAGGACGGCAATGCGCTCGCCGTAATTTTCTAAGACGGGGAAGAAACTATCGATCGTCGCGTCGATCAGCGAATAAGCCAGATAATCGACGCTGCTTTTGCGGAACGAGCCCTTTGCGGCCCGCAGCCGCGCGCGCACTGGTGCAAAGCAGTCGTAGTCGGTCTGTTCCTGGAGCGAAATCAGCCAGCCTTCGCCCAGAATTAAGACGATCTGCTGAGCGCGGAACCGATCGCCATTGCAGGCCACCATACGAAACACGACCGCGATCGCGCGGTCGTATTCTTCTATCTGGGCGCGACGCTGGGGGCGCAGCAGCGTCTCGATCGCGGCGGGATCGAGCTGGCAGGCGTCGCCGATCGCCTGGAGGTCGTCGGCGTCGATCGCGCCCTGAAGATCGAGCCAAGAAACGCTCTGGGGATCGCGGCAGCGCTGGTAGTCGGCGATCGTGGGCGCTTCGACCCAGTTCACGCGATCGGCGGTGTAGTCCACCAGGGCGATTTTTGTGTTTTTGGGATCGCTTTCTGAGGCTTTCTCTGAGGCGCTATCTGAGGCCCTTTCGGCAGTACTTTTGGGTGGGCTAGTGGGATTGCTTGGGGCGCTTTGGGCGCTGTCGAGGTTGCCGTCGGAAGCGCTGCTGTCTGGGTCGGCGGCAGGCGGCGGGGCAGCAAATTCGCGGGGAGGAGTCATGCCAGATCGGAAGCGAGCGGCGGAGCGAGAGGCTGATGCACTCCCGTGCCTTAGTTTAGAGTAGAGCCCACTTGCCGAACCGAGCCCACGAACCGAGCCCGCCGCTCATGTACCTTCACTCGCTCTCGCTCCAGCACTTTCGCAACTACGCGCAGCAGCGAGTCGAGTTTGCCGCCGCGAAGACGATTTTGGTCGGCGACAACGCCCAGGGCAAGTCGAACCTGCTCGAGAGCGTGGCCTTTCTGGCGACGCTGGGCAGCCCTCGCGCCAGCAGCGATCGCGACCTGGTGCGCGGCGGCGAAGACCTGGCCCAAATCGATGCGGAGATCGAGCGCAATGGAGCCCGATCGTCGCTCCAGGCGATCCTGCGGCGATCGGGGCGGCGCACGGTGCGGGCCAATGGCGAAACCTGCCGCCGCCATATCGACTTCCTCGGAGCGCTCAACACCGTGGAATTTTCCTGCATCGACATCGAACTGGTGCGCGGCGCGCCGGACTACCGCCGCCGCTGGATCGATCGCCTGATCGTCCAGCTCGAGCCGATATATATCTACATCCTGCGCGAGTACGCCCGCATCCTCAAGCAGCGCAACGCCGCACTTCGCAAGCTCAAAGGCGATCGCCACCATCCGATCGCTGTCACCCTTCCCGCTCTAAACGTTCAGCTCGCTGCCGCCGGAACCAAGGTGATCCGCCGCCGTCGCCGCGCCCTCGATCGCCTCGCACCCCTGGCCCGTCGCTGGCACCACGCGATCGGCGGCGAATCCGAAGATTTAAAAATCGTCTACCGCAGCCAGGTCGCCGAGGCCGCCAGCGCCGACGACTCTAAGGTTATCCAGCAAGCCCTGCTCGATCGCCTGGGCGGCAACCAAAGCGCCGAGTACGCGCGCGGCTCGACGCTCGTCGGCCCCCACCGCGACGAAATCGAGCTAACCATCGACGAGCGCCCCGCCCGCCACTTCGGCTCCCAGGGGCAGCAGCGCACCCTCGTGCTGGCCACGAAGCTGGCCGAACTCGAGGCGATCGAGGATGTCGTGGGCGAGCCGCCTCTGCTGCTGCTCGACGACGTGCTAGCCGAGCTAGACCTAACGCGACAAAACCACCTGCTCGAAGCGATCGAAGACCGCTTTCAAACCCTAATCGCTACGCCCCACTTAAATGCCTTCGACGCCCAGTGGCTAAATCGATCGCAAATCTTGACAGTTCGAGCGGGGCAAATCTCAACCCCACCCCAGACTCAGCTCCCCGTTCGCACAGTGGCGATCCAGTCGCGTCCCTAGGGAGCATCGCCCAGTGCCCGCACCGACCGAATGTTTACAAGGTGAAATACACGTAGCGCAGCTCCCAGTCAGTTCTGATTCATTTTGCTAAGCTGAACGAACAAATATTGAAGACCGCGAAAAATTGCAACGAGGTTTGCGCCTGACCCCACGCCAGTCGATCTCGTTAGTGACCGTTACTGTTCAGTTAGCCCTTCGTATCGCAATGCCCAGAATCCTCGTGATCGACGACGATCCGTCCATCTCAGAACTCGTCGCCATCAACCTAGAAATGGCTGGGTACGACGTGAGCAAAGCCGAAGACGGCGTCAAAGCCCAGGCGCTGACCGTCCAGCTCATGCCCGACCTGATCGTTCTCGATTTGATGTTGCCCCGCGTTGATGGCCTGACGGTGTGCCAGCGCCTGCGCCGCGACGACCGCACCGCCGACATCCCCATCTTGATGCTGACGGCGCTCAACCAAACCTCTAACAAAGTCGAAGGCTTCAACGCCGGGGCCGACGACTATATGACCAAGCCCTTCGAGATCGAAGAAATGCTGGCGCGCGTTCGGGCGCTGCTGCGACGTACCGATCGCATCCCCCAGGCCGCCAAGCACACCGAAATCCTCAACTACGGTCCGCTGACTCTGGTTCCCGAGCGCTTTGAAGCCATTTGGTTCGAGAACACCGTCAAGCTGACCCACCTAGAGTTCGAGCTGCTGCATTGCTTGCTCCAGCGCCACGGCCAGACAGTTTCGCCCAGCGCCATTTTGAAAGAGGTCTGGGGCTACGACCCGAACGACGATATTGAAACGATTCGCGTTCACATTCGCCACCTGCGGACCAAAATGGAGCCCGAGCCGCGCCACCCGCGTTTTATCAAGACCGTCTACGGTGCGGGCTACTGCCTGGAGCTACCCGCCTCACCTTATCCCGAGGGCGCTTCGGCAGCGGCTCAAAAGGTTTAGCTGAGGTTCGATCGAGACTAATGATTTGAACCTAATGATTTGAGCCTAATGGGGGTCTAGCCGTCGCCACGATCGTGAGACCCAAAGCTGCCATTCGCATCGCACTAATGATATTTATTCGCAATTGCCCCGAAATCTGCGAAGATCTGGGGCGCGAAGATATCAATTCAGAACAAGAATGACGATCTCGATCGATTTCGGTACGAGTAATACGGTTGTGGCGTGCTGGGACGCCTCGGCACGCAAGGCGGAAACGGTGCGGCTAGAGCTGTCCGACACTCTCGGAGTCGTCCCCGTCGTGCCGAGCCTGCTGTACTTAGAAAACGCCGCTGCTGGGAAAGCGGTCGTCGGCCAGGCCGTGCGCGATCGCGGCTTCGATACGGCGAGCGATCGGCGTTTTTTTCGCAGCTTTAAACGCGGCATCGGCGCGGGCGTCAGCGCGAGCCTACCGGAACTCGATGGAAAAGTCGCCAGCTTCGAGCAGATCGGCGAGCTGTTTTTGCGGCAGGTATTGGCGTCAGTGCGCGACGTGCCGCTGGAAACCGAGTCGCTGGTGCTGACGGTTCCCGTCGAGAGCTTCGAGGTCTACCGCCAGTGGCTCGGTCAGGTGTGTGCCGCAGCAGGCGTCAACCGCGTGCGTCTCCTCGACGAACCGACGGCAGCGGCCTTGGGCTACGAAGCGACCGACGCGAAGAACCTACTGGTGGTGGACTTTGGCGGCGGCACGCTCGACCTGTCGCTCGTCAAGCTCGATCGCAGCGTTACCCAGCAGCGCAAGCCCCTCGGGTTTATTTTGAAGTGGGGCGCGAAGGACTTTACGGAAGAGTCGGGCCAAAGGCTAGAGGCGGCTCAGGTGCTGGCGAAAAGTGGCCTCGATCTGGGCGGTACGGACATCGACAACTGGCTGGTGGACTACTTTGCCGATCGGCAGGGCCTAGAGAAAAATTCCCTAACGACGCGGCTGGCAGAACGGCTGAAAATCCAGCTCTCCGAGAAGCCCGAGGCTGTCGAGGTTTTTTTCGATGAAGAGAACTTCGAGAGCTACGAGCTCAAGCTCGATCGCGAGTCGTTCGAGCAAATCCTGCGCGATCGCGACTTCTTCGGCCAGCTCGACGGAGCCCTAGACGCCGTCTTGCAACAGGCCGAGCGCCAGGATCTCGACAAGTCCGATATCGATGCGGTACTGCTGGTCGGCGGCTCGGCGCAGATACCGGCGGTGCGCCGCTGGATGGCGGGCCACTTCTCCACGGAGAAGATTCGCAGCGATCGCCCGCTCGACGCCATTGCCCTCGGGGCGCTGAAGCTCGAAGACGGCATCGAGGTCAAAGACTTTCTCCAGCACGGCTACGGCATCCGCTTCTGGGATCGGCGCGCCAATGCCCACGGCTGGCATCCGATCGTCGAAGCCGGACAGCCCTACCCGACCCGCAAGCCGGTCGTGATTAACCTTGGCGCGTCCCTCGAAAAGCAGCCGAAAATCGAACTCGTTCTCGGCGAGCTGGGCCAGCGCGAAACTGCCACGGAGGTCTTCTTCGATGGCGATCGGCTGATTACCCGCGAGATCGACACTGACGAAGCGCCCGTCAAGCCGCTCAACGACAGCGACAGCGGGCGCGTCCTGGCCGAACTCGACCCGCCAGGGATGCCGGGCCGCGATCGCATCTCGGTCGCCTTCCGCATCGACGATCGGCGCTTTTTGCGTGTCACCGTTGAAGATTTATTGCGCCAGCGCACTCTAATCGACGATCGACCAGCGATCGAGTTGAATTGAGATCCGCCCGCTTTCTCAAATCGCGCACCGATAGCGAACAAATTCATCCAGGGGGAGACGATGCAAGCCGACTACACCCATCTCACCGTCATTCTCGATCGCACCGGCTCGATGCAGTCGATTCGCGACGACACGATCGGCGGCTTCAACGCCTTTCTCAGCGAGCAGCAAGGCCAGCCCGGACGCGCCACCCTGACGCTGGTGCAGTTTGACTCGCAAGACCCCTACGAGGTTATCCACCATTTCAAAGCCATCGAGGAAGTCCCCGACCTGACGCGCGAGACTTTCGTGCCCCGCGCCAGCACACCGCTACTCGACGCGATCGGGCGCGGTATCAACGACCTGGAGCAAACACTGTCGCGTCAGGTGGAAGCTAACCGTCCGGCGCGGATCGTCGTCGCGATCGTCACCGACGGCCAGGAGAACGCTAGCAAGGAGTTCGATCGCCAGACCATCGAAAAAATGATGGCCGACAAGCAGGCGGCGGACTGGCAGTTCGTCTTCCTCAGCGCCGACCTGGCGGCGATCGGCGACGCGATCGCGGGCGGCGTCAAGCCAGCGGCGGCGATGGCGTTCGATAAGACAAAGGAGGGCGCATCGGCCGCCTGGGGTTCGGTATCGAAGCGGATCGCAGACTACCGCTCGAATCGGGCTCCGAATGTGGCGTTCAGCGAAGTCGATCGCAGCCAGCAGAAGAGCGAGAAGCGACGCAAGTCGTAGGCGCGGTTGGAAACCGGAAACGAGCGGGACGCTTGGCGCTACGGCAGAGATTGCATTACCTTTCGTCGCGCGGGCATCTTGCCCGCAACGAGAGCTCGTCTGTTGACGTGAGTTCTTCGTTGCTCCGAACCCTGCATTTTCTCGTCAGTAAGCCTCAAAAAGCTGTTTTCGTCGAACTGACGTGTTTCTGTCACCGGCGTATCGTGCAACGAGGCTCGGACTCGGCGCGGAACCGTAAAGCCACAGAGCCCGAAACTCAGACACAAAAAAAGGGAGCGACATCGCTCCCCCTTCGATCGACAAATAGCGGGATTTAATAGGACAAACCCATGCTGCGAGTCGTTTCCGCACCGAGGTACACGCGGACGCTCAGGAAGTCCGTCGGGCAAGCCGTTTCGCAACGCTTGCAGCCGATGCAGTCTTCGGTACGCGGCGACGACGCAATTTGACCGGCTTTGCAGCCGTCCCAAGGCACCATCTCCAGAACATCTAGCGGGCAAGCACGGACGCACTGGGTGCAGCCGATGCAGGTGTCATAGATTTTTACAGAATGAGACATCGTAAGAAAAACTCCAAGTGAATTCTCAGCTGGATTCTAATTATTGGTCGGAGCGAATCGCGCTGCCTACGGCGGGCACAAATCACACACGATAACGACCATTAGTCTATCGGCTTCGTTCGTAGGGAGTTAGGAAAACGCGCCAAACCGTAACAAATATCAATACGCTGTTGTTGACGACCGCCGTCTACGTCGTTACTTCAACCACAACGACCGTGATGTTGTCGTGGCCGCCTGCCTCTTTTGCCGAGGCCACTAGATGGTCGGCAGCATCCTGACACGAAGGCATCTCCAGGTCGCGAGCAATGCTGGCGTCCTCGAGCTCTTCTGTCAGGCCGTCGCTACATAGCAGCAGCCGATCGCCCGGCTCGACCGCCAGTGACAGCACCTCGACATCACCCATATCCTCGCGCCCCAAACATTGCGCCAGAACGTGCCGCCAGGGATGCGTGCGAACTTCCTCTAGCTCGATCGCGCCCATCCGTACGGCCTGCGCCACCCAGGTGTCGTCTTCCGTCACCTGCACGAACTCGCCCGAGGTCTTGTGATAGACGCGCGAGTCGCCCAAGTTGCCGCACCAGACGGCCAGATCTTCGTCGCCAACGGCGCGGAAGATCGCCGCAACGGCGGTCGTTCCCATATCGGCGTTTTGGGGGTTGACCTTTTGGTCTTCGACGATCGCGCGGTTTGCCGCCTGGAACGCCTCTTCGAGCAGCACGTCGGAGGGCGTATCCGACGTCCAATTTTTTTCGAGATAGTCGCGAATCGTTTCCTTGGCGATGCGGCTGGCCTCTTGACCGGCAGCGTGGCCGCCCATGCCATCCGCCACGATAAAGAAACGACCTGCCTCGTCGATATGGTGATCGTCTTGGTTGACGGCGCGGACGAGGCCGACGTCGGTTGCACCAGCAAAAACAGGTTTGATCATGCGAGCTTTCTACGTGATTCGAGATTGTGTGGTGGCCGTCTCAATCGATGATACAGACGAACGCAACGTCGGTCGCGCCTGTGAGGGCACGTTCTGATGATGGAGCCGACGCGGTTCGAGCCCTGAGTTTAGAGGAGAACGCGGAAGGGAGCAAACCTGCGAATCTCGAAGCTTTGCCGCACCGTTGCAGCAGTTCCGAAGTGCCCGACGGCAGTGCTAGCAGAGGAGTTAGCAAAGGAAGTGACAGAGGGGCGCTGACAGGTACCTTGGCCGACGACGGCCTAGAAGCGATCTAGACGATTGGCCTGCATGGCCGCGCGCACGAACACGACCGCGAGGCCGACAGCGATTAGCGCGACAACACCCGCCCCCCACAAAAAGCCGTTTACGACCAGGATAGTGGCCGACAGCAGCGCCGCGCCGGTCAGCACGGCGTAGTTGCCGCTGACTTGCTGAGCACTAAGGCGGCGCAGGATGCGATCGGTCTCCGAAGCGCGGATGCGAACGCGGATGTCGCCGCGATCGAGCTTTTCGATCGTATCGTCAATGCGACGCGGCAAGTTCAGCGCGGTGTTACTCACCTCTGAGGCTTGGCGACCGATCTCGCCGAGTAGCGATCCCGTGTACTGTTCTGGGCCTTGGTTCATGACGTCGAGGGCAAACGGCTTCGCCACCTCCATAAAGTTAAAGTCCGGATCGAGACCCTTGCCTACACCCTCCAGCGTCGAGAAAGCGCGCATCACGAAGGTGAAGGTCGCGGGAAAGCGGAAAGGACTGTCGTAGGCAATGTCGTAGAGGTCGTCGGTGATGCTGTCGATCGACTGCTCCTCGAAAGGCTTGTCCATCAAGTTATCGAGAATGTACTGGATCGAGCGGCGCACCGGCCCCAGATCGCCCGTCGGCGTCAGCGCGCCGGTCGCGATCAGCGCGTCCACCACGCGCACTGAGTCGCGCTGGGCGACGCCGAAAAACAGCTCCATCAACCGCACGCGCAGTTGCGTGGTAATCGAGCCCATCATCCCGAAGTCGTAGAAAATTAGCGCGCCTTCGGTGGTGACAGCTAGGTTGCCGGGGTGGGGGTCGGCATGGAAGAAGCCGAAGTCGAGAAGCTGCATCAGGTAGGCCGTCGCGCCCAGGCCCGCCAGACGCGAGCGATCGAGCCCCGCCGCTTCGAGAGCGTCGTACTGACTGATCTTGATGCCGGGTGCGTACTCTAGGGTAAGCACGCGCGAAGAGGTGTAGCGCCAGTAGACGCGTGGCACTTCCACCCAATCGACATCGCGGAAGTTGCGACGGAACAGGTCGGCGTTGCGTCCTTCACTGAGGTAGTCGATCTCTTCGTAAAGGATGCGGCTGCACTCGTCATAGATGCCCGTCCAGTCGCGACCTTTGCCCCAAGTGGGGTGGTGCTGGAGGTACTTGGCGACGCCGCGCGTAATGCCCAGGTCGATATCGAACAGGCGCTTGAGGCCGGGGCGCTGAACCTTGACGACAATGTCTTCGCCGTTACGCAGTCGGGCCTTGTGTACCTGGCCGAGGCTGGCGGCAGCGAGGGGAATCGGGTCGAAGTGGTCGAAAAGCGCGTCGGGGTGGTGGCCGAACTCTTCTTCGACGATTTCTTCGACGAGCGCGTAACTAAAGGCCGGGACGCGGTCTTGGAGCTTCGAGAGCTCTTCGACGTACTCTGCCGGAAAGATATCCGATCGCGTTGAGAAGAGCTGACCGAGCTTGATGAAGGTCGGGCCGAGGTCGAGGAACGTCTCGCGAATCCAGATGGCTTGCCGCCGTCTGCGCTTGGCGAGCTTCTCGTCGCTGTAGCCGCCGAGATACGTCCAGGTCTTTCGGTTCGTCCACAGCTCGGTCAGGAAGCGAAACACGAACGACCAGATCTCGAGCCGTCGCCGGTTCCAAGAGTAACGCTTGCGGTTCCAGCGATATTCGCGCTCGCTGACTTGTGGCTGCGGGGAAGGCTTCCCTTCTGGGATGACCGGCGCAGGCGGACGCGCATCCCGATCGACGCCAGGGCGTTCGAGGCGTCGCGAAGCGGTGGAGAGGGAGTCTTCAGACAGGGCAGACACTCAGGTTCTCGGCCAGATTATCGGCAGGGCTAGGGTTTGACGGGCGATCGGAAACTTAACGGTTGCGATACTTTTGCAGTTCGACGCGGAGCTGGGCGGTCTCGGCTCGCAGGTTGTCGATAATTTCTTGCAGGTCGTCGGAACTGCCTTCGGCATCACTTTGCTCGCTTTGGCCGTCGGTTGCGGCGGCTTCGGCGGCAGCGGCCCGCTCGAGCACTTCGTCAGCAAACGATCGCCACGCTTCGCGCTGCTCGGCATCGAACTTACCGATTTGGCTCAGCGTTTCCGTGAAGGTCTTCTCGACGGCGCTACCGAGCGATTCGGCAAGGACGCGACCGATGAAAAAAGCGTGAACGGATTTGCTCATGGTTTCCTGGGGGAGAAGGACAGCTCGCAGGCGTTCCGTAACGAATTATAACGTTCTGACTCAGAATACGGATAACGGATTGCGAAAGAATAATAAAGGATCGATCGAGCGGCCCCAGCGCTCAGCCCTGAAACCAGGCGGTTAGCGCGATCGCCAGAGCGTCGGCAGCGTCGTCAGGGCGGGGGATGGCGCTCAGGTTTAGCTCGCGGGTCACGGCGGCCTGCACGTCGGGCTTTTTAGCGTTGCCGTAGCCGGTCAGGGCTTGCTTGACCTGGGCTGGGGTGAACTCCACGTAGTCGAGGCCATGCTGGGCCAGAGCGAGGAGCGTGACGCCGCGCGCCTGAGCGACCGGGATTGTATTACCCATGCGATAGAAAAACAGCTTTTCGATCGCCACGTGAGTCGGTTCGATCGCGGTAAGCAGCTCGTGCATGTCGTCGTAGATGGCGCGCAGGCGATCGGCGATCGGCTGCTTGGCCGGGGTCTTAATGACGCCGTAGTCGCGCGCGTCGGGGCGATCGCCGCTAATGTCGATCGCCCCGAAGCCCAGCGTGGCCAAACCGGGATCGAGTCCGAGGATACGCTGGGGTTGGGTCACGTCTTTTAGGGCGGTTATGGTCGGTTCAACGAAAAACGAAACATTCTGGCTCTGTCGCCTCTGAGCCAAGACCGCACTATTCGCAAAGCGAAGGTTACGCCAACGACGCAGCTCGGTTCTCTTTGGGTGTTTCGTTAACTCTCAAACTGACCGTCGTGAAAAGTCCCGGCGGGTCTAGCCTTCGAGAGCCTAGTCTTCGAGCGCAATGCCAAACACTTCCGAGAAGACTTTCTCGACTTTCGAGCCGGAGTCGATCGTCTCGAGAGGGTCTTTGCGTAGGCGGTGGCGCAGGCAGAGGACGGCGATCTTTTTAATGTCGTCGAGAGTGACTTCGGTGCGTTCGTCGAAAGCGGCGACGGCTTTGGCGGCGCGGTTGACGACGATATCGCCGCGCAGGCCGTCCACGTCCAGGGCCGAGCAGACTTCGGAGATTTGCACGCGTAGGTCGTAGTCGATCGTCACCGAGGGCAGTAGCCCCTGCGCTTTGACGATGCGGGCTTGGAGGTTTTCCTGCTCGGTTTTGCGGCTGCTCAGGAAGCTTTGTGGATCGTTGTCGAAGGCGCTGCGCTCTTCAACGATTTTGACGCGCAGTTGGGGCTCTTTAACCGTGCGGATTTCGGCGTGCATGCCGAAGCGATCGAGCAGTTGCGGACGCAGCTCGCCTTCCTCGGGGTTGCCGGAGCCGACCAGCACGAAGTTGGCCGGGTGGCGAATCGAGATGCCCTCGCGCTCGACAGTGTTCCAGCCCGAGGCCGCCGAGTCGAGCAGCACGTCAACCAGGTGGTCGTCGAGCAGGTTGACTTCGTCTACGTAGAGGATGCCGCGATTGGCTTTGGCCAACAGTCCGGGCTCGAAGGCTTTGACACCTTCGGACAGAGCTTTTTCAATGTCGATCGTGCCGCAAACCCGGTCTTCAGTCGCGCCGAGAGGCAGGTCGATCATCTGCACTTTTTTCTTCGCAGTCGGGATCGTGCCGCCGCTGGCGAGGCGATCGCGCACCTCGTCGCTCATCATCTCGGGATTTTTGGGGTGGCTGTTGAAGGGGTCTTCGGCCACCACGTCGATTTCCGGCAGCAGGTCGGCCAGGGCGCGAATCGTGGTCGATTTTCCCGTACCGCGATCGCCCATAATCATCACGCCGCCGATCTTCGGGTCGATGACGTTTAGTAGAAGCGCGAGCTTCATCTCTTCCTGGCCGACGATCGCCGTGAAGGGATAGACGGCGCGGCGGCGCGTGGCAGTTGGGTTGGCGGTCGGGCTGGCGGTGGCTGCGGTCATCTTAACGAGTTGAGCTTATTGAGCAGTTTTATGGTGGGGCGTGTCGCGGGCTTTGTCGGTGACGAGGCGCGATCGGGCCTTCGGGAGACTTTCAGATATCGATTAGATATCGACGCGTTCGGGTCGAACTCTTCCTAGAGAATTTCAGGGAGTTCGATGCAATCGAGGCAGTCGCAGCTGCAGGTCGCAGTAT
The DNA here is from genome assembly GCA_937899645.1 of uncultured cyanobacterium. Lineage (GTDB taxonomy): Bacteria > Cyanobacteriota > Cyanobacteriia > Cyanobacteriales > Geitlerinemataceae > RDYZ01. Next base: position 16,300 of record CALCCD010000027.1, on the reverse strand, counting down.
CAAAAACTCGCGCGGGTTTTAGGCTTTATTAAATCGCCAAACATTGTAGCGCGTTCCTCAATACGCACCGCGCAGCGATCGGGCGACGCGGCAGGGCAAGCGCATACAAAATTTGAAGCAGGCGAGGACGTCTGCGCTACGGTTCTGTTTGTCGCGTCGTCGTCGATCGCACTGCTGTCGCGCGAGCCAATTCAGCCACCAGTCGCGCCATTGGCGGGCGCTCGACTACGGCGAGGCCGTGGGCAGGGCCGTGCTGGGGGTCGGCGTGACCTTCGGCAGCCCGCGCAGGACGCCGATCATCACGGCCTTACCGTAGAACTGGGTGCGAGCACCATAGATTTCTATGTCGAGCGTTTGGCCTCCCTTGCGCTTGCCCTTGAACCGACAGGAGAGCTGCGCGATTTGGCCGCGCACGCACTGGTAGATTTTCTCGGCGACGAAGTCGTAATGCGCCTCGGTCACGAGGGTAAAGATCGTCGCCATCGCGGAAATTTCGTTGAGGCGGTAGCCAAACGTGCGCGCCAGGTGGGCGTTGGCGTAGATAAATTTGCCGTCCCAGGTGACGATGTAGAGTCCCAAGGTCGAGAGCTGGTTGTCGCGCAGAATCGGCGAATTGGGGTCGATCGTACGTTTTTCGGTGGGGCGCTTGGGCGGTAGCGGCAGGGCACTTGGGCGGGGGAACGGTAGCGGAATCTCCGAGGGCAGCGGGCTTTGGGGTGTTTGGGTGGTGGGGATATTTGGCAGCGCGGAGTTTGGCAGGGGCGATCGCGGCGGCTCGGCATCGCGAGCAGGTGTGGCTTTGGGGATCTGAGTTCTGGGGGTCTGAGTTCTGGGGATCTGGGGTTGGGGGGCTCGAGGTTTGAGGTCTTGGGTCTCGAGATCTTTTGTTTGGGTATCTTCGGCGATCGAGGGGACTTCGGTTCGGTCTTCAGAGGAGGCTTCCGTTTTGTCTTCGGATCGATCGCCTGGCTCTACGGGCAGCGCGCGCTTTTGCTTCGTGGGGCTAGGCGACGGCTGCATTGCCGAAGTCGGTACTTTTTCGCCCGCTCCCTGCGCGATTTCGGTCGAGATGTCTTCGCCATTGGCCTTGGAGTAGGCGTTGAGCACGTTAACGATCAGACCGATCTGGGTAGCGGTCGTCTGCATCAAGCGCGCGGCTTCGTAGCGAAAATGTCCGGGCTGCGGGTGGGTCAGCGTAATCAGCCCGAGCAGGCGCTTGCCGCGCAGTATGGGAATGCAGAGCGCCGATCGCACGTCGTAGGGCTGGCTCGGAAGCTGCAGCCAGCGCTCGTCGCGCATCGTGTCGGTAATCAGGCCGACTTGGTGCTTTTTATAGACCCATCCGGCCAGCCCTTTCTCCAGGACTCGCCCGATCAGCGACTCTTTTCGCTCCTTGATCGTCGCGCCGCGCGCCAGGACGCATTCGACCACCCGTCCGTCTTCATCGAGGAAAAACAGGCTGCCCTCGTCTGCCCCCGTCAGGCGGTTGCACAGGCGCACGGCTTGCTGGGCGAGCGATCGCAAAATCAGACTTCGGCTGGGCTTCTCGCCCATCGAGACAAGTGTCCGCAACAGCTCGGTTTGGGCTTCGTAGGCGGTTTCTTGAACCTTGAGCCGATCGACCTCCTGGCGAAGCGCGTCTAGCTCGTCGACCAATTCTTCGTGCGTCTTGTCGCGGTCTTCCATGATGGGGGCGGCAAATTTCGATCGGGCGTCGGGGACAAGCGGGGGCAGTGCGGCTACCGCCAGCGATCGCAGGGTCTGCGGGCGGTAGAGAAAACCGACGAGTTGCCCACGCTCCTAAAGTAATTGACAGCCTGGAAAGACAGAATCCGTGGAATTAACGATTCCGATCGAGATTGGCGCGCGGAAAAGGAGTCGAAACGGAGTCCGGAAAGCCGGTCTTGCGGGCGCGTGCGGGATTTGCCCTTCACCAATATACTGTCCGGGCTCGCCCGTGTCGCATCTAGCGATCGCCGCAGGCTCGGGGCCATCTCAACCCGCAGCTCGACGTAAAGTTCGGCAGGCTGAATTACCGGTTCGGCTCAAGACTCGGAGCGATCGCTGCGTGCTGCCGTCAGCTCCCGCATCGCCAGGGCGATCTGCTGCGAGATAAAGGGAATCACCGCCTCGCTTTTGCTCTGGGCGGGGCCTTCAGTAAAGACCGTCAGCGTATACGGGAAGGCGTCGGGAAGCTCGATATAGGCCGTGTCGTGGCGCACCTGGCTCATCCACCCCGCCTTCGACCAAACGCCCGCCGCAGGCGGCAGGCCGTCGCCGAGGAAGCCGGTCACTTGATTCTCCGGGTCGGCGGCGAGGACTTCCGGCCTGCGATCGCGCTTCATGTAACCCATGATTTCCTGGCAGACCTGCGGCGAAACGGCGACGCCGCCGACGATGCTGTGGAGCAGGCGAGCTGTGGCATTGGTGGTCAGCTTGTTGCGGTTTTCGAGCGTCGTGCCGACGAAAGCGCGCTCGCGACCGTAAGGCCCGTCACCCCAGGTTTTTTGGTTGACGTTGATGGCGTCTAGTTCCGGCCAGCCCAGTTGCTTGAAGTAGCGGTTGACGATGTTGCGCTGCTTTTTCCAAGACTCAAAGGGGCCGGTGGGCAGCTCGGGGCCGCTGGTCGTGCCGGTTAGCACGTCTACGAGCAGGCTGGTGGAATCGTTGCTCGAATCGACGATCGTGTCGCGAATCGCGCGATCGAGTTCGGGGCTGCGCTGGGCCATGCCGCCCTGGAACCACTCATAGAGCGCCACGACGTAAAACAGCTTGACGACGCTGGCTGGGTAGATCGCCTCGACGCCGCGATAGTGAAAGCCGCGCGGCTGGTGTTTCCAGAACTCTTCGGCGCTGAGCGCGCCGCCGGTATTGACCGCCAGGGGAGGCTCGTAGACGATCCAGGTGAGTGCGATTTGATTTTGCGCCAGATGGGGGAACTGCTCCCGGGCGGCGTTGACGATGAGCTCGCCGATTTCCGCGAGCTGGGCGTCTTTGCGAAAAAAGGACATGGGTGGGGACGGAATGGAGTAATCGGAGTGCAGTGTCGGAGTGGAGTGGCGAAATATTGAAATATTTGGGGCGGCGCGGGCGCTCGACTCTGGAGTGTACTGCAAGGCTGCGACCTTTCGGGGCGAAAGGGGGGTGCGAGTCAGGACAAACGCAGACTCAAAATTCTTGGCGCTGAGGTCGGTATCTCGAAGGCTGAGCGGAGTCGTTCGCGAAGCGTCGGCCTCGCCGATAGCCTGGGTGGGAGTGCGAAAAATGGCCGCCGCTTGGGAAAAGTGGCCGCACTATCTGCTTCGCAGAGGCTACGCCAACGACTACGCTCAGTGCTCGATTTATCGTTTTTCGGTTGTCGAAATTGAGTATGCGTTTGCCCTGGGGAGCGAGTCTGGTTTGCGTCCTTTTGGGGCTGGATTTTCTGGCGCGATCGCGCGATCGCACCCAGATCTCAGCAGAACCTGACATTGACTATCGCCTCCTGCCCGATCCTGCTAGGGTCTTGCGTAATTGCTTTACATTTAGTTAACTATTCCGTCCATCGAGCATTTTCCCAGTATCGGGGCGCGGCCATGACTCCCTCTCGCCTTCCGTCAGCGCCCGTGGTTTATCGGTGTCTGGCTGACCTGAATCTATTCGACTCACCCGAGTGCGCGTCGCTGGCGACCCAAGCAGCTCGCGGTCGATATCTGTTCGTTCTCAGCGATGATATCGCCACCTCCGGAGATGGCACGCTAGCCGTGCAGCTCTGGGAAGACGACTATCCTGGCTGGATTCTCGAGGGCGATCGCGTCCACCTCGAGCCCGTAGACGCCCTGCCCGAGCCGCCGACCCTGTCGCGCACGCAGATTGCGGCGGCAATCCCAACGGCGATCGCCTTTGCCTACCGGGCGATGGCCGTCCACGAGTACTACCTGTGGGGCGGGACGGTCGCGCCGAACTACGACTGCTCGGGGCTGATGCAGGCGGCGTTCCGCTCGGCGGGGGTTTGGCTACCGCGCGATGCCTACCAGCAGGAGGGCTTCCTCAATCCAGTGGCGTGGCCGCAGGTGCAGCGAGGCGATCTGGTCTTTTTCGGGACGGCGAGCCGCGCCACCCACGTCGGACTCTGCCTCGATCGCAGACGTTACTTGCACAGCTCCGGTCGCGAGATCGGGCGCGACGGCATCGCCATCGACGTGCTCTCTGAGGCGGGCGATCGCGTCAGCCGCACCTACTTCAAGCAACTTCGTGGGTTCGGGCGCATCGACTATAGCTATAAGCCGGTGGGCGTCAAGTTCGAGTCGATCGTCGAGAGCGCCCAAAACGGGCTGCACTTTTTTTAGCAGCTTTTAAAACAAGCGTCCGTACTGGCGGTACAGCTCCAAGGCTCGCTCGGCGATCGCGTCCCAGCTATAGCGCTCCAGGGCGCAGTTTCGGGCGTTCGTGCCGCACTGCTCGCGACGGTCGGGCAAGGACAGCGCTTCGGTCAGCGCCGCCGCGATCGCCTCCATCTTGCAGGGGACGACCCAGCCGGAGTCGGTTTCGCGAATCGTGTCCCAAATCTGCACGCGATTGGAAATCAGCACCGGCGCGCCCGCCACCATCGCTTCGGCGACGGCAATCCCGAAGTTTTCGTAATAGGACGGCAGCACGAACAGATCGGCGCGATCGAGCAGCGCGGCTTTCACGTCGCCGGTGACGAAGCCGGTTGCGATCGTGCGCGCGGCGATCGTCGAGTCTTGGATTTGCTTGAGGATGCCCTGTTCGTAGTCCGGGTCTTGGGGGTTTGCGCCCGCCAGCACGAACTGGAAGTCCAAGCCACTGGCGGCGACTTTTTCCAAGGCGGGAATCAGCAGGTCGAGTCCTTTTTTGGGCTCGATGCGCGACATGTAGAGCAGCAGCGGGCGAGCGGGGTCGATCGCCAGGTCGTCGAGGCAGCTGCGATCGGTGACGGGCGCGGGCAGTTCGACGCCGAGAGGCAGCACGAAGTGGGGTGTGGACGCGCCGAAGCGCTCGGAGATTTTCGCTTCGTCTGTCGCCGTAAAGTGAATCGCCGCCGCTTGCTTGAGGTTCGGCCCCTCGAGCAGCGCCACGTAAATTTGCTTGAGCCAGCGTTTTTTACGCAGGTCGGCGGGGTCGAGCGTACCCAGGGGCCGCAGGATGTAGGGCAGGCGGCGCAGACGACAGATCCAGGCCGAAAGCGAACTGACGGGCGAGAACAGAGCGTGAATGTGGGTAATCTCGAACTTAAAGGCGTTGCGCCAGAGCCAGAGCAGCAGCGCCGGGGAAAACTTGTAGCGCTGAAACAGGGCGCAGGGGAAGTGGCGCACCTGATAGCCGTCCTGCTCGACAGCGCGATCGAGCGGTACGTCGAGGGGCGGCTGGCCGTTGTCGCCATTGGAGTTCGTGGTCAGGATGGTGACATCGGCTCCGGCGCGGGCGAGCGCTTTCGAGAAGCCGCGAATCATTTGGCTCGGGCCGCCGTAGACCAACGAGATCGAAGGCACGATTTGTAAAACTTTGAGAGGGACGGCCATTGGCAGCTTCAAACCTAATTCAAACCTAAGCGTACTTCACGGAAATAAACGCCATTGTTCGGGGTTCGAGCACTGGGCGCACTGGGCGCACTGGGCGTCGTCGTTGGCGTCGCCTTCGCGAAGCGAATCGTGCGTCACGCCCAGGCGATCGGCGAGGTTGACGCTACGCGAACGACAAGCGCGGCCTTCATCGACGACTTCCGAACAAATATATTCTTGGAGTGCTCTGAGGGAGTGCTCTGAGGGAGTGCTCTGAGGGATCGTTGGCGGAGGCCCGAGCGGGCTGTGGGAAGATACGCCCATTTCGCGTGTTTCGCGCATTCTGCACTGTTATCCACCGAGGTCGGCCCCATATCTGGGCAATTTTGGGGAACTTCGGGCAGCTCCGGGCGACTTCGGGCGGCTTTGAGGCTCTGGGCAGTGCAGCTCGTTTTGATTTGATTCTAAAGCCTCGATCGAGCCGGATTCGATCGCTCGGGGAGAGGTGCTGTGGTAGGACTGAATTCCGATCGATTACGCAGGCTGTTCGGCCTCCGCCGCGAGGACGTATCGCGGGCGGTATGGATGTCGGCGTACAACTTTTGTATGGGAACGGCGGCGATCTTGCTGACGACGATCGGCGATGCGCTCTTTCTCGGACGTTTTCGTGGCTCGCTGTTGGGGTTCGTAGACCTGGAAGTGCTGCCGGTCGTGCAAGTGCTCAGCGCGGGGCTCTACCTGGTGTTTAACGGCCTGCGGATCCGCTACGCTGCCAAGCTGCCGCTGCACCAGTACCTTTGCGGCACGATCGCCACGATCGCCGCCGTCTCGGCAGTGTACTGCGTCCTGTTCTCCTTCGGCGCGCCGCCGCCGATCGCCTATCCGCTGCTGCTGGTCTGGATGGAGATGGTGTTTATCGCCATCCCGCTCAACGCCGAGCTGATCGGCAACCGGCTGTTCGACCCCCGGCAGGCCAAGCGGGTCTATCCGGTGGCGATGACGGGATTTTATGTGGCCTGCGCGGTGGGGGCGCTGGCGATCGCGGCGCTGGCCTCTCACGTGCGGATCGAGCATCTGCTCTGGGGCGCGCCGCTGGCGATGCTAGGCGGGCTGGCGTGCTACCTGAAGCTGCGACGCCTCGACCCCGAAGCCCTCGACGCGACCCCGACCCAGAGCGACGCCACGGATGCCGTCGCGATCGGCGAGCTCATGCGATCGCGGTTCTTTCTGGCGGTTTGCGGCCTGACGTTTTTCGTCGTCGTGCTGTTCTACTTGACCGACTTTCAGCTTAAGGCTTATGCCGGGCTGGTGTTCGACACCCAGGAGCTGTCGATCTTTTTCGGGCGGTTTTACTTTGCGATCGGCGTCGCCCAGGTGCTACTGCAGTCCTTCGCGTCCCAGCGGCTACTGTTGGCCTTCGGACTGTTTTTCTGTTTGGCGGTGCTGCCGGGCCTGACGATCGCCCTGTCGATTGCCACCTTCGCCGTCCCCAGCGCCGCCGCCTTCGGGCTGATGACGGTCTTTAAAGCCGGAGACTACCTGGCGCGCACTCTGTTCGACAGCACTCGTCCGCTGCTGTTCCAGGCGATTCCGGCTCGCCAGCGCCAAGCCATGCAGTCGATCTCGAACGGGATCGTCTGGCCGCTGGCGATCGTCGTCAGCGGCGCGGGGCTGCTGGCTTACAACGCCTACTTGCCGGTGTCGCGCGCTTCGCTGCAAAGCCTGTCGCTGGTAATGACGGCCTGCGGGGCGGGGCTGCTGGTGCTGGTGTTCCTGGCGAAGCGCGACTATTTGGACTGCTTGCTGGCGCTCTCGCCGCGATCGCGACAGCTTTTTTGCCTGACTCGGCCCTGGCCGTCGTCGGTGTATCGCTTCCTGGAAGACTGCCTCGCCTCCCACAGTCCGGGCGATGTCCTCTGGGCGCTCAACCAGTATCAAGCGGGCGATCGCCTTGCCGACCCGCAGCCGATCGCGCGGCTACTGCTGGGCGACGAGGCCGAAATCGGTCGCGAATGGCACGACGTCCGGCTTGCGGCGATCGCGACGATCGCCCGCCTGCACCTGGCTCCGCTCCAAGACGCCCTCTACGCTCGCCTCGCCCACACCGGCGACACCCAAGAGCGTGACGCCCTGGCCCGCGCTGCCGTCGCGCTCGATCGCGGGCGGGCGATCGCCTATCTCTGGGACGGATTTCGCCGGGAAACCGAGCCGGACGCGCGCGCGCAGTTGGGCTCCCTGTTGCTCGAACTCAGCCCGAGCGCGGATCGCGGTGTCTTTCGTGACGACCTGCTGGCCGCGATCGCCCGCTGGCTGGATACGCCGGATTCGGGGCTGCGTGCGGCGGCAACGAGCTGGCTGGGTTACTTTCCCCACGCCACAAATCGCGTACGGCTCCGGGCCGCCCTGGTCGCGCCGTCCTGTGCCGTACGCGTTGCCGCGATCGGCAGCATTGCCCGTCTGGGCCTGCGAGAGCTGTACCCAACGGCGATCGGGCTACTGTTTACCGGGGAGCGCCGCGCCGAGATCCTCGAAGCTTGTGCGGGGCTGGGGTCGGCGGTGATTCCGGCGATCGCCCAGCGCTGGCAGGCCAGCGAACGTACCGGCGAGCGGGCGATTCTGGTGCGGCTGCTGGTGCGGCTGGGCGGCCCTGAAGCCTCGCAAACCCTCTGCGAACTGGCCCACGGCAGTTCTCCGCGCCTCTGCAAACAGGCTCTGGCTGGGGTGGTCTTTGCGCGGCAGACTGAGGGGCTAGTCTGGGCTCCGGCACTCGCTCCGGCGCTCGCTCGCAGCCGCGATCGCGCTCAAAACGAGCTGGAACGGCTGCTGGCGATCGCGCCCCGCTGGTCGCGCCGATCTGGCGATCTGCTCGATCGGGCGATCGCGGTGGAGATCGACAACTGGCGCGCGGCGGCGATCTTGTCCCTGGCCTGCGCCCACCCGCTGAGCACGGTGCGTAACGTTTACTTCCACTGGACGAAGGGCGAGCGGGGCAAAACGATCGCCGTAGAAATTCTCGATAACCTGTTAACGGGGGCGCAGCGCGATCGCTTTATCGGCCTGCTGGAAGGCGATCGCGAGCGGCCACTGGCCAATCCTCCGAGTCGGCTTTCCGCCGCGATCGCCCGTGAAATGCAGCGCGCCCTCGAGGTCGCAACGCCCTGGCTGCGGCTAGTGCTGCGTCACGCGCTCGCCTCCGATCGCCCGATCGCTCGCTTGCCCGCCGACGTCCGCCGCGCCCTCCTCGATGGTCTCGACGCGGTCGCATCCAATACTGCTGCCCAGCTCGCGCCCCAAACCCCACCCCATACCTCACAAAAGCCCGCAACCTCGCCCACCATGCCCGAGCCGCTGCTCCCTCCCGCCGACGCCTCCCTCTCGATTTTGAATCGGGTCGTTTTGCTCGGTCAGACGCCGCTGTTTGGCGCGATCGCCGACGACATCCTGGGCGAGGTGGCGGCCTACTGTCGCGAGGCGGCCTACGCTGCCGAACAGGTGGTCTTCGAGGAAGGCGATCGCGGCCAGTGCCTCTACGCGATCGCTTCCGGACGCGTGGCGATCGTTACGGGCGACACCGTCTTGCGCGAGCTAGAGCGCGGCGCGTGCTTCGGCGAGATGTCGATTCTCGATGCGGAGGTACGATCGGCGACGGTGCGAACGATCGAGCCGACGGTGCTGTTAGCCCTCGACGGCGAAGACTTCCTGGCGCTGCTACAAAGCGAGCCAGAAATCGCCAACGGTATCGTCCACGTCCTGACTGCGCGGGTGCGCGATTTGTCACACCGCCTCGCCTAACCGCTCGTCGTTGGCCCGACCCCAAACGTCCAACCCCAAACGTCCAACCCTAAACGTCCAACCCCAAACGCCCGAGACCGAACGCCCAAAATCTCATCTAGGCCGCAGCCCTGAGTTTCATGTCCGCCAACCAAGTGCTCGTCACCCTCGACCTCACCGATCTGGCCCTCTCGACAGGCGCGATCGGCATCGCGATCGGCCTGTCGGCGTGGCAGTCCCTCGGGCTAGAAGGTCGTCTCGCGCTGGCAGCGGCCCGGACGCTGGTGCAGTTGCTCGTTGTCGGGACGGTACTTCAGGTCGTGTTCGCCTGGGGGAGCCCGCTGGCGCTGCTGGCGGTCTTGGCGTTTATGACGACGGTGGCCGCGATCGCCGCTAAAAGCCGCATCGCCAAGCGCTCCGGGTCGCTGCTGCCCCTGGTCTGGCTGGCGATTTTTGCGGGCGGCGCGGTCGCCGTCGTCTACGCCAACGCGATCGTCCTGCGCCGCCCCGACCTCTGGTTGAATCCGCAGTACATCATTCCCCTGGCCGGGATTTGCATTGGCAACGCCACGAACAGCGCCGCGATCGCCGGAGACCGCTTCACCCGTCTGCTGGCCGCCAACCGATTGCAAATCGAGACGCACCTCTGTCTGGGCGCGACGCCAGAGCTGGCCGTTGCGGCCTACCGTCGCGAGTCGATTCGCGCGGGTATGCTCTCGATTACCAATTCGATGATGGTGGTCGGGCTGGTAACGCTGCCGGGGGTCGTCACGGGCCAGATTCTCAGTGGGGTCGATCCGCTCGTGGCCTCGGCTTACCAAATCTTGATTATGTTTTCTTTGGCTCTGGCCGATACGATCGCCGTATCGATTTTGACGGCGGGGCTGTGGCGGCGCTACTTCAATAGCGCGATGCAGTTTGAGTCGCCGTAGCGCCGAACCCGCCGTCCGTCTGGCCGCGCGCGCCGTCCGGATAAAAACGCGAGATTTCGATCGCATCGCTTTGCGATCGGACGCACAATTCACAGAACTCCAGCGTCACAGGCGCGATGCTTTCGATCGATCACACTGAGTAGGCAAGCAGAACCCTAGTCTCCGTTTTAGATGTTCGTTGTGTCTCTTACCGCATCACACCAACTTCTTCCACTCCCCGGCGCATTGGGCGAAATCGTGATGGCCGCACAGGTCACGGGATGCCTGTCTCGCGCCGATCGCCACGGCCTCAAAGCGACGATCCTCCACGCCAATCTCTCCGATGAAGAGCGCTGCGCGATCGACCGCTTGCTCCGCGCCACCACGCGCGGCAGAATCCAAATTTGCGACGAAGTTTCGACCCTCATGTCCTAACGCTGTTTCGCAACATCGCTAGCCAAAGCCGCTAGCCAGAACCGCTAGCTTAAGCCCAGCCGAGCCTTCAGCGCTCGCCGCATCGTCTCCACCGTCTCTGCCGTCAGCTCGCGCTCGACCCAAATTTCTAGCGCCGCTGCCCCCTGACGTACCAGCATTTCCAAGCCGTCAATCGCCAACGCCCCGCGACCCGCCGCCTGCTCCAGAAAGCGCGTCGGGCTGGGCGTGTAAATCAAGTCGTAGGCGATCGCATCGGGTGAGATACATTCCGCCAGCTCATCAGTGAGCGGCGATCGCTCCACGTTCGGATTCATCCCCAGCGGCGTCGAGTTGACGACAATCCCCGCTTCGGGCAGCAGCTCCGGCAGCGCCTCGAAGCTGTGGCCGGTCGTCTGGATCGCGATCGGCGAATCCTGCCAGCTTTCGACGAATGCCGCCACTTTCTCGGCGCTGCGTCCCGCCACTTGTACCTTCGGACAGCCCAGCTTCGCCGCACCGGCAACGACCGCCCGCGCCGCGCCGCCATTGCCCAGCAGTACCAGCGGTTTCTCGAAACATCGTCGAACCTTTTCGTCGGTGGCGGCGCGGTCTTGCAGCGGCGCGATAAAGCCCGTCACGTCGGTGTTCGTGCCTTCCCAACCGCGATCGCTGCGCCAGACGGTATTCACCGCGCCGATCGCCTGGGCTTCGGGCGTGATGACGTCGAGGTATTCCATCACGGCCTGTTTGTGCGGGATCGTGGCGTTGAAGCCGACGACGCCCGTCGCCGCAAAGCCTGCCATGGCCGCACCGAGGTTAGCGGGCGCGACAGGGAAGGGGACGTACACATAGTCGAGTCCGAGTTCGGCGATCGCCTGGTTTTGCATGTCGGGCGAGAAGGAGTGTCCGACGGGGTCGCCTATGATGCCGAGCAGGCGCGTGGTTCCAGAAATCGTCATGGTTGGTGGGAGGGGCGTCATTGCAATGCGCCCTCGAAATTTTGCGGCTTCAGCAGTATCGCAGGTGGCGAGACCTCGGAGGTTTTGGAGAAGCCCGACAAATGCGCTGAAAAGCACGAAGCGCCCGAAGACGAGATCTCCAGGCGCTGTGCTGAATGCGATTCGAGTCAGCGTGCGGACGACGCGACCCAGCCCGTTACGCGGCGCGCTTGCGCTTCAGTGCTTTCGAGCCAGCAGCGATCGCCATGAGGCCGAGCGCCAGCGACGGTTCGGGGACTGATGCTTCATCACCCGTATCTAGCGCAGCCATTGTCCAACTTTCCTCTGCATAGGTTTCTCTCATCAGGCCCGTCTCAGGAAAAGCGTAAGCAGCAAGGCTGCCACCAAAAGCTTCACCAAGTGGAGTTTCGCTGTCGAAAATACCCACGCCGTTGCAAACTTCGTCGATGCAAATAGCGAAGTCCATACTCGTTCCGCTAAGGCTCATCACCGTCTCGGGTGCTGTAAAGCCTGTGACCTCAGAGTATGACAGGACACTGTCGATGCTAGAGGTAAGGTCGATATCGTTAAAGAGGAACTCCAAAACAGACGAGACAAATACCGTATCGTTGTCATCCTGAAGCTCGCCTTCAACCTCTCCAGACAAGAGAGAACCATCTTCAAAGGTGTAGGAGAAGCCAAAAGTGGCGGCTTCTGCGACTCCGACAGACAAGACGCCGGTTGCGATCGTTCCGGCAACTAGGGCGGATTTCAGTAGTAGCTTCATTGATTCCTCTTTGCGGCTGCAGGGCTACGGGATATTGCTTAGTTTCGGTCTGTATGGCTAAACCATAGGCTCCCCCCCCCCCACCGGCGACCAGCATTTTTCCGCAACTTCACGCAGTCTTCACAAAATATCCCGCGTATCCACGCGCAGCTTCACGCAGCCTTCACAAAGCGCGCTCCGTATCTCTCCCGTGTTCTCCGCGATCAGTCTCCCGACTCACCCGACTTCCCCGCAATCCCCGGAAACACCCGATCGCAAAAAAACAGCGTCCCCGCCGTCACGCACACCGGAACCGACACCAGGTTAACGATCGGAATACTCACCGCAAACAAACACACCAGGCCAAAGCCCGCCGTCGCCGGAAACTCCGCAAGCACCGTCCGTAGCTTGCGGCGAAACCGCCAGCGCCGCCGCTCCTGGGGCGCATCGAGAAAGTCCAAACAGGCGATCGTCGCCCCCGTGATAATGCCACCCGCCCCGGCCACCAGCGTCCCGACCACCGGCACGCTGCCGATCGCCACAAACACCACCAGCAACACCGCCACCAGCAACAGCTTCTTCACCTCAAACAGCAGCGCCCGCGAGATATCGCGCACGATCGCCAGCGCCCCCTCCGACTTCGGAACATTTTCCGCACCGAGCCGATCGCGTTCGATACGCTCGGCGAGCTGGCCGTACCAGGGCGCGCCCAGCAACGTCCCGAACTGCGCGATCGCAAAGCCCGTCACCAGCAGCAGCAACACGATCGCCACGAAATCGAGCAAGCCCCCGAAGATCCCCGGCGCGGCGTCGAGCCAGTGCAGCCACTGGGGGAGTTGCGCGATCGCCTCGCTAGCGCGCGCATCGACGCGGAGCTGCAAACCGTCGATCGCGTCGAGCCCTGGAAGCAGCAGCGCAAAATACAGCCCCAGCGCCACGACGACGTTCACTGCGATCGGCGCGACCAAATAGCCCCAAAGCTTCGGCGTCCGCAAGATCGTCCAGGCGGCACGCAGCGGATACAGCGCCCCGACGAACGGATCGATCGGCAGCGAAACGAGGCGGGTTAGCGGAGAACGAGCCATAGGAGTTTGCGAAATAATCGAAAAGCCGGACTTTTCCAGATCTAGCCGATCGCGCCCGCCCCCGCGAGACGTTAAACCCGAACGATCCAGCCAAATTCATCCGAGCGGCGTCCGGTTTTTAGCTCGGCCATCGCTTCCGAGAGCTTCGGCGCGTAGGGGCGATCGGCGACCGGGGGCAACTCGATCGTCAGGTCGTCGTACTGGATGCTGGCGATATGGGCGATCGTCGCGGCGGTTCCGGCTCCGAAGGCTTCGCGTAGGGTTCCGGCGCGGTAAGCGTCGGCGATTTCGTCAATTTCGATCGCCCGCTCCTCGACTTCCACACCCATCGTCGGCAATAGCTTCAGCAGGCTGTCGCGAGTGATCCCCGGCAGGATCGAACCGCTGAGCGCCGGGGTAACGACCCGATCGCCGATCGTGAAGAAGACATTCATCGTGCCGCACTCTTCAATGTAGCGCTGCTCCTTGCCGTCGAGCCAGAGGACGTTATCGAAGCCCCGCGCCTTTGCCTCGCGATCGGCCAGCAGGCTCGCCGCGTAGTTGCCCGCCGCCTTAGCCGCACCCGTGCCGCCTGCGAACGCCCGCACGTAGTCGCGCGTCACCGTCAGCTTCACCGGTTCGGCGTAGTACGACGCCACTGGGCAGGCGATGACCGCAAAGGTGTAGCGCGCCGACGGACGCAGCCCGACCGACTCTTCTGAAGCGAAATAGATCGGGCGCAGATAGAGTGCGCTTCCCGGCTGCGTGGGAATCCAGTCGGAGTCCAGGCGCACTAGCTCGACCAGCCCGTCGATAAACACTTCCTCGGGGATCGGAGGCATACAGAGCCGCGCCGCCGACTGATTGATACGGGCGTGGTTGGCGTGGGGGCGAAACAACAGCGCCTGACCGGCGGCGTTTTTGTACGCCTTCATCCCCTCGAAAACGGCCTGACCGTAGTGCAACGCCGAGATCGACGGCGATATCGATAGGTTGCCGTAGGGCTGAATTCTCACGTCCTGCCAGCGGTCTTCGTCGTAGGTGGCGACCAACATGTGGTCGGTGAACGTGCGCCCGAACTGCAAGTTATTGAGGTCGATCGAGGCGAGCTTCGACTGAGCTGCGCGCTCGATCGCGAGGGGGTGCGTTCGGGCGGTCATGGCGTTTCTGCCCTTTATCGGGCGGTGGTTGAATTTAAGAACATATTATGAACCAAATTCCGAACCAATCTTCGAGCGACGATCTCGCCCCAACGCCCGATCTCGCGTATTGCCGGGGCTGCGTACCATCGGACTCGAACGGGAGCGATCGGGGTGAACTCGACGCCGCTCGGCTGGCGAGCCTGACTTCAGCCAGTTAGCTCCGGCGCGAATCCTAATCGCCGACGATCGCCTGTCGCACCGCAACCTGCTCGCCAGCTACTTCGACGGAACCCACCACCAGGTCAGCTTTGCCCGCGACGGGCGCGAGGCGCTGGCACGGGCGCGAGTCGATCGGCCCGATCTGCTGCTGCTCGACGTGCAGATGCCCCTCGTAGACGGTCGCGACGTGGCGCGCCAGCTCAAGGCCGACGCCGACACGCGCCAGATCTGCATCGCGATCGTTACGGCTTCGAGGCCTCCCGATGAGGAAGTTGGCGGCGACACTTACTGCGATGCGTTCCTGCACAAACCGCTATCGCGACAGGCACTGTTTGCGTACCTTAGGTTGCTGCTCCCTCTAACGCCAGCGGGCGAAGAGGCGAAGAGCGACGCTTCGGACGGTTCTTCCGGTGGAGCGTCGCCACACGAAGCCGCCGCGCTCGGCCCACACGTCGATGGGTTAGCCGATGCCGCCGATCGCGACGCCCGCGACGACGCACGTGAAGATGCCCACGACGCCGATCGCTACGCACCGCTCTCCGAAGCCGATCGCGTCCACCTCGCCCGCGAACTCGAGCGCATTGCGATCGGCCACTGGCAGCCCCTGCGGCAGGCGCTCGACATCGAAAGCATCGAAGATTTGCTCGACGAGCTGAGCGAGCTGGCCGCTGCCGTCCCCAACCGAGCGCTACAGCGGTATTGCGACAGGCTCGATCGCCACCTACAGAATTTCGGCTGGGCGGAGCTACCCGAGGCGATCGAAGATTTTGCCAGCCTGCGTGACGCCGCCCGACAAGCCGCCAGCCCGAAATCGGCAGCAGTCAATACTGTCAGTATCGACATTGCCAGTATTGACGGAACGCCGATCGATTGAGGCCCCTTGACGAAGCGGTGGTGATGTAGCGTAATAGTCTGCAATCACCGAGATTGCCACTGTTCGGTCGTCTCCGTGGCTTGGGAGATATTTGAGCTGCGCGATGGCTGCAGGTAGCTGGCGAGCGGGCTTTCACTTCGACGATGCGGTACTTTGCGAGCAAGTCGCCACACGAAAAGTAAGCAGATTGCTTATTTTTTGTTCAAGAATTCGTTTGTAGATACGAGCTACAGTTGCTAGCCCTTTGAACATCCGAGTCAAACGCTCGAGTGTTTTTTGACGGGATGGGTAAAGCGAGCGCACGACTTCTGTGCTGAACTCTGATGAAATCTCCGCTGAAAGATCCGCCAAAATCGTCGCTTGCTGTCGAGGAGCCGCCTTTGCTGCTGCTAATCGACGACATCGCCGAAAACCTGAAGGTGCTGCGCGGCATGCTCGCCCCGCTGAACTATCGCATGACCTTTGCCACGAGCGGCGAGCAGGGGCTCGATCGCGCCCGAAGCAGCCAGCCCAGCATGATCTTGCTCGATTTGATGATGCCGGAGATGGACGGGCTCGAGGTGTGCCGCCTGCTCAAGGCCAGTCCCGAAACGGTCAATATTCCCGTTATTTTCCTAACGGCTAGCTCCGACATTAATTCCCTGACGGGCGTTGGTGGATAGAGCTAGGTTATGGCTTTTCGGTAAGGTACGGGAACCTC
>CALCCD010000026.1 GCA_937899645.1 uncultured cyanobacterium | reverse complement strand
GAGGCAAGCTTTCCTCCATTTACCCGAAGATTAAAAGCTGACGCTGCACTAGTCGCGATCGAAAATCCGGCGGGCTGCTAATCCCAAGGCGGCATAAAGACAGCGCCTGCCCTAAACACCCCCTCTAAACGCTCAACTAAACGCCCAACTTTTGCAGCTTGTGCAGACTGGCGTAAAGGCCGTCGATCGCCAGCAGTTCGTCGTGGCTACCGGACTCGACCAGCTCGCCGCGCTTGAGTACCAGGATGCGATCGACGCTGCGAATCGTTGAAAGACGGTGGGCGATGATGATGGCCGTGCGCGCTTCGAGCAGGCGATCGAGCGCTTCTTGGATCAGCGCTTCGGTGCCCACGTCCAGACTGGCGGTGGCTTCGTCGAGCACCATGATTTTCGGATCGCGGACGGCGGCGCGGGCAAAGGCCAGAAGCTGCTTCTCGCCGCCAGAGAGGTTTGTACCGCGCTCGCGGAGCTGGGTGTCGTAGCCCTGGGGAAGCTGCTCGATAAAGCGATCGACGTTAGTTTGGCGAGCGGCGTCGCGGACGCGATCGAAAGCGTAGTCGTCGCCGAGACTAATATTGCTTTTCACGTCCCCGGCGAATAGGAAGCCGTCTTGCAAAATAACGCCGATATGGCGGCGTAGCTCGGCCTGGGGCAGCTTGCGGATATCGATGCCATCGACCAAAACGCGACCCTGCTGGGGTTCGTAGAGGCGGCAGAGCAGCCGAATCACCGAGCTTTTGCCCGCACCGGTCGGGCCGACCAGCGCCACCTTTTCGCCCGGTTGGATTGTAAAGCTGAGATTTTTAAGGATAAATTCGTCGGGCTTGTAGCCGAACCAAACGTTTTCAAAGCGGATTTCGCCGGTTTGGCGATCGACCTCGGCCAAGGCTCCGCTACGGGCATCGTCGGCGTCTTGAATCGCGATCGGCTCGCGCAGCAGTTCGGCGATGCGCTCCACGGCGGTCAGACCGGCCTGAATCGAAGTGAACTTGTCGGCAAACTGGCGCAGCGGCTCGAAGAAGCGCTGCGCGAACAATATAAAGGATGCGAGCATCCCGAAGCTGAGCGTGCCGCCCATCACCTGCTGGCCGCCCAGCGCCAGAACTCCGGCGATCGCCACCAGCGACACCCACTCCAGCGTCGCCGAAACTGCCGAGTCGTGGAAAATCGTCTTGTCGACAGCATCGACGTAGCGCTGGTTGTTGACGCGAAATAGCTCGCTGTTGTAGCCCTCGCGGCGGAAGAGCTGTACCACGTTCATCCCGGCGATATTCTGCTGCAAAAACGTATTGAGCTGCGAGAGTTCTTCGCGAGCGGTGTAGTTGGCGATGCGGAACTGACGCTGGAAGTAAAGCACGATCAGCGACACCGGAATCAGCATCAGCACCAGCATGAGCGCCAACTTCCACTCCACGGCGAACATCAGCACCGCGATCGTCAAAATGCTCGCCAGGTCGGTTATCGCGCCGATCGCCCCGGCAGAAAACACCTCTCCGAGAGCGTCCACATCGCTTGTCAGCCGCGTGATTAGCTTGCCGACCGGCGTGCGATCGAAAAAGCTCATCGACAGCGACGTCACCCGCTCGAATAGGTCGGCGCGGATCTGCGCCGTCATATTCTGACCGACCACCTGCACCAGATAGCCCTGACCGGCCTCGATTAGCAGCCGCAGCGAAATACTGCCCAGCAGCATCACAATCAAAATCCTCAGGCCGTCCGTCAGCGTGCGCCCGGACAGCCAGTCCCAGGTTTGCGGCTCCTGGCGCACGAATGAGATCGCCTGTCCGATCAAGATCGGCTGCACCGAGCCCATAAACGACAGCGGTACCATTAAAACGACGACGATCGCCAAGATGCGCTTGTTTTGACGGGCATAGGGCAATAGGCGCGAAAACAAGCGCCAGTCGTTTTCCGGGGGGGGAGTCTTGGCAGTCATGGCAGCAGGAGGAGACGGCGGATGGCGGATGGCGGGCGGATGGCGGGGCCGAATTATGAGAAGACGCGTCCGTTTGCGAGCAGAATTATGAGAAAAAGGACGCGATCGGAGCGTTGGGTCGGTCAGTATTACGGTGCGAGGCGCAATGTAAAGAGTGTCGTAACAATCTATTGCGATCGGCCAGGAGCAGGAGTTTCTTTACATTTCTGTCCCACGAGACGAGCCCATAAGCAGTTTTCTCGCCGAGTATTGAGAAGCGTTATGCTATCGTGACTAAGATACTTTGCAAATGTTAACAATCTCTTGCTGCAAGCTCAATCCACGGCTCCCAAACTCTACACTACAGACTCTAAAGTTCCTGAGTCTGGAGCGGGATGGACGTTGAGCAAGTACGCGCACTGGCAAGTTTTTTTCGCGTCGGTCTTTCTCGTTTCTGTTCCGGTCTTTATTGAAGCACCTCTGGTACGCGCACTGCCAATGCTGAGCGTGGTGCTGACTCTGGGTTGGGTCGGTCTCAGCTACGTGCTGTTGCAGCGCCACCGCACCTGGTTGTGGGGTGACCTGCTGCTCGGGTTCGCCGGAAGCTGGCTGGCGGGATCTCTATATTGGGGCTGGATGCGCTGGGAGCCGCTGCTGCACCTGCCGATCGAGTGCATTGCGCTGCCGCTGCCGCTGTGGCTGATTGCCCGCAGACGCCTACTGGTCGGGAGTTGGTTTGCGATCGGTTCGCTGTTCGGCACGGCGGTGACGGATATCTACTTCTTTTCAACGGATTTGATGAGCCACTGGCGTCAGCTCATGTACGCCGAGCCGAATCTGGTGATGCCGATTTTTCACAGCGCTCTAGAGCGAGTTAACTCACCGCTGGGCGTTGTCTTGGGCGTATTTCTGGCGACGCTGTTAGTCGTGGTCGGCGTCGTGCCGCTGCGCCTGCGATCGCACCTGAGTTCGCGGCCATCGCTTCCTGCCTGGGCGTTCTCTGGAGCGGTGCTGAGTACGATTCTGGTCGATGCGCTATTTTGGGTGGCGGCTGTTTCGGCGTCGTAAGGTGTCGCTCTCTTGAGATATTGAAGCTTGCGCGGATGAATTTTCTCGCGATCTGAGAAGCGTGATTTTCTGAAGAACTGGGCTTCCGAACGTCTTCACTCGCAACCGCTAGCATGGGGGCGTCGTTTCGCCGCTGTTTGCCATGCTGCGTCCGTTTTTCTCGATGCTTCTGACGAGCCTCGCCGCCGGTTCCGCGATCGCCGCTCCCGTCGCGCCGCCCACCAGCGAGCCATCTGCCGATCGCCTCGCGCAAATCTACATGGGCGATACGCCGATGGCGACGACCTACGGGCGCGGTTTTGCCACGGCTCCGGCGGATATCGCCACACTCAATTACAGCTTCAGTCGCTACAACTATTCCGCAGCGGTTCCGGCGTCGGATACCACAGTGCCGCTGTTTGCCGCGACCGATCGAGAGGCGATCGTGGCGGCCTTTGTCGCTGAAGGCATCGCGCCCGAAGACATCGATGCCAACCTCAGCAACTACGATTTGCGAGTGGCGATCGAGTTAGACGCACCCAGTCAGACGAAGCTCGATCGCCTCAACGAGGTCGCGCAACAGCTTGCGATCGCGGACGGCACGTTTTTCCTAAACAACAGCTACAGCAGTTGCGGCTTGTCCGACTTTACGCCGGTGGAAAACGAGGCGCGCATCAACGCGATCGCCGAGTCGCGCTCGCGGATCGACGCGATGGCCGAGGCGCTAGATGCAGAGGTAGGAGCGATTCTCTCGACGATCGAAGTTCACGGTTACGCGCCGGTCTCGTCGTCGTGCGATCCATCCACAGGCGGTATGGGAACGCTAGAAGTGACGATCGAGCTGGGCGTGATGACCACCTTCGAGCTAATCCAGTAGCCAGCCCCGCAAACGCGCGCCGAGAACGATCTCGATACGATAGGATTCCCCAAACACCCTAGCCCTGCCGCGAATCGCCCCTTCCTGCTATGTCCGATCGATCTCGTCCGCCCGCTTCCCGACGTTTCTCTCACGCGATCGCCGCGATCGGCACGCTCTCCGGCGCGATCGCCCTCGACCTTGCATCCTCGAGCCTCGCCCACAACGTCAAAATCGACGGTGAAGTCGGCGCGACCTTCCACCTCGAGCCCGACCACAACCCCAAATCTGGCGAAACCTCGACAGTGTGGTTCGCTCTGACGCGCGAGGGTGGCGAGTCGATCCCGCTAGCGGACTGCGACTGCGAGCTGACGGTGACGAACGCCCAGGAAGAGTCGATCGAAGCAGACGTATCGGAGCTGACGGCGATCGACGTAGAAACCTACACCGACATCCCCAGCGCCGAAATTATCTTCCCCGAGCCGGGAGTGTACGCGCTGACGATCGGCGGTGCGGCCAGCGACGAAGCGAGCGAGCCGTTTGCAGAATTCGAGCTGACCTACGACGTGACGGTTGGGCTCGGTGACGGCAGTGCAGCGGCGGATGCGGAAGATGAAGCCGAAGGCGATGAAGCGTCCGAGGAGTCCGAGACATCGGGTGAGTCGGTCGAGTCTGGTGAAGAAGGGGACGAAACGGCGCTGGTCGATTCTTGGGGGTGGCTGATCGGGTCGCTGTTGATGTTGGGAGCGGGCGCAGGGCTGGCCATTTTCCTGGTGGCGCGATGGTTCTGGAAGCAGGCTGCAAATCGTCTGGCGCGCCGCCCTCAGGCTCGCGTCGCCCAAACGGTGGCAGCATCGGTGTCGAAGACCCCATTACCGTCGGAAACCAAACCCGACACCAAACCGGAGCCGGAAAAAAAAACGGTGGCTGAGCCAGAGCAGACGGACGATCTCGAGCCGGAGCCCGACTCTAAGCCAGAGCCACAAACCGAGCCTGCCGCTGGGACTTCTGCGATCGTTGCCGAAGCTATCCCCGCCGAAGAAGTCTCCGAGACGGCCGACCGCGAAGCACCCGAAAACCCCAAGTCCGGCGACCCCAAACCAGCCCCACTTGCCGACACGCCAGAAGACGCCATCTCGGCCATCAAAGATTGGGATTAGCGCGTGGTAGGAAGTCGGGGACTCCAATTCCAGTTCTGAGCTTCGGTTGCGATCGCAGTGCCTTGACCGTTCGACCCTGACCGCTCGACCCTAACGGCTCATTTTCAGCATTTTCTCGATCGGAGCCCGTGCCGCCGCGCGAATGTCTTCCGGCAGCTTAATCTCCGGCTGGCGATCGATCATCGCGTCGCGCAGCTTTTCAAGCGTATTCAGCCGCATGTGCGGGCACTCGTTGCAAGCGCAGTTGCCCTCCGGCGGCGCGGGGATAAAGGTCTTGCCGGGCATCGCCTTTTCCATTTGGTGGATGATGCCCGGTTCGGTGGCGACGATAAATGAGGCGCGATCGCTGACCTGGGCGCGTTTGAGCAGTGCGGTCGTCGAGCCGATAAAGTTGGCGTGGGTCAGCACAGCCTGCTCGCATTCGGGGTGTGCCAGCACTTCGGCTTCCGGGTGCTGGACTTTGAGCTGGACGAGCTTCTTCTCCGAGAAGATTTCGTGGACGATGCAGCTTCCGTCCCAGAGAATCAGGTCGCGCCCGGTTTGCTCGGCGACGTAGCGGCCCAGGTTGCGATCGGGCGCGAAAATAATCGGGCGATCGGCGGGAAGCTGGTTAACCAGATCGACGGCGTTGGAGCTGGTACAGATCACGTCGCTCAGGGCCTTGATCGCCGCCGTGCAGTTGATATACGAAACGACGATCGCTTCGGGGTACTGGGCCTTAAATTTGGCGAACGCATCTGGCGGGCAGCTATCGGCCAGCGAGCAGCCTGCATCTAGATCGGGTAGCAGCACCAGCTTGTTAGGGTTGAGGATCTTGGCTGTCTCCGCCATAAAATGCACGCCCGCAAAGACGATGACCTCAGCGTCGGTGTCGGCAGCCTGCCGCGCGAGGCCGAGGGAGTCGCCGATGTAGTCGGCGGCGTCCTGGATATCGCCGTCCTGGTAGTAGTGCGCGAGCACGATCGCATTCAAATCGCGCTTGAGATCTTCGATTTCGGCGAACAGGTCGCGGGCAGTGGAGGCGGGGCGAGTTGCAGTAGTAAACACGGTGTTAGCGACGATCGATGCGTCCGAACGGGGCGTTGCGAGCGCGCCAGATCCAAAAGCGACAGGCGCATTACACAAGTTTTAACGAATTATAGTAGATTCCACCAAAATAGGTTCGCGGGCGATCGAGTACGGATATCCCGCGCTTGCCGCAAATTTTTCACGGCCGCACGGGCTTCCCGGCTCCTTTAAAATGTTTTTCGGTAGCTGCGCTACGTTTTTCAAACAACTAAAACCGTCGCCGACGCTCGGTGTCCTGTATGCCAGGGCTCGGCGCGATCGACCCAGGAGAGGACATGGTTAGCCTAGAGCAGGTCAAGCAGATCGTCGAAAGCCAACTCGACGCCACCCACGTCGAGGTGCGCGATCTCACGGGGGGCGGCGACCACCTTGAGGCGGTCGTCGTCTCGCCTAAATTTGAAGGGCTGAATTTGGTCAAGCAGCACCAGCTCGTTTACGGTGCGCTGAAGACCGAGCTGGCCTCGGAGGCCATTCACGCCCTGGCGCTGAAGACCTACACGCCCGATAAGTGGCAGTCTGCTGGCACCTAGGGCGTGCCATCAATTAGCGTCAGCCCCCCCATGAGGCAAGCCGTTGAGCGCCAGACCGAAAAATAAAACTAGTAGCTGAACTCTCTTTGGGCAAAGGCTGCAAGTTCGATCGATAACAGCCCCTAGCGCTGCAACTGTTGGCGTATTGCTCTCTCGCAATCAAGATTTTCATCAACCCATCGTTATTTTCCCGATCGCTATGACCCCCGAACTCCAAACCCGGCTCGACACCCTTGTTAAAGGCAACAAAATCCTCGTCTTTATGAAGGGCTCGAAGCTAATGCCCCAGTGCGGCTTCTCGAACAATATGGTGCAGATCCTCAGCAGCCTCGGCGTGCCGTTTGAGGCAGTGGACGTACTCTCCGACCCGGAAATTCGCCAGGGCATCAAAGAATATTCCAGCTGGCCGACGATTCCGCAGCTTTATGTCGATGGCGAGTTCGTTGGTGGTTCGGACATCGCGATCGAGCTGTACCAGAGCGGCGAACTCCAGCAAATGCTCGAAGTGGCGCTGGCGTCGTAGCAGCATCCTCGAAGCCTGCCCCGACAGCACATCTCGACCGCTTGCGGCGGCGTGCGATTTCGATCGCCCGTCGCCGCTTGTCGCGATCGCTGCCGGGCAACGCCAACAACGCCAAAACTGTTAATGTTTGTAACAGGCGATCGCCTGCGACTCGCCTGTCATTTTCGCCCCCGAGTCTCTATGAACCCCGAACCTTTGATTCTCGCGCCCGTTTACGTAACTGTTCTGATCAGCACGTTCTTCGCGGTCGTTTTCGGCATCATCTTCAAAGACATGCTCGAGTATCGCCTCGAAGTCTGGAAGACCGACGACTCGGAGTTCGTAAACTACAAAACGCCGCAGATTCGCCTCAGCTACTTCCTCACCTGCTTTTCGACCATCGTCTGCATGGGATCGAGCCTGTCCACCTTTGGCTTTCCCGGCTGGATGGCCTACGGTGCAGCATTTCCGATCGTCGGGCTGACGGGCTTCCTGATGTGGAAGCAGCTCGGTTCGATGCTGGTGATGATGGTGCAAGACGGCCCGGCGGCCCTCGAGCTGGAATAGCGGACTCGCTGACGACGGACGCTCCGACGAATGCCCCGACGAACGCAACAGATGGCAGTATAGGCAACCTAGCGAAATCTATGGCCGAACCAACAAAAGTCGTGACCCTGCTGCCCAGCGCGACGGAAATCGTCGGCGGTCTGCTGCCGCCCGATCGCCTCGATCGCCTGGTTGCCGTCAGCCATGAGTGTGATTTTCCTGTTGCCGCCGTAGCCGATCGACCGCGCATAACCGGCAGCATTATTCCCCACGGCCTCAGTTCGGCGGAGATCGACGCAGCCGTCTCCGCAGCCTTCAAGGCCCAGCAGCCGCTCTATCGCGTTAATGGCGACCTGCTTGCGGAGCTGCGCCCGAGCCTGATTGTGACGCAGGGGCTGTGCGACGTTTGTGCGGTAAATGCCAACACGGTCGACGAGACGCTGATGGCGCTGCCCGATGCCTTGACTGACACGCTGGCCGAGACAAAGGTTCTGTCGCTGACGGGGCAAGACCTCGAGGGCGTGCTGACCGATATCGAACGGGTCGGAGCGGCGCTCGATCGCGCTGAGGCAGCGGCAAGCTGGAACGCCAACTTGCGCGATCGCTGGCAGCGCTTGGCGGACTCGATGCCGACGCAGAAACCGCGCGTGCTGATGCTGGAATGGAACGATCCGCCGTTTTTCGGGGGGCACTGGGTTCCGGAGATGGTCGAGGTTGCTGGCGGCGTGGACGTCTTCGGGAAGCCGGGCCAGCCGTCGGGGCGCTGCACCTGGGATGAGATCGTCGCCAGCGATCCGGATATCGTCCTGTCGATCGCTTGCGGCCACAACCTGGAGCAAAATATCGAGCTGATGCACGATCTGTTCGAGCGCCCGGAGTTTCACGGGCTGCGCGCCGTGCGATCGGGGGATTTATGGGCGATCGACGCGAATAGTTACTTCAGCCGTCCCGCGCCGCGCATTGTCGATGGCGCGGAGATCCTGCGCGAGGTTTTCACCGGCACGATGTCGGGCTCTATGCCGGATATCACTGGCGCAGCGCGGATACAGTTCCGCAGCCGCGTCGGCGTTTGACCGCTCATACCAACTCCGAGATCGTTGAGAGTAACTCCGACTCGGAGTAGGGCTTGGTCAGGTACGCCGACGCGCCCAGGCTGCTGGCAATTTGGCGGTACTTCTGGCTGCTGTGGGACGTGAGTGTAATTACTGGAACGTGACTCAGGTCGTTGTTCTGGCGGTACGTACCCAGAAACTCGAAGCCATTCATACGCGGCATCTCCACGTCGCAGAGGATGAGCTGGATTTCCGGCGATCGCTCTAGTTGCTCCAGGGCTTCGAGACCGTCGCGCGCCTGCACCACCTGATAGCCAGCCTTTTGCAGTGTTAGCGATAGCGTGTGCCGCAGGTTGATCGAGTCATCGACCACGAGTAGTAGGTCGCCGCCTTGGGGGGCTACGCCTTCAGTGGGAGCCGCGTCGAGGGTGCGCGGTGCAGCGCTGCCTAAGACCAGGGTCTCCGACGGCGCGGCCAGCTCGCGGGCGGGCGCATCGACTGCGAAAGATTTGAAGCCGATCGCGGCGGCGGGCGCAGCCGATCGCATCGGGGTCAGTGCCCGTTCGATCATCTCGCCTCCGTCGATGACGAGGCAGAGGCTGCTGTCGCTGAGGATGCTGCAACCGTAAACGTAGTCGGGCGAAGCGATCGCCGAGCCCAGCGGACGAATCACTAGCTCCTGCTCGCCGATGATGTGATCGACCTCTAGGCCGAGGTATTTGCTGTTGTGGCGCAGCAGCAGGATCGGCGCGGACACATCGCGCGAAATCGACATCACGCTTTTGGTCGGTTCCTCGGCGGCGGAGACCAGCGACGAGGTGTAGTGCATCAGGTCGGCGAGCTGGCGCACCGAGACCATGCTCGTCTCTTCGCCTTCGCCGATTTGCAGCACCTTGCTGTTCTCGAACAGGCGCGTCTGGCCGGGGAGGGGCATAACGATTTTTTCGATCGCATCCAGGAGCAGCGCGTAGGCCGAGCCGCCCGCCTGGACGACCAGCAGCTTGGCGATCGTCAGCGAGAGAGGAATTTGCAGCGCGAAGACCGTGCCGCCACCCAGCTCGGACTTGACCGAAATCGTGCCCTTGAGGTTCTGGATTTGGGTGCGGACGACGTCGAGGCCGACGCCGCGCCCGGAAATTTCGCTGACCTTTGGCGCGGTGGAAAATCCGGGCTCGAAGAGGATATCGAGGCGATCGGAGGAAATTAATCGACCGGCTTGCTCTTGGGTCAAGAAGCCCTTCTCGACAGCTTTTTTACGGATATTGTCCACGTTCAGGCCGCGCCCGTCGTCGCGCACCTCGATCGTCGTTTGCGTGCCTTGGTTGTAGGCGCGAATCTCGATCGTACCCACCTCCGGCTTGCCGAGGTTGCGGCGCGTGTCGGCGTCCTCGATGCCGTGGTCGAAGGCGTTACGTACCAGATGCAAGAGCGGCTCGTAGAGCTTTTGCGCGACCCCCTGCTCGATCGCCAGCTCGCCGCCGCCGATATGCAGGTCGATCTTCTTTCCCTGGATGCGCGAGAGCTGCCGCAGCACGCGCTCGAAGCGATCGAGGATTTCTTGGAGCGGCAGCATCCGCACGTCTACGAGATCGTCTTGCATGACCGAAAGCAGTTGTTTTTGTTTGTCCATAGCCTGCCCGGAGCCGCGCACCAGGCTGTTGACCTCGCCGGCCTCGATCTCCAGATCGAGCGCCTGTTGCAGCGCCGTCTTTAAGGTCAAGTGCAGGTCGGCGTACCCATCGAAATCAACGCTGTCGAGCTTGGCCAAGGCCACTGAGCCGTTCGCACCGGGGGCGGATTTGCCTTCGTAGGCGTCCCCGGCGCGCTCCATCAAGCCCATAATCTGCTCGGACCACTCGAGAGCTTGCAGCATGGTTTTGTGATGGTGCTGGATCTGTTGCTGCATTGCCTGGGACGCCTCGAACAGCCGCTCTTCGTCCAGGGCGAGGCGGTTTTGTTCGATTAACAGCTCCCCGAGGCGGTGGTTGAGGCGCTCGATTCCGGCTAGATCGACACTGACGAGTTGGCGCGCTTCGGCAGGTAGCTTACGCGCGATCGCTTCGGGTGCGGGCTTGCTGGCCGCGTCGGCAAACTCGCCCTGGGCGACCTGGGGCTCGAGGGGTTTGCTTTCGACGGTTTGGGTGACGCTCACCTGTAGGTCGGCGGCAGGCGCAACCTCGCGCACGGGTGGGGCGGTGGCAATCTCAACGCGAGCAACGGTGGCGGCAGGCTCGCGATCGGGCGAGCTGCTCGGAGCGCTGTCCGGCGAGCTGTCCAGTCGGCTGTCCGGCGCGCTATCTGGCAGGCTATCCGGCGAACCGTTCGTTTGTGCGGCGGGTGTGTCGAGAGGTGGCATCGCCGCAACCGAAAAAGCAGAAACGCCTTCGATCGCCGGGGCAGCTGATTCTGCCGCTTCTGCCGGAGGCAGGGGCTGCTGGGAGACAGGGGACTCGGTGGGTTCGCCAGCTTTGGCGGAAGCGACCGTCTCGGCCTCAATTCCAGTCGTTGTGCCATGAGCGGCCTTCGCCTCGCCCGTTTCGTCGCCGGACTCGATTTCGCTATCGACTTCGCCATCGTCGATTTCGCCCCAAACCTCTTCGAGCAGGTTGGCATCATCGAGGGCCGTGGGCAGCAGTGGCGTTGCGATCGTCGGCTGAAACAGTTGCTCGACCGCTGGAGTTTCCAGCCACTGGCGCTGACGGTTGGGGATCGGGGGCAGCGCCTGGTAGTGATCGCCGACGTTTTTGGCGAGCTGGCGCACCGCGATGACGAACGGAACGTCTTTAAAAGACTTCGGGTAGCGCGTCAGCGGGGCGCACTGGCACTTGGCGATCGCCACCATCGCCGAGAGAAACGTCCACTTGCGATAAAGCCGGTAGCTCTGGCCGTCACCTTCGCTGGCGGTCGCGTCCAAAAAGCGATCGCCCAGATCGCGCAGCGCTTTAACCGCTTGGATGGCTCGCTTTTTGTTCCGTAGCTGGGCGATGTTAGGCGGTAGAACGAGCAGCTCCAGACTGAAGTCGGCGATCGGAGTTTCGGTCTCGTGCGAGTGCCAGTGGGCGATCGCGCGGACGAGCTGGAGGAAAAACTCGCGAATTTTGCCGCGTACGGGCTTGCCGTGGCGCGGATCGTCGAGAAATGCCTCGAAGCGCTCCAGGTCGCGTACGAATTGGCTCGGCAACGGCGGCGCGGACACCTCTTCGATATCGTCGAGACCGTCTAGGGGAATACCGGCCAGGGCCTCGAGTTCGGCGAGATCGTCGTCGGTTTCGTCAAACTCTTCGATGGAATCGAGGAGCGGGCTGACCGGCGCTGCGAGCGGAGATTCGAGCGGTGCGGCGGTTGGCGTTGAGATCGGCGCGTTGGCGACGCTCTCCGGCTCCAGTTCGGCGGCGACGGGCAGCGGCGGCGCGGGGGGAATTCCGAGGATTTCGTCCAGGGGCGGCGAGACACGATCGGCGTCGGCCAGGGCCAGCAGGCGCTCGGAGGCCGCACCGCCAGACTCGCGATCGCCGCCCAGCACGCCGCGATGGGATGTTTTGAAGTCTTCTAGGGCGACCTGGCCGATCTCTAAAGCGCGGTCTGGGTGGGTCTTCAGGGCCTTTGTCGCCGTTTTAGCCAGCTCGCTCCAGCCCATCAGCCCCAGCGACTCGCCCAGCCCCACGAACACCTCGCAGCTTGCCGCCAGCACCTGCGTCACCTGGTCGCCATCGCCCGATGCCACCGCCGCCGCCAGCTCATCGATGCGCTCCTGGACGCCCATCTCGAAAATCGACTGGGTGATATCGAAACCCAGCTCGGCAGAGCTGGGGATATATTCCTGCTGGCCGAAGTCGTCGCCGAGCTTGTCGCGCAGCTTCTCGAATAGTGTCGCCGCGCGATCGAGCGCCGCGTCTTCGTCGCAGGTCGTGCCAGTCAGCTCGGCTCCCAGCGGTACGCGCAGACACTCGTATCCTTCCAGCAAGAATTGCTCGATTTCGAGGTCGATTTCGACTTCTTCGTTGTAAAGCGCCTTAAAGGCGTCCTCTAGGGAGTGGGCGATCGTCTCGATCGTCTTGAGGCCGACGTTGGCCGCCGCGCCCTTGAGGGTGTGGGTGGCGCGCATCAGCGCGTGGACGTTCTGGACGCGGGGGGCGTCGTGGATGTGCAGCAAGCCGTCTTCTACCGTTTGCAAAAGCTCGGGCGCTTCGCTCAGGAAGTAAACGTAACCTTGATCTCGGATGGTCGAGTCCATAGCGCGGGTGCAGCGGAAGGGCGACGGAAACAGGGTGGGCGGACGGGAGTGCAGGCGGCGGCAGATCCGGAGGTGAGTCTCGCGCCAGGGCCAAACACCAAATCGCAAGGAGGATCCGCCATCGCCGCAGGGATTAGTCCACCTTGAACTGACCGGCGCTGGCCTTCAGCTCCTGGACGGTGGAAAGTGCGTCTTTGAACGATTGGGAGATCTCGATCGAGTTCTCCGAAGTGCGATCGGCGATCGAGGCCACCTCCTGCATCACCTGCGTCACCGACTGCGCTTGCTGGGTTTGCTCGCGTGTAGCGGTGGCGATGCCCTCGACGAGGGTACCGATTTGCACCGTTGCCGCCACGATGTCGTTGAGCGTTTCGCGCGTCTCTCCCACTAGCGAGGTTCCGCGCGTCACCTGCTCGGAGGCCATTTGCATCGCCAGGGTGACCTCTTTGGTCTCTTCCTGGATGTCTTGCACCAGCTTTTCGATCTCGGTGGTGGCGTCTCCGGACTGGCGTGCCAGCGATCGCACTTCGTCAGCAACCACCGCAAAGCCGCGACCGTACTCGCCCGCGCGCGTCGCCTCGATCGCCGCATTCAGTGCCAGCAGGTTTGTCTGCGTCGCGAAGTTGTTAATCAGGCTGACCACCTTGGCGATATCCTGCGACGACTGGGTCAAGCGTTTGATGCTCTTGGCCGCTTCGGTCACCGTTTTGCGGATGTCGGTGATGCCTTCCACGGTGCGGTTCATGGCGTCGTCGCCCGATTGCAGCGTTTGATTGGCAGTCTCGATCGCCGTTTCCACCTCGAGGGCGTTTTTCGCCGTCTCCTCGGTGAAGTTGACCATCGCCTGAATCTGGCCGACAGCGTTGGAGATTTCTTCAACCTGCTTCTGCGCCTGAGACGACAGCTCGATCAGCGACTCGTCGCTAGTCTCGGAGGTGTTGACCACCTCGGCCACTGCACCCTGCACTTGGACGATGATGCGCCGCAGGCTTTGCAGGGTGTTGTTGTAGGAGTCGGCCAGGGTTCCCATTTCGTCTTCAGTCACCGGAGCCCGCACGGTCAGGTCGCCGTCGAGGGCCGGACGCACGGCCATCAGCAAATCCAAAGCTTTGCGCTGTAGGTCTTCCTTCGCGGCTTTGTCGCGCTGCGAGGCGGCCTCTAGCTCTTTGGCTTGCTCTTGGACTTTGTTGAGGAACTGGCTCTGCTGGAGCGCCACGCCGAGCTGGTTACCGATTTGCGCTAGGAGCTGCACCTCAGCCTCTTCCCATTCGCGCGGTGCGTCGTTTTGGTAGGCGGCCAGAAGGCCCCAGAGGCGCTCGCCCTGGAAGATCGGCACGATCGCATACGCGCGGCACTGGTACTGTTCCAGGATTTCCATGTAGCAAGGCGTAAAGCCCGCCGCGTAGATGTCCGTCACCGAGAAGGTTTGGTTCTCAGCGAAGCGCCCGCCCTGGGTTTCCTTCAGGTAGGTGTCGTCGTACTGGACTTCGGTGAAGGTGGAAGCCTCGATCAGCGGCTTGAGCGAGTCGCAGTTGCTGACGTTGCGCTTCAGAGCCGGAAGCTGCTCCTGGCGCGTCACCAGCGGTATCCAGGTCGAGCCCACCGATTCAGCCACGAAGCCGCCGCTCCAGTCGGGGTTGAAGCGGTAGACTCCGACGCGATCGCACTCCAGCAAAGTGCGCACCTCGCTGGTGGTGGTGTCGAAAATCGTGTCCACGTCCAGAGTGCGACGAATGCGATCGATCGTTTGCGTCACGGCGCGATCGCGATCGGCGGCTTTCGAGAGCTGCATCGACTGCTTGCGAAGCCGCTCGATATTGCCCGCCTGCTGGAGCGCGATACCGAGCTGGTCGGCGATGCGCTCCAGCAGCCGCACTTCCACGCCTTCCCACTCGCGCGGCGCATCGTTTTGGTAGGCCGCCAACATGCCCCAGAGGCGCGGCCCCTCAAAGATCGGCACGATTGAGTAGGAGCGGCACTGATACTTCTCGAGTACCTCGGTGTAGCAAGCCGTAAAGCCAGGATCGTAGATATCCGTCACCGTGAAGCTTTTCTTCTCGGCGAAGCGCCCGCCTTTG
>CALCCD010000025.1 GCA_937899645.1 uncultured cyanobacterium | reverse complement strand
CTCCTTCTCTACCTTTCCTACTCTCTCCCACTCCGCGCCAAATTGAGAATTGCTGGCAGCGACCCGACGATATTACGGACGCGCTTGGCTCCATCGAGCATCGATCGCAAGAGCGACGGGAAATCCCGAACGAGGTATTCGATATCTTTCTCCTCCGCAAAGTCTTGAATCTCCGGCGTCGGATTAGGATACGCCTGATGGTACATAGCGTTTAGCGTCAGGAGATCGGTGGAGTATTCCTGCGCGTGCACCAAGTTGCCGTAGATAAAGTTGATGGGGTTATTGATTTCGTGGGCGACCCCTGCGACGAGTTGCCCCAGACTCGACATTTTCTCCGTTTGGACGAGCTGAAGTTGTGTGGTTTTCAGCTCGGCGAGAGTTTTTTTGAGTTCCGCATTGCGGTCTTCAAGGCGTTGGAATGCCGACTGCAGACTCGCGCTCATGTAGTTAAAAGCACCCGCCAAGACGCCCAGTTCGTTGTTGCGAGAATGGCGACTGGTAAACGGAACAGTTTCAAACTGCCCTCGGCTGATGGCTTTAGCAGCATGGGTCAAAAGCTGCAGCTGCGGGACGATATAGTGAGCTAAGGCGAGGCCACAAGCGACCGAGACGATCGCGACGAGTGCCAGCACGCCAAACATCTTGCGGGTCAGCTCGCGAATCCCGGCATACACGTCATCGGTCGGCCGCTCGATGACGACGTACCAGTTGACGCTATACACGAGCGAGCTTGCACCGAGCACCTCTTCGCCGCGTCGGCCGGTGTAGCGCTTGAGATTTCCCATCCGCGCCTCCAGTTGGCTAAAAGCTTTCGGCGTCATCTGCGGCAGATTGGCGGCGTTAGAGACCTCTACCCCACGAGCGGAAAGCTCGTCTTGCGGATCGGTTTCAAGCGCCGACTCAACATAAGTCTCGGCAAGGATACGCCGATCGCGATCGACGATGTAGATATAGCCCCGCTCGTTAGCCGGAACCTGCGACACCAGGAACGGTAAAAACTTGAGGTCGATCCGTGCGACCAGCACCGCTGAGCTTTGGCTGTCGTCATCGACGATCGGCATAGCCAAGTTAATAACCTGCAAATCTTGCTGCTCGTCCCGCTGGACGGGACTGACGTAACGCTCCTGGCGTTCGAGAATCTCGGCGATCGGCAGTTGCTGAAACTCTCGGGCTTTGAGTGCCGCCGCTTCGTCTTGGTGGTATGGCGAGACCTCGACGAGAACCTTGCCGCGATCGTCAACAATTCCCACCATGTCGTAGGCGTCGTTCGATCGTGCCAGACCCTCGAGCAAGTTCCGTTGGGTTTGCGGATCGAGCCCAACCAAACCGCGCACACGCGATAGGTACGACATTTTTAGCTGTAATTCGTTGAGATAACTCGCCGTTTGGTTCGCCAATGCTTCGGCTCTTTCCTCCTGACGCTGCCAAGCAGTTTGCAACTCTGCCCCGGCCGTGAGGTGAATAAAGACCGTACCGATGACGATCGCATTTGCTAAAACCCAGAGCACCAAACCGTAGCGAAACAAGTTGGCAAGCGACCAAGAGGAAACTTTCGTAGGGCGTGGCATGATGAAAAGCTTGAAAAAGCTGGGCTGGGAGAGATCGATCGGCCGAGAATGGCGAGAGTGAGCAAAATTAGTTGTAGAAGGTCAGAGGTAGACGGTCAAAACAAGCTCGCAAAAGCACGTCAGATTTCGACCAGCTCCGAGCGGTCTAGGTCGGCCGAAAGGCCAAATGCTTGCGGGCCACCAACAAGCCGCAGCGCTTGTCGAACGAACGAGTCATCGACGAGATCCGTCGCTACGTGCGCGGGCGAGATCTGGCGGAGAAAATCCAGCGAGTCGCTACTGTCTGCCTGACCGAACGATCCCACTAAGGTTCTTTGGAGTTCGCGGGCGAGCTGATGGGTGTAGGAGGTAAACGGGTAGGGCTGAAAGTCGATGCGCGAAGCTCGCCATTCGGGATGGTGCAGCACACCGCGCTGGTGATAAAAGTCCGTGTCATAGGTTGTCAGAACGCGACCGAGCACGTCTACAGAAAAGGGCGTGTACTGGCTGCCGTCTTTCGAGAGTAGATATGCCAACTCGCGGCGATTGTGATTCGACCACTGCTGCGATCGCACGATCGCGTTAGCCACCGCCTGCGTCCAGTCCGGACGCCGATCGATGTCGTCCTGGTGCACGAAAACCACACAGCAGGCATGATCCTGCCAGACATCTCCGGTCAGACGCAGCAACTTTCCGACTCGCTGGCTCTCCGCCGCTGCATTAAACGGTTCGGCAACGATATACCCGGCGATCGTGCGATCGCGCAGCGCAGCGAGCATATCCGGCGGCGGCATAACCTTCAGCCCTACTTGCCGATCGCCGATCGCCGCACTGCCAGCGTGGAGAACCGGCTCCAACCCCGCTCGATCGAGCATCATTTGCACGACGATATTGTGAATCGACAGCCAGGAGGGAACCGCGATCGTTTGTCCGCTCAGGTCTTCGAGGCGATCGATCTCGGGCGACACCGTCAGCGCCGATCCGTTCGTATGGTTCCAGGCGATAATCTTCCCCGGAAAATTCGCCCCGTAGCGCATCCACATGGCCGTTGGCATGAGGACGTGAATTACGTTAACTTCGCGCGTCATAAACGCCTGCGCGATCGCATCCCAAGATTTGTATTGCTGCGGCGCAGCGACCTCGAGCCCTTCCTCGCGGAAAAATCCTTTATCGATCGCAGCGAGCAGCGGCGCAGAGTCCGTAATCGGTAGGTAGCCGACGCGCACGCCCGGATCGCTAGGCTCAGCAAATGGAAGCCGCCGACAGCTCGTTGCAGTGAGCGCCGAAACCCCAAACAATCCGGCGAGCAGCAAAAACCGTCTTCGAGCAAATGCGGGATCGGCTGAAGCGAGCGATCGGGACAGGTCGAGCGGGGAAGAGCGTTGCGGCATAAAACGGCGCATGGCGGAAACCAGAAGCGAGAACTTTGGGGAGTAGAGCCCGGATATTTAGGACAGCACCGCGATCGATCGAGTCGCTCGACTCGCACATTGCACACCACATGATTCGACGGATTTTAAGCCTTATATCTCGTCTGAGGCCCCAGAGCGAGACTCGGCCTCAGCACGATATCGAAGCTTTTAATATTTTATTTATACTCGCATCGGGTAGATAAAATCCGGCAAATAAAAAACGGACCCCCCGAGAGAACAGTCTCATCGAGCACTCCATTTTCAGTCGTATTTGCGGCTCGTTAGGGACATTCCTCGCAAGTTCTAACGGACTCTAAGAGTACTCCACAAATATATTTGTCCAGAAGTCACCAACGAAGGCTGAGCTTGTCGAAGCCTGGGTGTGACGCACTTCGACAAGCTCAGTGCTCGAATCCTGGCCGTTGGGTGTTTATTTCCGTGGAGTACTCTAAAACGTGCCGTGGGAGTCGATCGCCTCAGTTAGTTTGGCGATCGCCTCGTCCACCGGCGTCGAACCCAGTTCGCTCGACGCGCGACTCGAAATCGCATTCGCCTCCACAACTGAACGGTCGAGTCGCTCGAAACCGCCCCCTACAATATTTATAGTCCGCCAAACCTCGATCGCTTCCATGCTCGCCACCAAACCGATCTCAGTCACCTGGGACAAGCTCCCCGACGACTTCCCCCTCCCCGGCGACCCCGTGGACAATATTAACCAGCCCGCGATCGCCGCCGCCCTAACTGACAGCTTGCAGACAGCCCGACGCCTGCCCGAGACCGCCTTGACGGCAACGAACTACGGCATCTGTGCTACCACCGATGGCCGCTTTGTCGTTAAAGCGCCCGACTGGGTCTACATCGACGCGATCTCCGTCCCCCGCAGCGAAATCGCCCGCAGCTACACCCCCAACCTCCAGGGCAACGTTCCGACGATCGTTCTCGAGTTCCTTTCGGATACCGAGGGCAGCAAATATTCTAGTAAGGCGACCTATCCCCCCGGCAAGTTCTTCTTTTACGAGCGGATCGTGCGCGTGCCGAACTACGGCATTTTCGAGCCGAACTCGGGCAGCCTCGAGCTGTATCGCCTCGATGAAAACGGTCGGTATCAGCTCGTGGAGCCGAACTCGGCGGGGCGCTACTGGTTGCCGGAGTTGGGCTTATTTTTGGGCGGTTGGTTCGGGCGGCGCGAGAACCGCGAGGGGCACTGGTTGCGCTGGTGGGAGGAGGGCGATCGGCTGTTGCTCTGGGGGAACGAGCGCGCCGAGCTGGAGCGAGAGCGGGCGGAGCGATTTTTGGCGCAGTTACGGGCAGCGGGTATCGAGCCGGAGGACGGCTGAGGCGTCGATCGGTTGGGGCGTTTGGCGGCTGGTTCGCTCGAGTGCACGTTACACCGCCACAAACAGATCGGCTCCCATCGCGATCGCATTGACACCCTGTACCGTTGCTAAAATCTCACCGCCCGCCGAAATCGTGACGTCGCTTCCCGTCTGAGCCAGGGTCAAATCCGCAAACGTTAGATTTCCGCTCAGCCCGATGCGATCGTCCACCGTAAAGTCCACGATCGTGTCCTCGCCCGCTTCCAACCCCAGGACGAATACATCATTCCCCGCGCCACCGGTTAGGCTGTCGCTTCCCAGGTCGCCCCAGAGGAAGTCGTCGCCCGCGCCGCCATTCAGCGTGTCGTCGTCCTTTCCGCCCAGCAGCCAGTCATTGCCATCGCCGCCCGTCAGCGTGTCGGCTCCCGCGTTGCCCGCTAGGGTGTCGTCGCCCGCACCGCCATGCAGGTAGTCGTTGTCGCGATCGCCCAGCGCGATGTCATTGCCCGCACCGCCGAAGATGCCATCATTGTCGCGACCCCCATGGATGACATCGTTACCCGTGCCGCCGTAGATACAGTCTTCTCCGGCATTGCCGAAAATCAGATCGTGGCCCTCGTTGCCTTCTAACAAGTCATTGCCGAAGTATCCCGCGATCGTGTCGTTGCCGAAGTCACCGCGCACTGAATCGGCGTGCTGTCCGGCCATTAATAAATCGTGCCCTGCCGTGCCGGAGATAACCTCTCCCTCCTCGCCCGTATCAGAGAGCATGCCAGTGCAGTGGTAGGGCTCAGAAGTAGTGGCGACCGCGCTGCTCTCTGCGGCGCTTGTTTCGGTGGGGCCGCGTAGCGCAGCTTCGAGTAGTGAGGTGAAGTTTGGAAGGTTGGCCGAACTCGAAGCAGGGCTGGGTTCGGCCGTCTCGATCGGGTCGGGCTCGGGGTCGGGGTCGGGGTCGGGCAGCTCGGCGACGATCGCGGAAATCTCGATGTTGTAGGGGTTTTCATCGAGATCGTTGGTGACAAAGGCAAGTGACCCCGTGAAGGTTCCGGCACTGCTGGCATCGATCGCGATCTCGAATGTGGTGCGGCCTCCGCCGGAGAGTACGAGTGCCGCAAAGGTATTGCTACTTAGGGAAAACTCGGGATCGCCACTCAGCGAAATCGGGTTCGCGAGTGATAGCGCCAGAGGCCCTTGATTCTCAACCGTCAGGGTTGCGGTAAGATCCCTTCCCTGAACGGTGCTGAACGCGAGCGTGCCGCCGTCGGCAATGCTGCCGGATTCACCAAAAACGTTAATCTCTCGCAGCGTATCAAAGTCAACTCCGGTGACATCGGAGCTGAGAAAACCACTGGTGACCGTCAGTCCCGTGATGTCGCCGAGGATGTTTTCGCCGTAGCTATTGGCGACGGTTCCCGAGATATTCGGCGCGTCCCCGTCGGTATCGGTATTCCCGGCAATGATGTTGCCCTGGAGGTTAAGCGCGCCTCCGTTGCGAAAAATCCCACCGCCTTGGTTGCCGGTCGCAACGTTCTGCACGATCGTGCTGTTGAGAATACTAGTCGTGCCACCACCGTTGCCGCGCAGGAAGATGCCGCCGCCGCGATGGTCGGCCGTGTTGCCGGAAATCGTGCTGTTCTCGATCGCGACCGTACCACCACCGCGCGAATAGAGCCCGCCGCCTCGATCGCTCGTATTCCCCGCGATCGTACTGTTCTCGATCGTCAGGTTGTTGCGGAAATAGATGCCGCCGCCTTTGTTCGTACTGGAGTTACCAGAAATCGTGCTGTTTTCGATCGTGCCCGTGCCCGTGAAGTAGACCCCACCACCAAGGTCGCCGCTCGTATTACCCGAGACGAGGCTATTCGTAATGTGGACGGTCTGGCTGTAGATTCCCCCTGCCGACACTCTGGCGGAGTTGCCCGTCACCTGACTGTTCGTCAGCGTAATTGTTCTGTTCCGTGCCCAAACTCCACCACCGTGGCGGTTGCTAGTGTTTTTCGAGACCGTGCTGTCGGTCAGGGTGATATTGCCGCTGCGGCTGTAGAGTCCGCCACCGTTACGACGGCTGGAGTTCCCCGACACCGTACTGTCCGTTAGGTCGATCGTCGATCGAGTGTGGATACCACCGCCATATCGATTGCTAGTGTTGCTCGCGATCGTGCTGCGAGTTAGCGTTACGGCAGCGTTCCGGGTATAAACCCCGCCACCATTATCGGCACTGCTGTTGCCGGACACCGTGCTGTCCGTCAGCTCGATCGTATTATTCGAGTAAATCCCGCCGCCTCGATCGCTACTCGTATTTCCCGAGACGGTCGTATTGGTCAGTATTAGCGCGCCATTCGTATTAATTCCGCCGCCGTTATCTGCTGTCTTGCCCTGGGAAATCGTCAGACGATCGAATGTCGTTGCTGCGTTTCCCGTGATGTTGAAGATGCGAAAGTCGGAGGCCGCTGCATCGCGCTCGATCGCCACGTTGACCGACTCGCCCGTAATCGTCAGCTCGTCGGTGATGCTCAGCTCGCCGGAGGTGAGGCTGACGGCCACGACGCCATCAAAGAGAATCTCGTCCGCTCCGGGGTTGGCGTTGGCATCCGCGATCGCCTGCCGCAGCGACCCGGCTCCCGAGTCGAGACCCGTTGTAACGAAGAAAGCACCCATCGTGTATCAGTACCTGTTGCGCAGCGATTCACATTTCTATATTTCTACTTCCCGATCGTGCGCGAGCATTTCGTAAAGTGACGCAAGGATATTGCAAATATTTGCGGCATCAAAAAATAACGAAACGCGGTCATCCAGCCCGAGGGCAGCGATGACAGCGTTTTCGCAGGGTTATTGCGCTTCGTGGACGCTTGGCTAAAACGTGCCGTGGGCGTCGATCGCCTCGGTTAGCTTCGCAATCACTTCATCCACCGGCGTCGAGCCCAGCTCACCAGACGCCCGCGTCCGAACCGAGATCGCATTCGCCTCGACCTCCTTCGCACCGATGACGCCCATCACCGGGATCTTCGCCTTCTCCGCATTGCGAATCGACTTACCCAGGCGATCGCCGCCCTCGTCCACCGTCGCGCGAATGCCCAGCATCTGCATCTTCGTCACCGCCTGACGCGCAAACGGCAAGAACTCATCGCTCACCGCCAGCAAACGCACCTGCTCCGGAGCCAGCCACAGCGGGAAATCGCCGCCGTACTCCTCGATCAAGATGCCCACCAGACGCTCCACCGAACCGAACGGCGCGCGGTGGATCATCACCGGACGCTGACGCGAACCGTCTTCCGCCACGTACTCCAGCTCGAAGCGCTCCGGCAGGTTGTAGTCCACCTGCACCGTACCGAGCTGCCATTCGCGACCCAGCACGTCCTCAAAGATAAAGTCCAGCTTGGGGCCGTAGAATGCCGCCTCGCCCTCTTCCTCGAAGTAGTCCATCTCCAGGGTTTGCACCGCTTTGCGAATCGCGCCCTGGGCTTTTTCCCACACGTCGTCCGAGCCGATGTACTTGTCCGAGCTGGGGTCGCGGAAACTCAGGCGCGCCTTGAATTTCTTCAGTTGCAGGCTGCGGAACACCGACAGGATCAGATCCACCACGCTGAGGAACTCCTCATCGAGCTGGTCGGGCGTGACGAACAGGTGCGAGTCGTCCACCGTGAAGCCGCGCACGCGAGTCAAGCCGCCCAGCTCGCCGGACTGCTCGTAGCGGTACACCGTGCCGAACTCCGCCAGACGCATCGGCAGGTCGCGGTACGATCGCAGCTCGTTTTTATAGATCTGGATGTGGAACGGGCAGTTCATCGGCTTAAGCACGAAGCCCTGCTCGATCGCCGCTGCCGCCTCGTCCTCCGCCATCATCGGGAACATGTCTTCCTTGTACTGCTGCCAGTGCCCCGACGCCTTGAAGAGATCCACGCGACCGATGTGCGGCGTCACGACCCCCTGATAGCCGCGCTTCTTCTGCTCTTCCTTGAGGAAATCTTCCAGGGTGGTGCGCAGCAGCGTGCCCTTCGGCGTCCACAGCGGCAGACCGGGGCCGACCACGTCTGCAAACAGGAACAGACCCAGCTCCTTACCCAGCTTGCGGTGGTCGCGCTTCAGGGCTTCTTCCTTGCGGCGCTTGTATTCTTTCAGCTGCTCCGGTGTTTCCCACGCCGTGCCGTAAATGCGCTGGAGCTGGGCGTTATTCGCATCGCCGCGCCAGTACGCACCCGCCACGGTTTCCAGGTCGAAGGCTTTCGGGTGAATGTCGCCGGTGGTTTCCACGTGGGGGCCAGCGCAGAGATCCCACCAGAGGCTTTCGGGTTGTTCGGGGTCTTTTTTGAAGTGGTAGAGCGAGATCGGCTCTTGAATACCGTCGAGGATCTCGAGTTTGTAGGGCTCGCCCAGTGCTTCGATGCGCTGCTTCGCCTCGGCGCGGCTCACCTCTTCGCGTACGACGGGAATTTTCTTCTTGACGATTTTGATCATCTCTTTCTTGATCGCCTTGAGATCCTTGTCGGTGAAGGGCTCTTTAACGTCAAAATCGTAATAAAATCCCGTCTCCGTCCACGGGCCGATCGTCACCTGCGCTGTCGGGAAGAGCTTCTGCACGGCCATTGCCAGCACGTGCGATGCCGTGTGGCGAATCTTCTTGAGGGTTTCGGATTGGCTGGTGCGCGGCAGCTCGATCGGAGCTTGCTCGACTTCTGCGGCGTCGATCGCCTGCGATTCGGTCGGTGACATGGACGGTTAAATCGACTCGTAGACGGGATAGTAGGACTCTAGGTTACCGTTTCTCCCGACAATCCCGCACCTGCCGTAACCCAAGTTGCGAGTGAGGGTAAGGGACGCTCGCAGGGAAGCCGTCTCCAGGGTCTGCGTCTAGATAAAGAAGGAAGCCTTGAGTAGAAAGCCAACACCGTGACGACATGAATCCGCTATCGATAGCAAGTTTGCAAGTTCAATGGCAGTGCTCGCGATCCTCGAATGTCGTTGGCGGCCCCTGACAGGAAGACCCATTCCACCGGAACGCTATCAATCGTGCTGAGGCGTGCGAGTGTTCGGCGATGTGTGAGTACAGCCGTAATGTATGACGTTCCCGACAGTGGCAGAGGAGTGCAACTTTTTGAGAAAGGTCGGGCCTCTCGAACGAACGGCTGTAAAGCTGGATTTTTCGGCCATCGCGAGGGGGATCTGGCACGGGCCGATCGCGATCGGCCTCAGGGGCAATTGACAGGGTGGCACAGTGTATATACGAGTACCCCGAGAGGCCGAGGCTATTATCTCAG
Organism: uncultured cyanobacterium; assembly: GCA_937899645.1. Classification (GTDB taxonomy): domain Bacteria; phylum Cyanobacteriota; class Cyanobacteriia; order Cyanobacteriales; family Geitlerinemataceae; genus RDYZ01. The sequence goes on along the minus strand of CALCCD010000025.1, from coordinate 50,615 downwards.
TGAGATTGCGGAAAGAGGCCAGCGCCGCTCCTGTCGCCCTAGCCCGCACGCTTCAAACTTGATGAGGTGAATGAAATGACTGCCCACACCCCTCTCGAAAATGCCTGCTGCCAGCAACCCGAGATCGTCCGCAAAAGCTTTCATGAATGGGAGTGCGCTCGCTGCGGCTGTCGGTACAAGTCGCCGTCCACACCGGAAGCGAAAGTTCCGGTTGCTGCGTTGCTTTGGGCGATCGCCAGCATTACCGCCATCGTTACGCTGCTCAGTGGCTTCCCGGCGCGGCAGCGGCCTGTCGAGTTCGGCTCCGATCGCGGTTCGGTCGCGCTGTCAGAACTCAGCTCCGGCGACGAGCGGGCTTCCGGCGGCATGCGCGACGCCAAGCCGTAAGAATGGGAAAAGCTAACGGCGTTTGTCGCCCAAAATTTTCACTAGGCCGTAGCTGAGCGCGAGCGAAAGGATTGCCACAGATAGACCGATCAGGTCGTTGCTGGCGTTCGGTTCTTTTATGTTGAAAATAATGATCTTTCGGGAAATGGCAACGAGTGAAGTCACCAAAACGAGCTCTAGCTGAAACTCGTGTTTCCTCAGATAGCCGGTAATATTCTCGGCGATCTCTAAGGCCAGCAGGACGGTCAGAACGAGGCCGAAGGCTTCAAACAGCCGAGTTTGCAGGCCGCCCTGGCCGGAGTCGGACATTTCAGCCGGGACAAACCAAAGTGTGACTTCGCCAAAGAGCGTTGAGGAGATCGAGCGCACCACGTCCCAAGTTAATGCAAACACGACGACGATTATCAGAAGCGTTAATACTTTCGCAACGATAACTTCTACAGACTCGATTAATCGAAGAAAGCCCCGATCGCTCAGAACTATCCGCAGTCGATCTTTAAACTTATGCAAATCCTGGCAGTCTACTCGGCAGGCGAATAATACCACCATGCCGCCTGCTTGAATTAGTGTGCCAGTGGCTGATAGGGCAACCGATGCCGAGATGAGGGAAGGATCGATCTCTCGGTCAGCGGTGCAATGCCGTACTGGTGCGGAGTGACGATCGAGGCAACCTCAAGAAGGCAGTTAATTCCAAAGCTCGGGACTGGCACTACACTAGTGCTTATTATCACTGTCTTTTTGCGATTTAGAGAGTAACCGTACCAGCACGTAGCTGAGCGTTAGCGAGAAAATGGCGACAGATAGTCCGATAAGATCGTCACTGGCATTCGGCGATTTGAGGTCGAAGATAATAATCTTTCGGGCTACGGCAACTAGCGACGTGACGAGGACGAGCTCTAGCTGAAATTCGTGCTTCTTCAGGTAGCCGGTAATATTTTCGACAATCTCTAGCGCGATTAGAACGGTTAGGAACAGGCCGAAAATATCGAAGAGAGTCGTCTGAAGATAACCTTGATTTCCAAACTCGGTGATTTCGTTATATACCGTCCAGAAAACAGTGTAAAACACGTCCCAAACGAGAGCAAAAATAACGACGATCATCAGCAACGTCAGTATTTTCGCAACGAGAATCTCTACAAACTCGATTAGCCGTAGAAAACCTCGATCGCTTAATGCGGATCGGACTCGTCTTTTTAACTTGCTCACGCTCGGATGTTCTAACCAGTACGCGCAAGATACCACGATCGACGCCCGGACTTAGCAGTTTTTCGGCATATTCGAGCGCAAGCGAGCTGCGACAGGTTCCGATCGTTAGAGGATGCCCACAGAGGGCGTCTATCTCAGCGCAAGCGCAACGGAAACCCGTCTATGCCTGCAGTCAAGCCCGTGGAGGGTTGCTCTTAGCGATCGAGCTTCAGCATGGCCATGAAGGCATCCTGCGGCACATCTACTGTACCGATCGCTTTCATGCGCTTCTTGCCCTTCGCCTGTTTCTTGAGCAGTTTCTTCTTCCGGGAAATGTCGCCGCCGTAGCATTTCGCAAGGACGTCTTTTCGCAGCGCCGGGATGTGTTCGCTGGCGATGATGCGACTGCCGATCGCAGCCTGCACCGGCACTTTAAACTGGTGACGCGGGATTAGCTCTTTCAGCTTGCTGACCAGCGCGCGACCGACCTCGTAGGCTTTGTCGCGGTGGACGATCGCCGCGAGGGCATCGACCGGGTCGCCGTTCACCTTCACGTCCAGGCGCACCAGCATATTCGGTCGGTAGCCGATTGGCTGGTACTCCATGCTGGCGTAACCGCGCGATCGCGACTTCACCTGATCGAAAAAGTCCGTCACCACTTCCGCCAGCGGCAGCTCGTAAATCAGCGTCGTCCGGGTCGGCGTCAGGTACTTCATATCGATAAAATCGCCGCGCCGCGTTTGGCATAGCTCCATCAGCGTGCCGACGAACTCCTCGGGCGTAATCGTCTCGACGCGCACGTAGGGTTCGGCGATCGACTCGCGGTTGGTCGGCTCGGGCAGCGTGCTGGGATTGTCGATGGTAATCACTTCGCCATCGTTCATCGTCACTTCATAGACCACCGACGGTGAGGTCGTAATTAGATCGAGGTCGTACTCGCGCTCCAAGCGCTCCTGAACGATCTCCATGTGCAACAGCCCCAGGAAGCCGCAGCGGAACCCGAAGCCCATCGCGCTCGAAGTTTCCGGCTCGTATTTCAGCGCCGCGTCGTTGAGGCGCAGCTTATCGAGGGCGTCGCGCAGATCCTCGAACTGGTCGGCGTCGGTGGGGAAGAGGCCGCAGAATACCATCGGCGTCGCCTCCGAATATCCCGGCAGCGGGCCGTCTTCAGGCAGGGATTTAGCATTGGCAACCGTGTCGCCGACACGGGCGTCCTCTACGGATTTGATCGCCGCCGCCAGGTAGCCCACTTCTCCGGCGTGAAGTTCGTCCACGGGAACCTGACCGGGGGACAGCACGCCGATTTCGTCTAGGTCGAAGTCGCGACCCGAGGCCATGAAGCGCACGCGGTCTTTGGTCTTCAGCGAGCCGTCCATCACGCGGAAGTAGGCGATCGCGCCGCGATAGGGGTCGTAGTAGCTATCGAAAATCAGCGCCCGCATCGGCTTATCGGTGGTGTCTTCCGGCGGCGGGACGCGGGTGACGAGGGCTTCGAGGATATCTTCGATGCCGAGACCCGCTTTGGCCGAAGCCTGAATCGCGTCGGAGCAGTCGAGGCCGATCACTTCTTCGATTTCGGAGGCGACGCGATCGGGCTCAGCTCCAGGCAAGTCAATTTTATTGAGAACTGGGATGATTTCCAGGTCGTTCTCTAGCGCCAGATAGACGTTCGCCAGGGTCTGCGCCTCGACGCCCTGAGCGGCATCGACCACCAGCAGCGCCCCTTCGCAGGCGGCGAGCGATCGCGACACTTCGTACGAAAAGTCCACGTGCCCCGGCGTGTCGATCAGGTTGAGGACGTATTTCTCGCCGTCTTTGGCGGTGTAAGTCATCCGCGCCGCTTGCAGCTTAATCGTGATGCCGCGCTCGCGCTCGAGGTCCATGTTATCGAGGTACTGCGCTTTCATCTGGCGGGCGTCGACGGTTCCGGTGTCTTGCAACAGGCGATCGGCCAGGGTGGATTTACCGTGGTCGATGTGGGCGATGATGCAGAAGTTGCGAATGCGAGAGACGGGAACGTCGGTCATGGAATACAGCCCGCGCGGGGCATTGAAGAGTCGTGCTGCTTGACGTATTTTAGCTGAGTTTTCGGGTCGAAAACTCGCCCGCAGGTAGATGCTGGACCTCTTGCATGAATAGGCTAGAACGAGAGGGGTGGAGACGAGAGAAGAAAAGCAGCGAGATCGGTACAGCGACATGGCGGGTTTGCACTATAGACTAGGGTGCTCCGTTGCCCGCGCTCATGACTACACCCCAACGCCCGTCTCCCGCCCCGTCCCGCCTTCACCCCCTCGCGCAGCAAGCCCTCGATCGCCTCCGTCAGCTCGACATCTGGAGCATCGGCGCACTGACGATCGCCCTTATCGTCGCCGCGCCGATGCTGTTTATTGGAAGCAACCTCTTCGACGCGCCCAGCGACTCGTGGGATCACCTAGCCGAGACCGTTCTGCCTCGCTACGTCACCAACTCGGTGCTGCTGTCGATCGGCGTCGGCCTCAGCACGATCGCGATCGGCGTCAGTACGGCTTGGCTGGTCAGCGTGTGCGAGTTTCGTCAGCGCCGCCTCTGGGAAGCACTACTGCTGTTTCCGCTAGCCGCGCCCGCGTATATCCTGGCCTACACCTACACGGAGTTTCTCGACTTCTCCGGCCCGGTGCAGCGGCTGCTGCGGACGATGTTCGGCTGGGAGTTTGGCGACTACTGGTTCCCCGATGTTCGCTCCCTCGGCGGCGCGATCGCCCTGCTGGCGCTGACGCTATATCCCTACGTCTACCTGCTGGCTCGGGTGGCCTTTCGCGAGCAGTCGGTGTGCGCCCTGGAGGCGAGCCGGGTGCTGGGCTGTTCGCCCTGGCGGAGCTTTTGGCGAGTGGCCGTGCCGCTGGCCCGACCGGCGATCGCGGCGGGGACGGCGCTGGTGGTGATGGAAACGTTGAACGACTTCGGCACGGTGGACTACTTCGGCGTCGATACATTTACGACGGGGATCTACCGCACCTGGTTTGCGGTAGGCGATCGTCCGGCAGCGATCCAGCTCGCGGCGGTGCTGCTGGTGTTCGTCTTCGTGCTGCTGGCGATCGAGCGCTTTTCGCGCAACCAAGCCGCCTACTTTCAAACTAACGACACCGGCGCAGCCAGCGTCTCACGCTACCAACTGAGCGGCGGGCGCGCGGCGGGCGCGATCGCGGCCTGCGCGCTGCCGGTGTTTTTCGGCTTCGTGCTTCCGGCGGGCGTCCTGCTAGAGATGGCCGTGGATAACGCAGACCAAGTTTTTATCAGCGATTTTTGGAAATTTGCCCGCAACAGCCTGCTGGTGGCGGGCGTCGCCGCGCTAGTCGCCACGATCGTCGCCACTTTCCTGGCCTACAGCGTCCGGCTCAATCCGCGCTGGGCGATCCGGCTCTCGGCGCGGGTTGCCTCGCTGGGATACGCCGTCCCCGGCTCGGCGATCGCAGTGGGCGTGATGATTCCTGCCGGGACGCTCGACAACGCGATCGACAGCTGGATGCGATCGACCTTCGGAATTTCTACCGGGCTGCTGTTTAGCGGCACGATGGCGATCTTGGTGTTCGCCTATTTGGTGCGCTTTTTGGCCGTGTCTTTTAATAGCGTCGAGTCCAGCCTTGGGAAAGTGCCGCCCAGCCTCGACGAAGCCTCCCGCAGCCTCGGCTACGCCCCAGCGAAAACCCTGGCCGAGATTCACGTACCCCTCGTTTGGAGCGGGCTGCTGACCGGGGCGATGGCCGTGTTCGTGGACGTGATGAAGGAGCTACCTGCCACCCTGGCGCTGCGCCCGTTTAACTTCGACACGCTGGCAGTGCGGGTCTACAACCTGGCGTCGGACGAGCGGCTGGCGGAGGCGTCCGGACTGGCACTGGCGCTGGTGGCGGTCGGTATGGTTCCGGCGCTGACGTTGGCGTGGCAAATCTCGCGATCGGGTCGCCGCGTTTAGGGCGTTTATCAGGAGTTTGTATCGGGGCGCATGGCAGTGCGCCTGGGATTGGTGGAATGCCATAGATGCCGCAGGCGTAGGGCAGATATCGCAAGCGCACGGTAGTGCGCCCCTACCGGAACGCGACATCAGTTCGCTATTTTGAGAGCATGTCCGAGCCAGAATCCGCACCCAAGTCCGCCTCTTCCGGCGAGCCTTCCGGCCAGCCAAAGTCCCTGAACCTGCCGCGCCTGTTTCTGGGCGTCGCGATCGCCTCTGCCGTGGTGGGGAGCCTCTGGGGCTGGTTCGCGCCGGGGACTGTACCGACGCAAGTTTTGACGCCGGACGAGCCGACCGATTCGCTGCCCCCAATTCTCAGCCGACGCGGGCTCGATCGCCCCGTGACGATCGCTCTCCTCGGGGTCGATCGCCTGCCGGAGCTGGACGCCGACTCGCCCAACCGCTTCGAGAGCCACACCGATACCGTCGGCCTGATGCGCTTCGACCCGCAGGCGCGATCGCTCTACTTAGTCTCGATTCCGCGCGATACCCGCGTGGAGATTCCCGGCCACGGCACGGCCAAGCTCAACCAGGCTAACCGCATCGGCGGTCGCGACCTGGTCGTGGCGACGCTGGAGAATTTGTTCGAGGGGTTGAGCGTCGATCGCGCGATTCGCGTCGATGTGGCTGCGGCTCGTCAGGCGATCGACCGGCTCGGTGGCCTGGAACTGTACGTCGAAGAGCCGATGCAGTATGTCGATCGCGCCCAGAACTTGACGATCGACCTGGAGCCGGGATGGCAACTTCTCAACGGCGCGCAGGTTCTCGACTTTTCCCGCTACCGCGCCGACGGCCTCGGCGATGTCGGTCGCGTCCAGCGCCAGCAGCTCGTTTTCGATGCCCTGCGCGACCGCCTCAGCCATCCCAGCATCATCGCCGAACTGCCCGCAATCCTGGCGATCGTCAGCGACGCGATCGACGCTAACCTGACGACGCCGGAGCTGCTAGCACTGACCCAAAGCGCGATCGCCGCTGAGGACATCCGCGCCGTGTTGCTGCCCGGTCGCTTTGCCCCGATCGAAGCGGGCGACACCAGCGGCGACTGGATTCCCGATCCGGACGAACTCGATCGCATCGCCAGTCAGTTTCTCGCCACGACGACCCAGGGCGATTTCATCAGCGCTCCGGGGGCGCGCACCCAGGTCGCCACCGCCGACTGGCGCATCGCCGTCCAGAACGCAACGGGCGAGCCGGTTCCGGTCGATCGCCTCGACCGCCGCCTTAAGGATTTGCCGGAGGTGCGGGCGATCGCCCGTCTCGCACCGAGCGATACGCCGCGCCGCCGCACGCAGGTGTTGGCACAGTCGGGGGATTTGGCCGCTGCTCGGCTCGTCCGCGACGCGATCGGCTGCGGGAGCGTAGTGGCGCGATCGACTGGCGCGATCGGCTCGGACGTGACGATCTTGCTCGGGCAGGACTGTGCGGCACAGTGGCGCGAGCTGCCCGAGATACCGGACGTGACCCACTCGCAGCGCGCGAACTAAACGACATCCACGAGCACCGAGCGTATTCGTCGGTCTCGACTTTGAGTTTTACAGCGGAGTCAGAATGCGGACCGCGCGCAACACCCGCAGCCAAAACACGGCCTCCTGAATCGCCGGATCGACCGGCTGCTCGTACTCCGGCTCGGCCAGCTCCGCTTGCAAGCGGGCGTACTCGGCGGCAGTCAGCGGCTCGCCGTCCACAGGCGATCGCGCCTCGAAGATCAACTCGTTACGCAGCACCTCTTCCGGCGTCTCCTCCGGCGGCGGCAACGCGACAGCGCGGGGCGCAGAACCGATCGCGAGCGTCAAGCCGATCGCGGCGATCGTCGTACGGGCAACGGGCAAAGTCAGCATCGCTCAAACAAGGGCGCACAGCGTCGCGCCCAAAGGATTTCGTAGTTTCAGGTCGGGCTGGGTGGGCAGCTCCTACCGGCAGAAAGTCGCCCGGTGGTGGCCAGTGATGGCGGGTATTGCCCACCCAATATGTCAATACCGCAAGGCAAACCGTTCCTCGATCGTCCCGCGTTTGATAAACATCTGCGCTTATGCCAGATTATGTACTTATTCGCGCTGTTCTTAACGCTGTTTTTAGCAACTTCGCCATGTCCACAACGCCCCCGCCCGAACAGACCTCACCGACCGATCGCGAAGTGACCGCCGCTACGAACAACGGTGCAGCAGGCGACGACAGCGGCGCGAAAGCCCGCCAGCTCCTGGGCATGAAAGGCGCTGGCGCTGGCGAAACCAACGTCTGGAAAATCCGCCTCCAGCTCACCAAGCCGATCACCTGGATTCCGTTGATTTGGGGCGTGGTCTGCGGTGCGGCCTCGTCGGGCGGCTTTGAGTGGAAATTCGAGCACGTGCTGATGTCGCTCACCTGCATGTTGCTCTCCGGGCCGCTGCTGACGGGCTACACCCAGACGATCAACGACTTTTACGATCGCGAGATCGACGCCATCAACGAGCCCTACCGCCCGATTCCGTCTGGCGCGATTTCGATTCCGCAGGTCGTGACGCAAATCTGGGTGCTGCTGCTCGGCGGTCTGGGCGTCGCCTTCGGGCTCGACGTGTGGGTCGGTCACGAATTCCCGACCATCACCGCGATCGCCGCGATCGGCACGTTCCTGGCCTACATCTACTCCGCGCCGCCGCTGAAGCTGAAGCAAAACGGCTGGCTCGGCAACTACGCCCTGGGCGCGAGCTATATCACGCTGCCCTGGTGTGCCGGTCACGCGCTGTTCGGCGAGCTGAACCCGACGATCTTCGCGCTGACGCTGTTTTATAGCTGTGCCGGTCTGGGCATCGCGATCGTCAATGACTTCAAGAGCGTTGAAGGCGACAGCCAGCTCGGCCTCAAGTCGTTGCCAGTGATGTTTGGCGTTGGCACGGCGGCCTGGATTTGCGTCTGCGCGATCGACATTTTTCAGTTCGGCGTCGCGGGCTACCTGGTTAGCATTCACCAAAATCTCTACGCCGTGCTGCTAGTGCTGCTGGTGATTCCTCAGGTGGTGTTCCAAGACATGTATTTCCTGCGCGACCCGATCGCCAACGACGTGAAGTATCAAGCCAGCGCCCAGCCGTTCCTCGTCTTTGGTATGTTAGTGACCGGCTTGGCGCTCGGTCATTCCATCGTTTAGCGTCTCCCGTTTAGTATCTCCTTCGGCTCTGGAGCCGTACGAGCGCGCTCCAGCTCGCCGCGCATGGGATAACGCAATAGCGCGAATTGAATACAGCGGGGCGAGTATCGGTCGATTCTGAACGTCGAGGCTTCACCGCTTCCAAACTCCCGCAGTTTGCCCCCCTTCAGCTTCCTAACTCCTCCGTTTGAGGTTCGATTTTGGTTAAGAGCCGCTCCCCTAAAAGCGAAACGCCGACGCCCCAAAAGCCCGAGCGGCCTCCGAAGAAAGGCTCGCGCGACCCGCGCCGACCCACCGCTCCGAAGCGACCAAACCCCTCGCTCGATCGCCTGAAGATGTTGGCAAGGCTCGGGCCGATCGCGCTGCTGCTCCTAGCGCTGGGCGCGTCGGGAACCTACGTCTGGGGACGTCGCCAGCTCGAAACCCTCGACGCCAGCCTCCCCGACCCGACCAGAATCACGACCTTCGCGCGGCCCGGCACGATCACGATCGAGGCCGCGAACGGAACGATCCTCCAGCAGATCGGCCCCGTTACCCACGAGAAGCTCAAGCTCAGCCAGATTCCCGAGACGCTGGTGCACGCCTTCCTATCTGCAGAAGATCACCGCTTCTACGAACACAACGGCATCGACCTCCAAGGCATCGCGCGGGCAGCGGGCGTTAACCTTCAGGAAGGCGAGATCGTCGAAGGGGCGAGTACGATTACGCAGCAGCTCGCTCGTACCGTTTTCCTGACCCAAGCGCCGACTCTCGATCGCAAAATCCGCGAAGCCCGTCTCGCCCAAAAGATCGAGCAGGAGCTGGTTAAGAACGACGTTCTCGAGTATTACCTGAACCTGGTTTACCTGGGATCGGGCGCGTACGGTGTGGCCGATGCGGCCTGGGTGTTTTTCAGTAAAACCGTTGACGAGCTGACCCTGGCCGAAATGGCGACGATCGCCGGGATGCCCGCCGCCCCGAGCGTTTACTCACCGATCGTCGCGCCGGATATCGCCCGCCGCCGCCGCGACTTGATTCTCGATCGCATGGCGGCCCTCGGTTACGTCAGCGAAGCCGAAGCCAAGCGCGCCAAGAACGCGCCGCTGGGAACCGAGCCCAGCCTGCCGAAGCGCCTCAACGTCCGTCTGCCTTATTTCACGAGCTACATCGAGCAGGAACTACCGAAGTACGTCTCGCCGGAGCAAATCGAGCAGGGCGGTCTGATTGTCGAGACGACCCTCGATATGGACATGCAGGCTCACGCCGAGGCCACCGTCGAAAAGGCGATCGAGCAGTACGGCAGTTGGGACGGCTTTGAGGATGCCTCGCTCGTGGCGCTCGACCCGCGCAACGGCGAGATTCGCGCCCTGGTCGGCGGTCTGGACTTCCAGGAGAGCCAGTTTAACTTCGCCACCCAGGCCAAGCGCCAACCGGGCTCTACGTTTAAGGGGCTGGTCTACACGGCGGCGATCGCCTCGGGGATGTCGCCCACCGACTCCTACGAAGACAAGGCCATCAAAATCGGCGCGTACCAGCCGAAAAACGCCAACGGTCGCCACGCTGGCTGGATGTCGCTGGATACGGCGCTGACCCAGTCGGTGAATACGATCGCAATTCAACTCGTCGGTGACGTAGGCTTCGCGCCGACCATTGCACTGGCGCGCGACATGGGCATCGAGTCGCCGCTCGAAGAAGCCTACGCAATGGCACTGGGCGCATACGAAGTGACGCTGCTGGAGATCACCGGCGCGTATGCCACCCTCGCCAACGCAGGGAAACACCACCCGCCCCACGGCATCCGCAAAATCCGCAACCAGGCGGGCGAAGTCCTCTACGACTACAGCGTCGATGGCAAATCGCGCCAAGCCGTCGATGAAGACAGCGCCGCGATTATGACCTGGATGCTGCGCCACGTGGTCAGTCGCGGCACGGGCTCCCCGGCGCAACTGCCCGATCGCCCCGTCGCGGGCAAAACCGGCACGACCGACCTGGCGCGCGACCTCTGGTTTATCGGCTACATCCCGCAGCTCGCGATCGGCATCTGGCTCGGCAACGAGGACAACCGTCCCACCTACGGCGCGAGTACCACGGCGGCGCGGGTTTGGCGCGACTTTGCGATCGAGGCCACCGAAAACATGGAAGTCATCGAATTCCCCGAAGTGCCGAGTTTCTACTATCGCGAAGCTTCGCTAGAGCGCAAGCCGGTCGATGGCGGCCTCCAGAACGCCTCGACGCGCAACGGACAGAGCGCCGAGACCGCCAGCAGCGACGATCGCGATTCCGAATATTCCGACGAAGACTGGACAGACCCCGATCGCTACGACTACGTGCAGTCCGGCGCAGGCGCGGGTTACGTTAGCGCCGACTACGGCAGCACCGACGCAGCCAGCACGGTCGATACTAGCTACGGTTCTGACGGCGGCGAGCCTGCCAGCGATCCGGGCTACGGTTCCGGCTACGGCGGCGGTGTCGATACTAGCTACGGTTACGGCGATCCGAGCGCACCCCCGCCCCTGCCCGAACCCGAACCTAGCCTGCCCTTGCCGGAGCCGCCCGCCCTGCCGCTCCCAGCTCCGGCTCCTCCGGCTCCCGCCCCCGCTCCGGCTCCCGCCGCCGAAGGTGGTGAGTAGCGCCCTTTAGGGAAAACTCAGGGTAGGATTAAGCGTTAGCGATTTCAACCGCGCGGTTCGATGCGGTTCGCTCTCGCACCCTGCTCATGCTTATCGTCGATCGTTGTGAAACTACTTCTCGCCTTTAATCTGCTCGCCGTCGCGGCGGACGCGCCCATCAAAGAGCCGTTCCAGTTTCCGCTGGCCTTTACGCTGCTTTACGTGTTCGGGTTCATCGCGGCAGTCGCCGGTGGAACCATTGCCTGGTACAACTCCAAGCGTCCGCCCGGCTGGGAAGGAACCGATCGTCCGGGATTCGTCCCCGAGGTGGAAAACGCCGACGACGCCCCGAGCGATGTGGACACCATGAAGCCGCCGAGCGACACGACGCGCTTCGACTAGCTGGCTCGGATTGGTTGGCCCGATCTTTCCGCTGTGCCTGCTGGCTCGATCGCACTGCTGCTATCGTGTCCTGACGGCGCGATCGCGGCTCGACCCGCGACCCGCGCTGCTGCCGTATGGAGTAGAGTCGCGCGTTGAATCCAATCCTCGAATTACTGTGGGCGTTTGTCGGCCTGTTTCTGACCATCTTCGGGACGATGATCGAGGCGTCGCTGACCAACCCGCTAACGAGTCTCGGTGACGGGGAATCGACGGTACTGTCTCTCGGCGTGACGTATCAGGTCGGCGCGGTGCTGCTAGTGGGCTGTCTGGGCGGCAAAAACGCCGGAGCCCTGTCACAGATCGCCTACCTCACCCTCGGTCTGACGCCCTGGTTCCCGATTTTCAGCCAGGGCGGCGGCTGGGACTACATAACCGAGCCCGTCTTCGGCTACCTGCTCGGGTTCGTGCCGGGAGCCTGGATTTGCGGCTGGCTGGCGTTTCGATCGCGCCGCCACCTCGAGACGTTAGCGATGAGCTGCTTAGCGGGGCTGGCGGCAATCCATATCACGGGCTGGCTCTACCTTTGGGCGGCGCGCGTCCCCGACGAGCGCTTCTGGGAGATCTTCTGGCGCTACTCGGCGCAGCCCCTACCGGGACAGGTGACGATCGCCTGCGCGGCTGCCACGATCGCCTACGTCGTCCGGCGTTTGCTGTTCTATTAGGGTTCGATCGCGTGACACCGGTAAAGGCGTCACGGCAGTGCGCCCGCGATATCGCTCGATCGTCACCGGCTGCTGGGCGCATTGCCATGCGCCCCTACGGGCGGCCAGTTTTTTGGGAATACACCTAGCGTTGTTTTTGCGATGGCGGGACATAGTAAGTGGGCGAATATCAAGCGCCAAAAAGCGCGGGTAGACGCCAAAAAAGGCAAAGTTTTTACGCAGATTTCGCGCGAGATTATCGTTGCGGCGCGCAACGGCCTGCCCGACCCCGACGCGAACTTTCAGCTCCGTAGCGCGATCGTCAAGGCCAAAGCGGCGGGCATCCCCAACGACAATATCGACAGAGCGATCGCCAAAGGCTCCGGCCAGGGCTCCGGCGACGGCGCAACCTACGAGTCGATTCGCTACGAAGGCTACGGCCCCGGCGGCGTCGCGATCCTGATCGAAGCGCTGACCGACAACCGCAACCGCACGGCGGCAGACCTGCGCGTGGCGTTCAGTAAAAACGGCGGCAACCTCGGCGAGACGGGCTGCGTCGGCTGGATGTTCGATCGCAAGGGCGTCGTGACGCTAACGGGCGAGGTGGACGAAGATGCGCTGCTCGAGGCGTCGATGGAAGTCGGTGCGGAAAACTACGAGGCGATCGAGGACGACGAAGCCGACGAGCCCAGCACGGAAGTGTTCGGCGCGTTTGAAGACCTGGAAGCGATGAGCAAAGGTCTCGAAGCCGAGGGCTTCACCGTCGCCCAGGCCGAGCCGCGATGGATTCCCTCCAACTATCTCGAAGTCACCGAGCTGGAACTGGCGCAAACCACGCTCAAGCTGATCGAAGTCTTGGAAGATCTCGACGACGTGCAGAGCGTCACCGCCAACTTCGAGTTCCCCGACGACCTAATCGAGCAGCTCGACGCTTAGCCATCCAAATCAAGTCAACGAGCGCTGAGCGTAGTCGAAGTGCGGATTTCGCTAAATGCGGCCGTCTCGAAATACGCATTTGGGCTCGACGATCGACGCCAATCCCCACCCCCAAACCGCCATGCTCGCCAAACGCATTCTGCCCTGCCTGGACGTGAAAGCCGGTCGCGTCGTCAAAGGCATCAACTTCGTCGATCTCAAAGACGCGGGCGACCCCGTCGAACTAGCCCAGGCATACAACGAAGCGGGCGCGGACGAGCTGGTCTTCCTCGACATCACCGCCACCCACGAAGAGCGCGGCATTATCTTCGACGTGGTCTACCGCACCGCCGAGCAGGTGTTTATCCCGCTGACCGTGGGTGGCGGCATCAACGATCTCGAAACCATCAAAAAGCTGCTGCGCGCCGGAGCCGACAAGGTCAGCATTAACTCAGCGGCGGTGCGGAATCCGGAGCTGATCGATCGCGCCAGCGATCGCTTCGGGGCGCAGTGCATCGTTGTGGCGATCGACGCGCGGCGGCGGGAAGATCCAGCCAATCCGGGCTGGGACGTATACGTGCGCGGCGGGCGCGAGAACACCGGCCTCGACGCGATCGCCTGGGCGGAAGAGATGGCGCGGCGCGGCGCGGGCGAGCTGCTGGTGACGAGCATGGACGCCGACGGAACCCAGGCGGGCTATGACCTAGAGCTAACGCGGACGATCGCCGATCGCGTTGGCATCCCGGTCATCGCCTCGGGCGGCGCGGGCAACTGCGAGCATATCTACGACGCCGTCACCGAAGGCAAAGCCGAGGCGGCGCTGCTGGCCTCGTTGCTACACTACGGCCAACTCAGCGTCGCTGAGATTAAACAGCACCTGCAAGACCGTCAGGTTCCCGTTCGCTATTAGCTCCCTTTCCATGACGATTTCCCGACCGCCCGCCGCCCGCGATCTCGATTCCCTGCTCGATCGCGCGGTTTCGGGCAACGAACTGTCTGCCGATGCGGCGCTTATTGTGCTGCAACAGCGCGAGCCCGAGGCGATCGAGGCGATCCGCGCCGCCGCCGATCGCCTGCGCGCCCGCCTGGTCGGCGAGACCGTTACCTACGTCGTCAACCGCAATATCAACTTCACCAATATCTGCGAGCAGCACTGCGGCTTTTGCGCGTTTCGACGCGACGCGGGCGATGAGGGCGCGTACTGGTTCGACCTGGAGACGATCGTCGCCAAAGCCGCCGATGCCGTGAAGCGCGGCGCGACCGAAATCTGCATGCAGGGCGGCCTCAACCCCGAGGCCAAACAGGACGGCTCGAGCCTGAAGTACTACCTAGCGATCGTCCGCGAGCTGCACCAAGCCTTTCCGCAGCTCCACCTCCACGCCTTCTCGCCCCAGGAAGTGGAGTTTATCGCCCGCCACGACGGCTTGAGCTTTGCGGCAGTGTTGGAAGCGCTGGCCGAAGCCGGGGTGGCGTCGCTTCCGGGAACGGCGGCAGAAGTCCTCGACGACGACGTGCGCCGCATCCTCTGCCCGGAAAAAATCGACACGGCCACCTGGCTCGAAATCGTTGAAACGGCGCTTAAGCTTGGCGTCCCGACCACCAGCACGATGCTCTGCGGTCATATCGAAACACCCGCGCAGCAAATCGGCCACTTCGAGAAGGTGCGATCGCTGCAGCTGCGGGCGATCGAGCGCGACTATCCCGCCCGCATCAGCGAATTTATCCTGCTGCCGTTTGTGGGCGAGCACGCGCCGCCGCGTCTCCGTAAGCGCGTCAACCGCGATCAGCCTTTGCTGGAAGACACGCTTTTGCTGACGGCGATCGCGCGGCTATTTTTCGGCACGGCGGTCGTCAACCATCAGCCGAGCTGGGTGAAGTTGGGGCTCGATGGCGCGGTGGAGGGGCTGCGCTGGGGCTGCAATGATATTGGCGGGACGCTGATGGAGGAGCACATCACGACGATGGCGGGCGCGAAGGGGGGGACGTGTATGGAGCCGGAGACGTTGATCGAGGCGGTTGGTGCGATCGGGCGTCCGGTGCGGCAGCGAAAAACCCTATATTCTTTCTGCTAGAGAGCCGCATGCTACTGCCACCCCTAATCATTGTTCGGCCATTACTACTCGCACCCAAAGTTTGACGAGCCTAGATTAGTAGCGTGAGGACAGGCCAATTTCATACGGCCACCTGACTGTGGAAGTCTAACTCCATATAGGCTTTCATTCCCATCTACTTTTGTAGAGCGTGGTAGTGAGCTATCAAGCTTTCTGCCGAGAGTGTTCCCCGAGAATTCTGAAAGCTCTCTGTGCGTACAAAGGACTTTTCAAAAAGACTTTTGCGTAAACTCATAAGTCTCATCTCCAAGATCCCCTCATTTAGAGTGGATTTAGAATTCCTCAGTAGCTATTAATCAGTGACTGTTGAAGAGATGCGGAAAGTCAAAGACGTAGTGTCAAAAAGCAAACCTCAAATTGAGTAGAGCTTGGTGTTCCACGTCCAATATGAGTGAAGGAGAGCCAGAAATTAAATCCCTATGGCTAAGGCTCAGGGGTAAGCCAGGCATTTTAGGACTGGTTCGATAGGAAAATAAGAGAAGAGGCTGCAATAAAGATTCGTACGTCGTTCTGTTTTTGCTTAGGAGGGACTGGGCTCTCAACGTTGAGAGTTCTAAGCAAAAAATATGGAGGTCACACTAGTGGCAAAGTCCTCACGACGCCCGAAGATTGCAACCCATGGCAGTCAAAAATCTCATGGTCTGAGTGTCTGGAATCGAGTCAAGCTCTCTGCCCTCAAGCGTCTGTTTGATTTTCTGGCCACAAAGGCTACGTCTCTCCAGCTGAAAGCGGTTGTTCGCAAGCTCATCTTGCATGCACTTGTCGATCTTCTGTTGGACGAACTGAGTGATTAGAGGTTTAGCGAAACCATGATGTTCTACATTCTTCTCTTTTCCCTTCCTGTCTTTGTCTGTCGATAAGCGCAAGACATTGAAAGCCGAATTCTTTTCTCGCTCCATACTATACAAAGTAAGCACTAAAAGAAAGCTAGCCAGAATTCTTGGAATTCCACTACCTGATCTTCGACACATAGTTCAGATAGCACAGAATGGATCTAAAACTCTTTACCGCTTAGACGCTGTCAAAGGGAGTGGTAGAACCATTGAGAAGCCACTCTCCTGTCTGCGTCCGCTTCAGCAAAAAATTGGAGATGGGCTGAAACAGGTCGAGTTTCCGGATTTCCTCAAATCTTCTAAAGGCAAAAGAATTCAGGATCATGTCTCGGTACATCTCTCAAACGATGAGATTCTTTGTCTTGACGTCAGAAAATATTACCCGTCCACTAAGTTGAAGTTGGTCGGAAGTTTCTTCAAAAAGCAGATGCGATGCTCGCCAGATGTCTCCGCACAGTTGGCAGCACTGACCACCTACGATGGCTATCTTCCGACTGGTGCTTCAACTAGCCCAGCTCTCTCCTTCTGCTCGCACTTCAAAATGTGGTTGGAGATTGAAAAGATAGTCAGAGCACATGACTGTCGCATGACACTTTACGCTGACGATCTCAATATCTCAGGTACTTCAATCTCTCCAAGCCTGGAATGGGCAATAGAACGAAAGCTCAGATCGCACAGTCTTGCTCTGAATTACTGGAAGAGAAGAATGTATCGTTCCAAGAAGAGGGATGCACGCATTGAATCTTGTGGGATTATCTGTGACCGCGTGAACGGTGGTCTTGCTGCACCATCGCGCATTTATCAGATGATATCGAGAGACCGAAAGGAGCTGCGAGGCCAGGAGAAAGACGAACAGACAGTTATGCGAATCCGAGGCAGGGAAGCTTGGGCTCTTAGCCTACGACAGTACGAGGGCTGAGCTTTTAGCTCGCCATCATCGTTCTGGTAGCGCGAGCGACCATAACGTAGTTCACGCTTCACTCCCGTGCCGGTTGGCGACCGCGCACAGCAGGATCTCCAGCGACATATCAGCAGCGCCAGAGAGCTTGCCCATAGAACCCTACAGCAGCGGTTCTGCCGACTGAAGCGACACGATCTCTATCGCGCTCGCCTCAACCGTCATATCCAACAGCACGCCAAAGATCGCGCCAACCGTCACGCCGCTCGCCGTCTCCGAATACGAAATCACCGTATCCGCGACCCCATTGCCGCTCACGTCCGTCGCCTGGAACTGCAACACCCCCGTCGGAAACTCGCCCGAAAACGCCAGCCGATCGCCCTCCGCCGCGTTGAAATCCGCAATCGTATCGGCAGTCGTGCTGCCCAGCGTCACTTCGGCCAGGTCGGTACGCAGCACAAAATGTATCCGCACCGCCGCCGCCCGTCAGGATATCCAGGCCGATATCACCAGCCGAGCTGGGGCTCGATGGCGCGGTGGAGGGGTTGCGCTGGGGCTGCAACGATATCGGCGGGACGCTGATGGAGGAGCACATCACGACGATGGCGGGCGCGAAGGGGGGGACGTGTATGGAGCCGGAGACGTTGATCGAGGCGGTTGGCGCGATCGGGCGTCCGAAGCGGCAGCGGACGACGCTCTATCAAGCTGCGATCGGCAGCTCCAGTTTTTGAAAACGCGCAGGAGGTTGATTGAAAGCGGAAGTTAAAGAAACCAACCGGCTTTAGCCAAATGCGATACATTTATAAAAACGCGAGCGTGCGTACCGCTAGCCTGGTGAATCTGCCACACGAAGTTTCCTCTCTTACAAGAAGCCGCTCATGCTCGCACTGCGAAGCCTATCTCTGCGCCACAAGATGATAGCCGTCAACGGTTCGGTTCTCGCCATCGTTCTGGTGGGCCTAGCCTCCGGAATTCAACTGTCGAGAAAGATCGAGCGTGGGGCCATCGCAATTGAGGAAGAGGCGATCGAAGACGTCGAGATCGTTTCGCAATTGCAGCAGGGACTGTTGGGAATTGTGGTTCACGAGCAAGTTATCCTCAGCGCCGACAGCAACCCGGACGCCTCCGGTCTCGAAAGATTCGATACAGAGCTAGACAGCCTGACTCGCGATTACTTCGAGTTTAAGAGTAGCTGGGAAGCGCTGCAAAGTTCGGAGGAATTTGACGAAGGAGAAGAGGTTGAAGGGCGCAACGAAGAGGAAGAGGCGATCGCTCGTTTAATTACCGCCGGGCACGGGCGTCAAGTCGAGCGCTATATCGCCCGCTTCGATCGACTGATCGTTCAAATCAACCGCGATGCGCTGAGCCGAGAAGAAATCACAGCGGAGATCGCCGAGCTGAGAAGCGAGCCGTTCGTGCGGAACATGGACTTGTTCCTGCACAAAGTGCAGGCCCTTTCCGAGGCGACGGACGAGGAGTTTCGCGAAGCGCGCGAAACCTTCGAGCAAGCGTCGCGGGCGCGGGCGATCGTTTTGCTGGCTGCGCTGCTGATTTCCGGCGGCCTCGGCGTGGCCCTGACCTTTGCCCTCAGCAAGCTGCTGATGCGTCCGCTGTCGGAGATGACGGCGATCGCCCAAAAGTCGATCCAGCAGGAGGAATTCGACCTCAACGTTCCGGTACGTACGGGCGACGAAGCCGGACAGCTCGCGCAGACGTTTAACGCCTTATGCAGTTCGTCAAAGAGCTGCTCTACTCGCAGCAGACGACCAACACCGCGCTCCAGGCGACGCTGGTCGAGCTGCGCGAAACCCAGTCGCAAATTGTCCAGAGCGCTAAAATGTCGAGCTTAGGCGAGATGGTGGCCGGGGTCGCCCACGAGATTAACAACCCCGTCACGTTTATCCACGGCAACATCGACTGCCTGGGCGAATATTCCCAAAATCTAATTCGCATCGTCGAGTTTTACGAGCGCCACTACCAGCTCCCGCAACAGGAGACCGCGCGCCTACACGAAGAGTTCGAGTTCGACTTCGTGTGTGAAGACCTGCCGAAAGTTCTACTGTCGATGAAGGTGGGCAGCGCGCGCATCCGCCAAATCGTCTCGTCGCTCAGGAACTTTTCGCGGCTCGATGAGGCCGACTTAAAGTCGGTCGACCTGCACGATGGCATTAACAACACGGTTATGATCCTCGGCCACCGGCTCAAGGCCCAGCCCGATCGCGCTGAGATAAAAATCGCCTGCGAGTACGGCAATATCCCGCCGGTCGAGTGCTTTGCGGGGCCGCTCAATCAGGTGTTTATGAATATCCTCAGCAACGCGATCGACGCGCTTGATGAAAAAGCCCGTACTGAGGAGTCGCTCGAATCGACGCAGGCGGGCTTTCGCGGTCGCATCGTGGTGCGGACTGAGACGATTGCGGGCGGCGACGAGCGCGACTGGGTGCGCGTTTCGATCTCCGACAACGGCCCGGGCGTCCCCGCCGAGATTTACGATCGCATCTTCGAGCCGTTCTTCACTACGAAAGGCGTCGGTAAAGGCACGGGGCTGGGGATGTCGATTAGCTACAAAATCGTCACCGAGCGCCACCAGGGCCGCCTAGAGTACGCCACTTCCGCTGAGGGGGGGGCGTTGTTTACGATCGATATTCCCGCAACTCAGGCCGCTTTGACTGGGGTCGCAGCTTAGAGAGTCCTCGGGAAAAGACCGGATTTCTCAGCCAAAGGCATTTGATGTCTTCGCTGCGCGCTTCGCAAGGGTGGCACGCTCCGTCCCTCACCGACCCGGCAGCGTCACGCTCAGGCGCGAGCCCTGGCCGATCTCCGAGACGATCGCCAGCTTGCCGCCGTGGGCGGAGACGATCTGCTGACACAAGTGCAGCCCCAGTCCGTGTCCCGATCGCTTGTGTTTGCCTTGGCGAAACGGCTGAAATATTAGCTTTTTGTCTTCTTCGGACATGCCGATGCCCGTATCGCAGACCTCGACGCGCAGGCCCGCTGCGGCGCAGCCTTCGACAGCGACCGTGACGCTGCCAGTGTCGGTGAACTTAATCGCGTTGCCGATAAGGTTCACGAAAACGCGGCGTAGCTCCAGGCGATCGCCCTCGATCTCCAGCCCGTCCGGCGCGATCGACTCCGGCAGGCGCAGCGCCAGCTCTAGCTGCTTTTCTTCCGCCAGCGGCCTCAGCTCGCGCACCACTTCCGAGAGCAGCTCGCCTAGCTCGAAGCGAATAAAGCTCAGGGACTTTTGACCGACGTCGTAGCAGTAGACGTCGAGCAGGTTGTTAAGCATCCCTAGCAGGTTGTCGTTGCTGTTAACCGTGCTGGCGAGCGCCTTGCGGACGCCGTCGCCGACGGGGCCGAAGGAGTTGCGAGCGATTAGTTCCAGCATGCGGTTGGCGGCAATTAGCGGCGTGCGTAGGTCGTGGGTCAGGCAGCGCACGAAGTTTTCGCGCTGGTCGATGCTGTGCTTGAGCCGCAATAGCGATCGCACGCGGGCCTGTAGCTCGTCCACCTTCACCGGCTTGCGAATAAACTCGTCCGCGCCGCTGTCGAGAGCCTTGACCAAGCTGGTTTCCTCGTGGGCGGTGATCGTCAATATCGGAATAAAGGGCAGCTTTGGGTTTTTGCGGATGCGGCGCGTCACTTCATAGCCGTCCATCCCCGGCATCATCACATCGAGGACGACCAGATCCGGCGGCGACTGCTCGATTTGCGCCAGGCCCGCTTTGCCGTTATCGACCGATACGACCCGATGCCCTTCCTGTTCGAGGGCCAGCTCGACGAGCAGCAGGTTATCAGGGGTGTCGTCGATCGCCAGGATGTAGTTATCCAAGGCCGGGGTCTCCATCGGTTGCGGTGGGGGTGTCGATCGCCGTGCCGGAGGGGCCGGGGCTGAGGGAAAAATCGAGGCCGACGCGGGTCGCGGGGCGATCGCTCCAGGCGTCGCGGGGCAGCGTGACGCAGAAGGTCGAGCCGCGCCCCAGCTCGCTGTCCACGGCGATCGTACCGTGGAGTTGCCGAACGATCGACTGGGTGATGGCAAGGCCGAGGCCGATGCCGGAGTGGGTGCGGGTCAGGCTGTGTTCGAGCTGGCGAAACGCCTCGAAGATCGTCTCCAGATCGGCTTCGGCGATACCCACGCCGGTATCGCGAACGGCGACCCGATAGCTATCGGGGTCGGCTTGCTGGATCTCGACCTCGATGCCGCCGCGATCGGTGAACTTCACGGCGTTACCGAGCAGGTTGGCGAGCACCCGCCGCAGGCTGCCGCGATCGCTGACGATCGGGGCGCGATCGACCTCGAGGCTGACCTTGAGGCTCAAATTACGGGCCTGGGCGAGCGATCGCAGCTCTTCGACCGTCAAGCGCACCAGACGCACCAGATCGAACGATTCGAGCTGTAATTCCAAATATCCCGCTTCGATCTTAGAAAAGTCTAGAACCGCATTCAACATCGAGAGCAAATGTTCGCTATTGGTGGTGATGCGCTCGACCATATTGCGCTGCTTTTCTTCCAGGTCGCCGTAGGTTTTCAGCATCTGCGAGAAGCCGACGATCGCGTTCATCGGCGTGCGTAGCTCGTGGGACATCGTCGCCAAAAATTCCGACTTTAGCTGAGATGCCTTGCGGAGCGCGTCGTTTTTTTGCTCGATTTTGCGGCGCTGGTCGGCCAGCTCGTCGGCGCGCGCTTGCAGAATCGCCTCGGTCTGCTTGCGGGAGGTGATGTCGCGCAGCGATCCCGACGTGCCCAACACCGTGCCGTGGCGATCGCGATCGGGCAGAGCGTGGATCTCCAGCCAGCGGAAGCTGCCGCCGCATGTGGGCGATCGAAACTCGAACTCGAAAAACTCCATCTCGCCCGCCAGCAGTCGCTGCAGGCGATCGGATAGCTCCAGGCGATCGTCTTCTGAGAAGACGAAATCGAGCAGCGAGTTATTCAGGCTCTGCTCGATGGTGTAACCCGTCACCAGCGTCCAGGGCGAGCTGAGGAACGTCCAGCGCCCGGTCGTGTCGGTTTGGAAAATCACCTCCTCGACGCTGCACAGCACCGAGCGGTAGAGCCGGTCGATCGTCTCGAGCTGGGCCTCGCCCTCCTGGAGCTGGCGCTCGAGCTCCTGGTTGAGCCGCAGCATCTCGATTTCCTGCTGCTTGCGCTCGGTGATGTCGCGCGAGATCGCCACGACTTCTTTGACGCTGGAGCGATCTTCGTTGTAGATCGTCTGGCTGGTGGTCTCGAACCAGCGATAGGTGGCGTCCTTGCGGCGGACGCGGTAGGTGTAGCTGTAGCTGTCGGGCAGCAGCTCCGGGTCGCCAAAGGTGCGGGCGATCGTCGCCACGTCCTCGGGGTGGAAAAAGTCGTAGATCGAGCGGCCAATTAGTTCGTCGGGCTCGTAGCCCAGCAGCGCCTGGGAGGCCGGAGAGGCAAACAGGTAAATGCCGTCGGGCGTGTGGCTGGAGATCAAATCGCTCGATCGCTTCACGAACATCTGGTAGCGCTCGCGGGTTTCGCGCAGCCGCATCTCCGCCTGTCGCCGCTGGGTGATATCGCGCATCGCCACGACCGCGCCGAGCCGTTCGCCGCTGGGGCTGTAGACCGGGACGCCGCTGGCTACCGCCGTGCGCGGCATCTGCCCCGGCGGACAAATCGACAGCTCCATATCCGAGACGACCTCGCCCTGAAGCGCACGGTAGAGCGGAATTTCCGAGATTGGCAACGGCGAGCCGTCCCCACGATACAGGTGGTAGTTCTGCGTCCAGCGGCGATCGGGCAACGCCCCACGATCGTCGGGCAGGCCGTGCAGCTCGTGGGCGGCGCGGTTGAACTGGACGATCGTGCCGATTTCATTGCAGGCGACGATCGCCTCGGACAGGTTTTCCAGCAGCGCCTCGAGGAACTGCTGTTTGTTTTGCAGTTCGGTTTCGATGCGCTCGAGCTTGCGCGCCCGCGTAAACGTACCGACCCACTCGACGATTTCGCGCGCTTCCGGTTGCGCCGAACCCGGCACGAGCCCGAGAGCATCGGCCACCGATCGCTCGCCGGTTTCTTCTGCGTCGCTCGCCGACAGATCCGCGTAAACGGGCTCGCCGCGCATGACAAAACGGTTGTAACTGCCGTCGGCGTGGCGCAAGTGGACGTCCGCCTCGTAGGACGTGCCGTTACGACAGGCGGCCAGCCAGGCGCTGCGGGCCCGATCGCGATCGTCGGGATGCACCACGTGCCAGAAGCTGTTCTGCGGGACGCGCTGGCGCGACAGACCGGTGTAGTCCGTCCAGCGGGCGTTGAATTCAACGATGTCCCCCGACGCTGTCGCCATCCAGACGATCTGCGGCAGGGCTTCGAGGGCGCGGCGGTAGCGATCGTCGATCATGGCAGTCACGGGGGTAGAGCGGGCAGGTCAGTCGGCGCAATTCGGCTCGGGCGCGTTACCAACCGAGGGCTATTGTCGAGCGAAACCACAGCGCTGGCCCTGCCGGAGCTACAAGCCTAATCGCCGGACAGCACCGACGGTCGGATGGTAATCTCAGTCTCCGTTTCTTCTTCGTCCGCCTCGGCCAGCGTCAGCCGCGCCGTTTCGCGGGCGCACTCGGCTTCGAGTTCGCGAACCGTTGCCGGATAGATTTCCTCGAGCTGCGCGGCCAGCGTTCCCACCTCCGCCAGATCGCCCGATTTGCCGCTCGTTTCGAGCCGCTTCGCCACCTCGGCAAGCTGGGTCGCGCCCACGGCGGCGCTGGTGGACTTCAGAGAGTGGGCGCTGTCGCCGAGTTCGGCGGCGTCATCGCCGTCGATCGCTGCAACGATCCGTCCGAACAGGGACGGCGCGTCTTCGAGGTACAGCTCGACTAGCTCGACGAGTGCGTCGATATCGCGCAGGTTATCGAGCATCAATTTATCGAGAACCACGATCGTGCCGTTGCGTTCGGACTTGTCATTGCGTTCGGCGGCTCGCGAGTCTCGATCGCCGGTCTCGGGTTCGGGGCTGAGATCGGAGCTGGGTTCGGGACTGATTTCAGGACTGGTTTCGGGGCTAGGTTCGGGGCTAGACCCGGAGACCGCCTCGACGCTGGCGTCCGAAAACTCCAGGCTCGCAGCATCTCGAGCCGCCGGAACGCCCTGAATTACCCGAGAGGGTTGTAATTCCTGGGAAGGCAAGACTTCCGGCTGGAAGTTTTGGGCTTCCATGCGGCTCGACAGGCGCTCGATTTCTTCGATCGCCTCGCGCTCGATTTCAGCCTGGGAGCGGCGCGGCTTGGTACGGCCCAGCGCTTCGGTTAGCTCATCGAGGCGGATCGGCTTGCTGATGTAGTCGTCCATGCCCGCCTCGAGGCAGGCGTCGCGATCGCCGCGCATGGCGTTGGCCGTTAGGGCTATCAGGCGCGGTCGTCGATCGCGCAGCCAGCGTTGGCAAATCTGCCGCGACGCCTCCAGACCGTCCATCACCGGCATCTGCATATCCATCAGCACCACGTCGTAGTGCTGTCGGGCCACGGCGTCGATCGCCTCGCGCCCGTTACCGACGACATCGGCGCGGTAGCCCAGGCGCTGGAGGGTCTGGGTGGCGACCTTTTGGTTGACGATATTGTCCTCGGCGATCAGGATTTTCAGCGGCAGGCGCGCGGCCATCTCGGCGTCGTAGGTGGACGTTCCCGTCGGCGTGCGGACGGTGGTGCGGCCACTGAGAGCGTCGTTAAGAATGTTGTAGAGCTGCGACTGCTTGATCGGCTTGCTGACAAAGGCGGCGAAGTCCAGCTCGCGAACGCTGGGCGAGATATCCCAGCCTACGGAGGTCAGCACCACCAGCGGCAAGTCTTTGCCCCGAAGACCGCGATTGCGGATGCAGCGCGCCAGCTCGATGCCGTTCATCTCCGGCATCTGCACGTCGAGAATCGCCAGGTCGAAATCGCCGCCATTGTCGAGAGCTTCGAGGGCGGCGCTGGGACGATCGACCACCGTCGAACTCATGCCCCAAGACTGGGTTTCCAAAGTCAGGATTTTGCAGTTTGTGGGGTTGTCGTCCACGATCAGCACGTGCTTGTCGATCAAGCCGGAAAAATCGCCCTGCTTGACGGGCAGCGACTCCGCCGGGGCGATTTCGGCGACCACCGTAAAGTAAAACACCGCGCCGGGTGCGTCGGGCGCGGTTTGGGGCTCGCGGTCTTCCGGCGGCTCGCCTGCAAACATGCCTTTGCTATCGACCCACATCTGACCGCCCATCAGCTCCGAGAGCTGCTTGCTAATCGCCAGGCCGAGCCCCGTGCCACCGTACTCGCGCGTAATTGAAGAATCGACCTGGGAAAACGATCGGAACAAACGGTGCATGCGATTGGGCGGAATGCCGATGCCGGTGTCACGCACGGCAAACTCCAGCTCGTAGCGCATTTCGCCCGACGGCGAGACGGCCCGCGAGAGTTCTTCGTTACTGTCGGGGCTCTGTGCCGCCGCCAGAGGCCGCACCGAGGTTTCGACGACGATCTCGCCATCGGAGGTGAACTTGACGGCGTTGCCGAGTAGGTTGACTAGCACCTGGCGCAGGCGGGTGACGTCGCCGAAGATGGCGATCGGCACGTTGGCGTCCATCAGATAGGCCAGCTCTAGCCCTTTCTTGGAGGCGCGCGGCGCGATCACGTCCAGGCTCTGCTCGATGCAGCCGCGTAGCTCGAAGGGTTGCTTTTCCAGGTCGAGCTGGCCGGATTCGATCTTCGAGAAGTCGAGGATGTCGTTGATGATCGTCAGCAGGGCGTCGCCGCTGTTACGGATCGTCTCGACAAAATCGCTCTGCTCGGCGTTGAGGCGCGTGTCGAGCAGCAGGCTGGTCATGCCGATCACGGCGTTCATCGGTGTGCGGATTTCGTGGCTCATCATCGCCAGAAATTCGCTCTTGGCCTGGGTGGCGGCCAGGGCGCGATCGCGGGTTCGGGCCAGGTCGGCGGCGGTTTGCTGGCGTTCGATCTCGCTACCGATCCACTGAGCCATCAGCTTGAGGATTTCGCGATCGACCGGCTTGAAGGGATCGATCAGCGGCGTGCGGCTAGCAAAGCTCAGCGTTCCGAAGATCTCGCCGACCACGACGACGGGCGTGCCGATATACGCCTGGATCGGCAACTGGCCGAATCGGGGGACAGCGTCGTGGGAGGAGGCGGCCAAAAATTCAAAGTGCAGGGTGTCCGCTGCCGCGATCGTCTGGGCGCAGTAGGTATCGCTCAGCGCGAACTCGTCGCCGGATTGCAGGCTGCTATCGGGCGATCGCGCCGCGACGATCGTAAAGGTCTCGCCCTCAATGCGCGAGAAGATGGCGATTTCCATGCCGAAGCGCTGCAAGCCCAGCTCCAGTAGCCCCTCGAGCTGCCCGGAAAAGGCCAGCTTGCGCGAGGAGGTGACCTTATAAATGGCGCGAATCGAGGCTTCACTTTCGCGCAGTTCGTGCTCGGCTTGCTTGCGTTCGGTGATGTCTCGCGAGACGGCGATCACTTCCTGAACGCGCTTGCTTTTGGCGTCGCGAATGGCACGGCTGGTGGTCTCGAACCAGACATATTGGCCGTCGCGGTGGCGAATGCGGTAGCTGACCGTTGCGCCCAGCGCGCCGCCCAGATCGGGAAACAGCGGAAACAGCGCGCCTTTGACGCTGGGCCAGTCATCGGGCTCGACGAGGTCGGACATTGCACAGCCGACGAGGTCTTCGGGCTCGTAACCCAGCAGGGTCAGGCTGGCAGGCGAAGCATAGAGGAAGCGGCCCTGGGGAGTTTGGCGGGCGATCAGGTCGGTGGCGTTATCGGCCATGAGCTGGTAGCGCTCTTGGGTCTCCTGGCGCTCGACCTGGGCGCGCTCGAGGGTGGCGAGGGTGTTGTTGATGGCGCGGGCGAGCTGGGTGAGTTCGTCTTCGCCGCGCGGCTCGATGCGGATCGACAGGTCGGCCAGCTCGCCGACGCGATCGACCTCGTCGCCGAGGCGGGTCACGGGGGAGATAACTAGGCGCTCGACGATCAGCAACGTCAGGACGCTAAACAGCGCGCCGACGATCGCCAGCGTCAAGGTGAAGTAGCTGACGCTGACGCGCCCCTGACGATCGATTTCGCGGGGGCTATCGACGCGGACGATCGCCACGGGGGCGTTGTCGAGATCGCGCAGCAGGGTGTATCCGGCGATATGCTCCAGCGTCTCGTTGGACGTCAAGAAGTAAAGCGGGCGAAAGATGCGATCGGCGCGCTGGGGCGTCCGCAGCTCCCCGTTCTCGTCGGGCTGGAGCGCCTGGATAAAGGTATCGGTGGAACTTTCGGTCAGGGCCTCAAAGGCGCGGGCGAAGTCCTCGCTCTCGATTATGGTGTCGATCGAGGTTAGCTCTAGGGAAAGCTGGGTTGCGTTCTCTAGGGTTTCGATGCGGTTGCGATCGAGCTGGCGGCCGACAGCTAGCGTCCCGCGCACCGGCCCCTGGGCGTCGCTGGTGAGAATGGGCCGCGCCACCAGCATCATCAGGCCGCGCTCGGTATTGACGATGCCGCGATACTCCTGGCGCAGGGAGTCGCCTTCGATGCGCAGCGGCGCACTGGCCGAGTCGCCGGTAAAGATCGACAGGATGGCTTCGGGGACGGGGACGGGCTGCTCGGCGATCGAGTCGAAGCCCTCTTGGAAGACGATGTTGCGATCGCGATCGAACAGCGCCATCAAATTGAGGTGCTGGTACGCGAAAGTGGTATCGACAAAGTTGGATTGGACGTAGTTCGTGCCGGGGTCGATGGCGAACTCGTAGGTGTCGTCCCACTCGGCGTAGTCCTGGGCGATCGTGCTCAGGCTGTCGAATTCGGTGTCGATCGCTTGCTCGACGTGTTCGATATCTTGCAGGACGTAGCTATCTTCGAGAGCGTGGACGCTGCGCAGCAGCAGAATCGACGAGGTCGCGTACAGCACGACGTTCAGCGCGATCAAAACCGCGCCGACAATCAGTAGCGTTTTTCGGCGTAACTTCATGCTTTACGGGGCCACCGGCGATTTTACCTGGGCGATGTTGGAGCGAAGGTCTCTCGGACGCGACGCTCACCCTGACTCGATCGTCGTGCGCTGGCTGGGGTCTATTGTTCCCGTGGCCGTCGTTCCGGGAGTTCCACTCAGCGGGCGACGGCTGCGAGCCGCTGACCGGTTCGGACGCTTAAAACCGAACGGTTTAATTCTACACACGCCCACAGGCGCAATGCGAGATGCTGAATGACACGATCCTCTCTATACGAGATTCTAAAGACTTCCTCTGTCGATTGGTGCGATCGGGAACACCAAGACAGATATTTCCGTAGAATTGCTGGGGCAAACTGCCGGATTGAATGCCGAAGGGCCGCACGATCCGCGATAGTATCGACCCGAATTCAGAGCGGCGGGGATGCAGCGAGATGAGTGAATCCGAAGCGGATCGCGCACTGTGGCGGCGAGTGGGGCGCTGGCTACTGCGACCGGATGTACTGCTGGCGCTACTCGGTACGGGCGCGGCGGCGAGTATCGCACTCTACCTCGTCGCCACTGAAATCGCTAGGCGTGCGATTCCGCCGATCGCCGAGCGCGAGCTGGAAAAGATCCTCAATCGCGATATCGAAATCGGCAGCATCGATCGCCTCTCGCTGGGAGGCACGCGCCTGTCTGGCATCACCGTCCCCACCGCGCCGGGGAACGAGAACAGCCTCACGGTCGAGCGCGTCGATGTACGCTACCAGCCTCTGGCGCTGTTGCGCCGCCGCCTGCCGGTGCGGGTCACCGTCTCCGGCGTCACGCTCGAAGCCGAGCAGCTCCCTGACGGCAGCTGGGCCAGTCTCGATTTGAATCTGCCCGAACAGTCCGACCAGGAGCCGGGCGAGCTGCCGATCGATCCGCGTGTCGAAGTTGCCCTCAAAGACGTGAATATTTCCGTGCTGCCATTAGGAGCCGACGACCCGCTGATCGTCGAGCTGGCGGCGCTGGCGCGGGTGCGCGACAAGATTAAAGCCGCGTCCTATCGCGCCGACCTGGCGATCGAGGGCGGCTCGATCGCGCTACAGGGCGAAACCAAAATTGAAACCCTAGAAAGCCAAATCTCTCTGGCGATCGATCGCCTCGACCTGACGGTAGCTAACGACTTCCTTCCAGCGGACGTTGCGGCTCTGACCGGCGGCGCAGTCAATGCCAACCTTCAGATCGACCAGCCCGCCCTGCTCGACCCCGCACCAAATTCTGGCGCGAACGCCCGCCCGAGTGAGGCGCAGACCGAAGCACGACTGGTGGCCGACAAACCGCTCGCCCTCGATGACATTCTCGCGAAGCTGCCGCAGATCGAAGGCACGCTGAGCCTGCGGGACTTCGGCGCGGAGCTGGCGGGGCTGAGCGAGCCAGTGACGGCAGGGGGCACGCTGCGCTTCCAGGGCGATCGGCTGCAGTTCGACGGGACGGAGGCCGGGGCCGGAAAACTGGCGATCGAGCTGGGCGGCTGGGTCGATCGCGAGGCGGGCTTGAATATCGACGTAACCGTGCCGCCGGTGAACCTGCTAGACGCGGCGGCGCTGGTCGATGACGTGCGCGAAAACGTCGATTTAGCGTCTCTTTCGGAGCTGATTGCCGCCGATATCGGCATTAACGCCAACGTAACCGGCGCGTTCGACGATCCAGCACTAATTGTCGCCGCGAGCAACGAAACGCCCTGGCGCATCGATCGCCTAGATATCGCCGAAGTGCGGGCCAACCTGACGCTCGATCGCGAGACGGCAGCGCTAAAAGGCTTGCGGATCGCGCCCGCTGCCGGTGGCCGCATCATCGCGCGCGGCGAAGCGCAAATCGCCGAATTTATCGACAGTCTGCTCGAAATGCTCCGGGAGCCGAGCACCGTGCAGGCCGCAGTCGAACCGACTGCGCAGTTCGTGACCGACAGTGGGTGGGACGCGGCGCAGAGTGGCCCCGAAGCCAGCGAACCGATCGAGCTGCCCCTGGACACGATCGATCTGGCCGGAAGCCTCGATGTAGATTTGCCCCTAGACGCAATCGCCGCGCCCTACGCGCTGCCCCCCGATATCCAGCTCGGCAACCTGCAAGCCGAGGCCGAGCTGGGCGGCACTGCCGATGCGCCAACGGGCGAGCTGAGCTGGCTGCTGCCGGAGATTTTGGCTCTCGGGGAGGCGATTTCTAGCTCCGGGCGCGTCAGCCTCGCAGACCTGGTGCTGAAACTCGAAGACAGCGCGATCGACCTCGGCGGCGGGCGCATCGCGGCGACGGGACAGACCGACATCGAAGCCGGAACCTGGAGCCTGCAAGCCGACAGCACCGCGATCGACCTCGCGCCATTCGTCCAGCGCCTCGCCGCCGACCTGCCGCCCCTGCGGCTGGGACTAACGGCACTGGCGCTCGACGCCGACGGCACGCTGCCCCTCGATTCCGACGTGCCGCCCCAGGCCAACGCCCGCCTCGATATCGCCGCCGCGATCGAAGACGGCATCGCCAACCTAAATCTAAATCTGGCCGATGGCGCGATCGATCTGACGAGCACCACCAGCGCGATCGACCTGTCGGCAATGACCCAAGGTCTACCGGTGGCGTGGCGCGGTAGCCGCCTGGAGCTGGCGACGACGATCGACGATCTGCTGGCAATCGCCGAAACTCAGATTATTGACGGCATCGCGATGCGCGCCCAGGCCGATGTCGGCGTCGGCTCCGGCGGCGTGGTGGCCGATGCGACGATCGACGGCGGACGGTTCGCGGCCCTGGCGCGCGGCGGCTCGATCGACCTCAGCGCGATCGCCCGCCAGCTCGGAGCCGAAGTTCCCGTCGCCGCCGCCCTGCAACGCCTCGACGCGACGATCGATGCCAACCTCGCCCCCCTGCTGAGCGCTGCCGCCACCGGCGATCCGAGCGTTCTCGCCGCTGCCCTCGCCCCGAACCTGCGCGCCGAACTGGATTTAGGCGTGGACGACGGCTCGCTGGCGATCGTCACCACCGCCGACACCGCCAACTGGTCGGTGGTCACTGACGGCACGGTTCCCGTCTCCGAAGCGCTGCTGGCGACGCTGACGGGCGGCGAGTCGCCGATCTCTAGCCCCGCCTTCCCGCTGCCAGCGCGGGTCGAGTCGCGCCTGTCGGGAACCACCGCGCCGATCTTGGGCGTCGCCGCCACCGGACGCGCCGACCCGATCGACGTTGCGATCGACCGCATCGCCCTGGCGCTGGGCGCGGAGTTTGTCAACATCGACGGGCGCGCTCGCCTGCGGGACTGGCTCAGCGCCCCCGACCTGGACGCCGACCTGAATATTGCTACGGAGTACGACTCCGATCGCCTGCCGATCGTCGCCAACGTCGCCTCGGTGGCGGTGGGCGATCGCGAGGCGCGCAGCCAGGGCCTGAATTTGGCCGGAGCGGTTAACTTCGACGGGCGCTTCCTGGGCCGCAGCCTGATTAGCGACCCGCTCGGGGCGGGCAACCTGGAGCTGCTGGGCGACTTGGCCGTGCGCGACGCCGCTGCCAACGACCTGGAGTTCGACCCGCTTATCGCTGGCCCGACGGTGGTGCGCCTCGACGATCGCCTGGAAATCGATCTGCGCGGCGATCGCGATCGGGTGGCGGCGCGGCTGGTTCCCTGCGAGCGTGCTGACTGCCTGATCCCGTTCCTGCCCGACAGCTTCGAGCTGCGCTACGGCTCCGGCACGCCCGAACCCGTCCAGGCGCTGGGCGAGCGGCGCGGCGACCTGCTCGACGTCAGCCTCGACAACTTCAATCTCGACTTGCTCAACGTCACCCCAGCAACCAAGCTGGGGATCGAAGGGCCGCTTCAGGGCAACATCACCGCCGCCTTTTTGGTGAACCTGTTCGACCTGTCCGCCGACGGCAGCTTGGCGGTACTGCGACCGGGCGTCGGCTACATAACCGCCGACAGTCTGCTAGCGGACTTTTCCTACGACGACGGCGCAGCGCGGCTCGACTACTCCGAGTTCAACCTGGGACAAACCCAATACCTATTTTCGGGCGAGGTGGATCTCGACCTCCTCGACGCGGCTCAGGGCGATCTCGACGTGGCCGATATCGATACGATCTTGGCGACTCAGGTGCGCGGCGAGCTCACTGTCGATCGAGGCCAGTTGGTCGATCTGTTCGATTTATTTAAGTGGTCGGATCTCGACGACGTGGCCTCCCGGCAGCTCGCTTCGCCCAGCCGCAGCGCCGACGATCTCGACGTGACCGGTATCGGCGATCCGGATTTGCCGATTCTGTCGCAGCTCCCCGCCTTTGAGGCCGCCAGCGAGGCCGTTCGCCAGCTGGCCGCAACCCTGCGCCAACCCGCGCCGCCGCGCGAAATCGATCTGCGTGGAACCTACAACGCCCGCATCGACGTCGGCGGCACGCTCGGCGATCCGACGGTAGATCTAGCATTCGCCGCCGACAAATGGCGCTGGTACGTACAGCCACCGATTAACGCGATCGATCCGGGTCTGGGCTTCTTCCGCGAGGACAATACGCCCGTGGCGATCGACGATATCGCCCTAGTGGCCAGCTACCGCAGCGGCATCCTCGACCTGCAGCAGGCGAATC
Organism: uncultured cyanobacterium; assembly: GCA_937899645.1. Classification (GTDB taxonomy): domain Bacteria; phylum Cyanobacteriota; class Cyanobacteriia; order Cyanobacteriales; family Geitlerinemataceae; genus RDYZ01. Next base: position 17,984 of record CALCCD010000025.1, on the reverse strand, counting down.
TCAACCTGGATGGCGCGGAGCTGGGCGCAAGCGGTCAGTTTGCCGTCTTTCCAGATGTGGAGTCGAGCGATTTGGTCGTCCGCCTCAACGGACTCCAGCTCGATACGATTCGCAACTTCGCGCCCATTCCTGTGGATGCGACGGCGGCGATTTCGCTCCAGGCGGCGATCGGCGGTAGCCTCGAACGACCCACCGCCACGGGCGACGCGATCGTCGACGATATCGTCCTCAACAGCCGCCCGATCGACGCCATCACCAGCCGCTTCGACTACCGCGACGAAACCTTTAACGTCGCGACCACCGGCCCCGATTGGCTTGACGTTCGCGCCACCGGCCCTTTGCCCCTAACGCCCGATCGCAACACCACCACGATCTCCGCCAAAATCGGCACGCCCGCCCTCGAGCTGCTCTCGACCCTCAGTGGCGGCGCGGTGGAATACGTCAGCGGCGATCTCGACGTAGATCTCGAAGCGAGCATCGGCTTTATCGGCTTTTTCCCCGAGTTCGAGGCCGTCGGCGCGATCGCCCTAGACGACACCGTCGTGCGATCGCCGATTTTCCCCACCGCCCCGGTGGCGATCGACGGCAATATCGCCCTCAACTACGACCCCGTCTCCCAAATCGTCGTCGATGTCGATCGGCTTATCGCCTCGGTGGCCGCCGGTGAATTTGCCCTTGACGGCATCCTGCCGCTCTACCCCGGCCCCGAGCCCACCGACGACCCGCTGACCTTCTCCGTGGCCCAGGGCGAGCTCGACGTGGAAGGGCTTTATCGCGGTCGGGTAGACGGTCAGGTGCAAATTGCGGGCAGCGCCCTGCGTCCGACGATTAGCGGTCGCCTCGGCGTCGAAGACGGGCGGCTGACGCTGCCCCGCCTCGAGCGCCAAGAGCAGGGCGAGCTGCTCAACGTCGAAGCCTGGGAGCCGCCGCCGTCCGACGCGCCACCGCCGGTGCGCCCACGCTTCGAGAACTTCGCACTGTTCGTCGGCGAAAACTTCCGCGCCGAACTCGAGCCGCTGTTTAACTTCCGCGTCCAAGGCGAAATCGTCACCAACGGCAGATACGATGGCACGTTCGATCGCCTACGGGCAGATGGTGCGATCGAGATCGAGCGCGGTCGCGTCAACGCCCTGAGCAACCTCTTCTTTATCGCCCCCGGACGCGACCACTTCGTCCGCTTCGACCCCGATCGCAGCGTCCTCGACCCCGCCATCGACATCGAGCTGGCCACGCTAATCTACGAAAACGACGCCAACCGCCTGCGCCAGCGCGAACCGGGCTCCAACGAGCTGCCCGACCTCAGCATCATCCCCAACCGGCGATCGCGCCAGATCCTCGTCAACCTCGGCGTTGACGGCTCGGCTCAAGAGCTGCTCGCCGCCCTCCAGGCCAGCAACGCCGGAGACGACGAAGCCCTCCTCGACGCCGTCACCCTTACCAGCGTCCCCAACCGCGAAGAGCAGGTACTCGTCGCCATGCTCGGCAACCAGCTCGTTACCACCGTCGAAGATATCGCCCAGCTCCAGGGCGCGGAATTCCTGGAGTTTGCTGCGTTGCGCTTCGCGATCGAGCCGACCCTCACCGACGTACTGCTCGATGTCGATAACATCGTCAACACCGCCGGTCGCGCCCTGGGCCTGACGCGCCTGTCCGCTTTCCCCCCCGGCCAGCTCGAAGGCACGGTACAGGTCACGCCCAACTCGCTGCTGCGACTGACCTACGATTACGGCTGGAACGGTCTCCAGCTCCGCAACTCCGGCGAAGACACCGAAGAAAACACCAGCTCGGTGGAGCTACGCTACGAGTTCCGGTTCTAACACCACCCGCTCCGGTAGAGTGCGTCGCGACCTCGATCGGTCTCAAATTTCGCGACAATTTTTCGAGCCGCAACGCACCACAGCAATGTCAGCCTCGATCGCCGGTGCGTTGCGGTTGGTTTCTATCGATCGTGCTTTGCCAAACTTGCCGCAACCGCGACTCACCCTACCAAGACGAGTTACCACGGCGAACCGACCATGCTGAACGCTGCCCAGTAGTAGGGGTGCGACAAGTCAGCGGTGGTGTTGTGATATTCCGGCGGCAGCGGCACGCGACGATCGCCCATCACGATCGCATCGCCCGCAAACTCCACCTCGCCACGCAGCATCGCGAGCTGCGCCGCCCGCATCGCCTCGGCCTTCAGCGGTGCATCGCCCAGCTCCCCGTAGAAACTCGCCATCACGCTCAGCGTCCCCAAATCGGAGATCTTCCACAGACTCGCCAGCACCGACTTCACGCCCGATCGCACCGCCAGTCCGGCAAAGCCCAGCTCCGCCTCCGGGTCTCCCCTCGCCGTATCGCAAGCGCTCAAGACCAGCAGCTCCACCGTCGGCGGCGCGTACCACTCCGCCTCGCGGAACTCATCGAGAGACTTGCGCTCGTCCCACAGATCGATATACGGATTGCCGCTCTCAAAGTGGGCGTGAGTCGCCAGATGGACGATTTCGTACGGGGCGCGGTTGCGCTGGCCGATCAGATTCGCAAACGTGAAGTCTTCATTTAAAAACTCCTGCCCCGGCCAAATCCCAGCATCGGGCTCGGTGCTGTCGGCCTTAGCGGTATCGGGCGATTCAGCCACGATCGCATCCAGCTCGAACGGCACGGCAGGCAGCGCCGAATTGTTCGTCACCGGAAACTCGTCCGCACCCATCGCCAGCACGCTCGAGTCGCGCAGCCGCTGGTAGCGCGTATCGGTCAGGCCCATACTCGGAATCGAGCCGATGCTGTAGCGCTCGACCAGGAACCGATCGCCGTCGTGGAGCGCCGCCAGCGGGATCTGGCGCAGTCCGGCATCGACGGCGTAGACCAGCAGGTCGAGGTCGAAGCTGTCGAGTTCGTCGGCGATCGGGCGCACCAAAATGTCGTACAGCTTCTGCGCGCCCTGCTTGTAGGTGTGATGGCGAATTTGTCTCGGGTCGGTGAGTTGGCCCTGGAATTCGCTGACGATACGAGCGAGCTGGCGATCGAGCTGCACCGTCCGCACGATCGTCGCTTCGCCCGGTGTCACCAGCGCCAGCGCCACGTGCTCGCTGCCGTCCAGGCAGTTCGCGCCATCGTAGGTCGCCTGCCCCCGCGTCTCGGTGCAGAACGTGCTGGCATAGACGATCGCGCCGCGCCGCCCGGTCTGGGTTTCCAGCTCTTGAAGCGTTTCGCGGATCTGCGCGGCGGTCAGGCGGCGATCGCCATCTTCGTTCAAATCTTCGTCCGCTGCTTCCTCGAACTCCGCCTCGAAGTCGCTCTCCAGCTCTTCGACTAGCGCATCGCCGTCGCCGAGGGTCAGCAGCTCGGGAATCGTCGGGTTGAGATTGGGCAGCGTTACTTCCGTCGGCGTCTCGGTCTCTTCGACGGGTGCGTTGTCTTGCTGGGTCGGCGTTGCGGGTGTCGAGCTCGGGGCTGGGGTCGCGGCGGGAGCCGGGGTCACGACTGGAGTCGGCGTTGCGGTGCGGGGCGCAGCGGCGGGAGCGGCCGCGACGGGTGCGGGGTCGGCGATCGGCTCGGGGTCGGGCGTACTGACAGCGGGCGGCGTCGCAGCAACTTCGACGGGTTCGGAGACCGTCACATCCGGCTCGAGGTTGGGGATGACCTGGGTTATCAGGGTTGAGTCGCTGCCACCGAGACCATCGGTTTCTTCGACGAGCCAGCTCGCGACGGTTGCACCGGTGTCGGGGTCGATCGCGACTTTAGTTTCTGCGCCGATGGTTTCACCGATTAGGGCGATGAGGCGATCGATCGGGTTGGTGAGGTCGAGTTCGGTTTCGATAAGGCCGTCGTCTTCTGCCGCTGGGTCGATCGGTGTTACCGGATCGCTGGATTCGGTCGGGTCGCTGCCGCTGTCCGGATCGCTCGGGTCGATCGTGCCACCGGGAGTCTCGCTGGTGCTGGGGTCTGGGATGGCCGGGTCGGTGCTGGTGTCGAGGCCAGATGTGGGGTCGGCAGGTGGAGTCGTGTCGGGTTCGGCTGTTGGGGTTTCTTCTGGGGCGGCAGTCGATTCGGTCTCGGGGACTTCACCGGTTGTGGTGGAGGTTGACGTATCGGTCGGGCTGGCGTCGTCGGTACTTGTGTCGGCGGAGGGATCTGTACCGCTCGGGGCGCGATCGAGGAGGTCGTCAAACGGGCTTGCGGATGGGGTGGATGATGTCGTTTCTTCGGAGGTTGTTTCGGGTTCTCCTGGTTCGGTTGGGGTTTCGGGGGTGGTTTCGCTGGGGTCGGGTGTTGTGGCAGGTTCTTCTGGTGCGGGTGGTGGCGGGGCAGGGATGGTGTCGAGGATGAGGCGATCGGCGTCTTGGGTGTGGCGGTTGGGGTAGGCGGAAAAGGCGATCGATTCGGCGGCTGCGGTTCCGCGCGTGATGGCGGCGGCGCTGCCGTTGCGGGCGGCATCACCGACGATGAAGGGTACGATTCCGCCGCCGCCGTGGAAGATGTAAACGGTTCCGCTTTCGAGTCCGCCGAGGGTGGAGATGCTGGCTTGGTTGCCGTTGAGGTCAGTGAAGCTGTCGGTGATGCGGACGTTGCCGTTGCGAGCGTCGATGTTGAGGTTGCCGCCGATGTCGTTGAGGCTTTGGAGGTTGGCGCTGGCGATGGTGACGTTTTGAGCTTGGAGGTCGATATTTCCTGCATCTGCGAGATCGTTGCCGGTATCAATGCGCCCAGCGGTAATGTCGCCGTCAATGCTAAAGATGCTGACATCACCGGGGGTGTTTATGTCATCGATGGTGATGTCGCCACCGGCTTGGAGGGTGAGGTCATTTTGGGTGGTGAAGCTGTCGGCTTGGATGAAATTTTGGACTTGAATGAGGAGGGGATCGCCGGAGGGGTCGGTGAGGTTGCCGATTAGGGTGAGGTCACGGAGCGGGGTGTTTTGGCCGATTTCGCCACTGATTTCGATGTTGCCCGTCCCTGCATTCAAAGTAAGACTTTCTGTCCCGTCGATCGATCCATCAATATCTATATCCCCAAACTCTAGAGATTCAACACCTGTCTGACTCGAAAAGAGCAATTCTCCCTGCAACACAATATTGCTTCGGTTAGTAATCAAGTTACTTTGAAGTATCAGATCGTTACTCTCTCGGAACCTTGAACTTACAGAATTCAGTGATATTTCCCCACCTGAGTGGGTTGATGAAAATGAACGTGCATCAATTAGTGCAACTTCAATGTTACGTCCAGAAGACAAGGTAACATTTCCACCTTCACCTAAAGCAGAAGCAGTGATCAAACTTCCAGATATCGTCCTAATAGTTCCTGTCTCGCTCAGTATCCCAATATCACCACTATCTCCTCGAAATCCTGGATTAAAAAGAATAATCGTCCCCGTATCAATATTGCCACCACCAAAAATATCAACCTGACCGCCATTAATTCCACCCCCAGCATTTATAATTCCTGCGGTTGTATCAATAAAACCATTTATTTCCGGACTGCATTCATCAGGTCGAGAAAAGCATATTGATGGCGCTCTTGAGGTAATAGATATATCTCCCGCATTCTGAGAAGAACTAGCATCTACATTACCCAACGTAACTCGATTATTCCCCAAGACAACTATATTTCCTGCATCACCATCGTCTGAACGTGCCGAGATAGAACCAGCGATATCAACCGCTCCACCTAAAATATTGATATTGCCTGCTTCTCCATTTGTAGACTGAGACAGTACAGAGCCATCTATTCTAATAACTGAGCCTTCCAAGAAAATATCGCCACCATTACTTTCAATAGAGTATCCCTCCCCGGAGCTGACAACCGATCCACGGCCTAGACTGATCTCGTGACCATTTGTAAAAAGACTGGTAGACTCCAGAGCGACATTCGCACCAATTTGTATATAGCCATTGGGGACTCGAATATCACCCTGAGTGATTCGCGGACGAAAGCCGCGTATTTCTAGATTTCCATCTTCGAGAAAGATGTTAATTCTTCTAAGAAAGACATCGTAGATTCTTCCGGCGAAAGAATCATTGTCTGTTGATATGGTTAAATTTCCAGATTCATGTATGCGAATGGAGGAGTCTCTTTCGATGTCTGAATCATTGATCAGAAAGCGAGGTACTACACCTTCACTTAGTTGTATGTTGATATCACCGTATCCAGTCTCAATTATCGCACCTTGACCCATATCTATAGAGCCATTGGAACCTGTCCTCGGCGAGCAGTCTGAGCTACATCCAATAGAGTTGATATTAATATTTCCTGATTCAGATTCAATCGTGTTATATCCCCAGAACATCATCGTACGAGGGCTTCTTGCTCCAAGTGAATGACCTGTTATATTTATATCGCCGTCATTGGTAGATACGAAGCCAAAACTCAAACCAAAATAATCTCCTACTCCCCTGAGAGTTATGTTGCCTGCACCAAATGATTCGACCCGAGTGTTTGTTAACGAAGCTCCCGAGTTATAAACATTGCTTAAATCTCTTTGATACTCTGCTTCTCCCAAAATTGAGATATCACCGTTTTCAGACTTGATTACAACTCTGTCGCCGACAAAGTCAACACGAATTCCTAGGTTGCTAACGTTGCCGGGTTCAGAAGATGCGGACTCATTACTCCGTCCAGCTATGCCATGAATATTGATGTTTCCTTGTCCGTTGGTTTCTATCTGCAACTGTGTGATTGGAGCCGTACTTCTTGTATCAACTCTTTCAATAAAAATGCCATCGTTGGCAGATATTTCATTCCCTCCATATCCAATTATTGAGATATTGCCACCATCGGCAATGATGTCTGATACCTCTTTGATATATATGCCTGAAGATTGTTCACTGCTGCCATGTCCAATCATTGAGATATTGCCACCATTACTCCTAATAGTAGAGTTCTCTATTCTCAGGAAGCCACCATCTATTAAGTCGCGATTTCCATGTAATTCAATATCTCCGCCATCCGTTTCAATATCACTTAGGATAATAACGCCACCGTTAGAGTAGGCATGGAATCCAACACCTGGCTCCAGCAGAAATAAATCAGACTCAATGACGATTCTTTCATCAGCTCGTAATTCCACATCTGTCATTGCATTATTGATCGCTGAAGCTGCCACTAAAGTTTCTCGATCTCCTCCAATATCCGCATCGCCAAACTCATCTACTGTCGTCAAATCACTCGTCTCCGCCACCGCATCATCCACCACTCGAATTACTGCCGGATCGAGCAAAAGCGTTCCAAACTCCCCATTCGCCGCCGAAGTATCAACCTCTCCCACAAAATCCAAAAACCGCTTCCCCGAAACCTCCACAAAACCACCATTCCCCCCCTCACTTCCCCCCCGCGCCAAAACCTCTCCGCTAAACCGCGTCGAACCATCCGCCCAAACGATCGCCCGACCCCCATCACCCAACACAACCCCATCCACCACGATCGCTGACTCCCCATCCACCACCGTCAACTCAGAGTTCGGCAACGCCCCCACTCCCTGAAAATTCCCGCCAATATTCACCGCGCCGCCACCATCACGCCCCGACGCATCGATCGCGCCTGCCAACATCCCCACCCGCTCGCCCAACACCAACGCCGTCCCGCCGACACCATCCGTCGAAGCCACATCGATCGCGCCCGACACCAGCGCATCCCCCACCAGCGGCTCCACCGACACCGGCGACGCCCCCAGCCGAATCGAGCCATCCGCATCACGCACGATCGCGCCAGCCGACTCCACTTCGCCCGACATCACCTCCGGTAGCGCCAGCGCCGTCGGGTCTGCGTGCAGCGCCTCACGATCGACCTCCAAACTCAACACGTTCCCTGGAATCCCGAGCCGAATGCGATCGCCCGCCTCGCTCGCCACGATCGCCACACCACCGCCCGGAGCCGACAGCGACCCCGCATTGATGACCGCATCACCGAATAGCCCGATATTTTGGCCGGAATCAACGGTCAGCTCGCCTAGATTGACGATCGCGCCCGTGCCGGCAAATCCAAATCCCGTCGGATTGCCGACCAGCTCCGACCAGATGTTATTGCCCATCACGTCCAGCCAGCGATCGCCGAATCCAACGGAAGTCGCAGTCGTCGCCACGAAATCACCCGCGACATCAAGCCGTGCATTTTCCCCGAAAACAATGCCCGCCGGGTCGATCAGGTATAGATTCGCGTCACCGCCCGTCACGCCCAGCAACCCGTCCACCAACGATCCAGAACCGCCGACAACGCGACCGAGGATATTTTCGATATTGGGCAACACCTGAAAATTTGCAGCTTCACCCGTACCTAAATTGAAGCTCTCAAAGGAGTGAAAGAGGTTGGTATCATCGCTGGAAGTGCGACCGCCGGTAATGTCGATTTGCGCCCCGTCGATCGTGACTTGCGTACCGAGGCCGTCGGTGGCGGGGACAATCTGGGCGAAGGTCGGGCTGGCGACAGCGATCGCGAACAGGCCAGAAACGAAGAGAGGGCGCATGTTTGGGGTAGAGCACGAGACGGAAAAGCTCCCCCAGTATGTAGCCGTATACCGTTTAGCGCGTCCGCAAAAATGCGGTCTTTTTAGGAGATTTGGTGTCCCATTCCACCGTCAGTTGCACCAACACTGCACGAAAATCGATCGCTCTCTGAAAAATCGCGGTGACATCCAGGACGTTCCGGGCTTGAAAAGTTAACGGTTACGCCCAGGGTTCGGAGCGCCGATCGCTCGGAGAGCGGGCAACCCAGCCGCGATCGAAAGCCAGCTCGATCGCCAGCGCCGCGATGACGAACGGAATACCGTTAGCGATCGCGAGAAAACCGATCGTTGTTGCCAGCGGGACGAGAGATTGCCAGTGCCCGATCGCCAATTGCTGTAGGAGGTCGCTCCAGATGATGGCATCATTACTGGCCTGGAGCCCTTCCCACTGCCCGGCGGCGCGGGCGATCGTAAAGGCGGCGATCGCACCGGTGCTGAGGTGAATGTCGCTCTCTTGGCGTAGGACGTAGCGGTACGTGAGGCCGAAGACGCCGCCGCACAGTGCCGTGCCGATCCATAAGTCGGGCTGTGCGATGGTCGTGCCTTGGGTGATGTCGAAGGCCAGTCGCGTGACGAAGAGGGCGATCGCGCCGACGGCAGCGGCCTTGAGCGAAGCGATTCGATCGCGGGAGAACGTCAGCATGGGGCTTGAAGCGAAAATTAAGCGAGTTTTAATAGACGATACACAACTTCAATTTACGTTGAATTCGATCGCGATCTCCGCGAGCTTTACGTACTGAAACCTCGAAGTTTGCGCGCGATCTCCGCAGGTCGGGCACGATCGCGGTCTAGCGGCTTGGCTTGGCAGTCCTGCCGATACTTGCCGAGTGCAGCGTCGCGGGTGCAGGCGATTGCCACAGCTAGAAGAAATCGACGCTAAACCCGGCGACGTAACCGACGCGCATCGCCACGAGCGCCACCACCGCCAGCACGCCAGCCTCAACGCCGATGAAGAATTTCACTTCTTCAGAATCTTGCAGCTCGAAGCGGACGTCGAGCGCGCGGGCGAGGCATCGGGCAGCGTCTAGCAGACATCCGGACGCGATCGTCGCGATCGCCAATGCCGCCCACCGAGGCAGAAAATCCACCAGTTCCCAAGCTAAAACGAGCGTCTGCAACACCAGACAAAACCCGCCCAGCAGGACAAAAAACGTCCGGCCTCCATCCACACCGCGCCGAATCGACGACGCTTCGATCGCACTGGCCATCGACATGCAGATCGTAGCGAGGATGACGATCGCGATCGTGCTGTTGAAGTCATAAATCCAGCGATCGAGGCGAGCGAGTAAGGCGAGCGCGAAGTCGGCGGGGCTATTGAGAACTAAGCGCTCTACGGTGTGGCGAGATAGAACGAGACCGCAGGTAGCGTAGGTTCCCGCCACCCGCGCCAGCGCCCACAGAACTCGACGAGCCGAGTTGCGGTTGGGCATCTTTGCGACGTTTCTCTGATGGACTACATCTGGTGGAACGGCAGCGCCAGCAGCGGGAAGCAGGCGAGCGCGCACCAGAGCCAGCCGCCAACCGACAGATCGCGGGGCTCAAAGCTGACTTCACGATCGGTCAGCGCCGTACTCGCCGCCAGCTCAGTATCGATCAGCGCTTCGATTCGCGCCTCAAAGCTGCCCGCCGCCGAAAAGTCGTGAAACCCAACCCAGGCTTCGGCCAGATCGTCGGGAGAGTTACCCGCCGTCGATGGCTGCGAGGCACGTGCCACCGCTACCAGCGTTTCAGCCAGCAGCAGCGGATCGACGAACTGCGCCGCCCAGCGATCGGCGCGCAACTCGCGTAGCAGCACTAGCTCGTTCCAGATCTCATGAGTGTGGGGCAGCAACCCCGTCAGGCGGCGCAGCCAGCCGAGGAAAAAGAACACCAGCGTGTCGCGATAATGGGCGTGGGCGCACTCGTGGGTGACGATCGCTTCAAGGCGATCGCCATCGAGGCCGTCCAGCAAATCTTGCCCGATCGCCAGCTCCGGATTCGCGAGCCCGACCTGTCCGGCGAACCAGGATGGCGCGGCGATCGTACGGGCGGTTACGGTGCGATCGAGCCCGATCGCGTCGATCGTTGTCGCAGGGTAGTGGTGTAGCTCGCGCTGGATCTGCCACGCTCGCGCCGCCAAGGCCACCAACAGCGACACGGCCACCATCGCAAAACCACCGCTCAGCCACAACCCCGACGCGCTGACACCGTGGCCGAACATCGTGCCGTGGGTTCCCATCGAGCCGACGGCGATCGCCGCGATCGCCAGCCACAGCGCCGGAAGCAGCAGCGCACCTAGCGCCCACGACCAGCGCTCGCGCCAGGGGCGATCGTCCCGGCGACACTGTTGCAAAATTCGGTAGCACCACCAGCGGGTCGCCCCCGCCCCGGCAATCGCCAGCAGCAAAATACAAACGTGCATTAGTCTTCCTCTCCGCGCAGGCGGCGAACTTCGCGCAGGCGCTGGGCGATCGCGTCGAGGCGATCGAGGCTGTCGCCATCGATATTGTCCGCGAAGGCGGCGATCGCGTCGGCGTTGCCCAACGCCAGGAAGTTGTTCAGATGCTCGCGTGCGCGCAGCGCGTTGGCCGATTGACGATCGAGCTTGGCGCTCCAGACAAACGCCCGGCCTTCTTTTTTACGCTCGACCCAGCCCTTAGTTTCCAGGCGCTGCAAAATTGTCGTCACCGAGGTGTAGGCCAGCTCGCGATCGGGGTCGGAGAGGATGTGCTCGTGGATCGATCGCGCCGTGACGGGCTCGAGCTGCCAGAGAATCTCGACGATTTCGCTTTCCAGCGAGCCGAGAAACAAGCGCTTCGGTTCTGGGGTGGGTTGTGGGGTCATCGTCGCGATCGGTTGTGAGGATTTCAAAACTTAGCGTTCAGCATAACTTACGGGCTCGGCAGACGATCGCGCTGCTAACGCGCGTCTTCGGCTGAAACCGATCGAAATTAACGCTTCGCAATACTTCGACGCACCGTCTTTTGACGGCCTTTTGGGAGACCCGAGATTGTGGATATCGCATTCGGTTCAATTTTCCACAAACAATGTTCAAACACCTTCTCCTGAGCTGCTGTGCTCTGCTGGCAGCCTTTACGCTGTTCGTCGGCCAAGCTACAGCTGCAGATATCGAAGCGGGTTCAAAAATCTTCGCCCAAAACTGTGCGGCTTGCCACGCGGGTGGTACTAATCGCGTCAACGCAGCCAAAACCCTGAAGAAAGACGCGCTTCAGAAATACGACATGTACTCAGAAGACAAAATCGTCTACCAAGTCACCAAGGGCAAAATGGCGATGCCCGCTTTCGGCGGTCGCCTGAGCGACGACCAAATCGCAAGCGTAGCGGCCTACGTGCTCGATCGAGCTGACAAAGGCTGGTAAGGCTCGCGGCTCGCACCACACGCGCAAGGCTAAACGAATTTGGCCGGGGGTGCTGTCGCGCTCCGGCCATTTTTCGTGGCGGCTCGCTCTTAATTGCACCCGTTCATTAAAATCGGGACAGACACCACCACCTCGCCTCGGCATGACCTCGCCGCCCATCTATCTCGACCATCACGCCACCACCCCCGTGGACGATCGCGTCCTGGCGGCGATGTTGCCCTACTTTAACGAGCGCTTCGGCAACCCCGCTAGCAGCTCGCATCTTTACGGCTGGGAAGCGGAAGAGGCCGTCACTCAAGCGCGGCAGACGATCGCCAGTGCGATCGGCGCAGACCCCACCGAAATCGTCTTCACCAGCGGCGCGACCGAGGCAAATAACCTGGCGATCAAGGGCGTCGCGGAAGCCAATATGGCGCGGGGCAAGCACATCGTCACCATCTGCACCGAACACAGTGCCGTGCTCGACCCTTGCGAATATCTGGCGTCGTTGGGTTTTGAGGTGACGTATCTGCCGGTCGATCGCGACGGTCTCATCGATCTCGACAAGCTCGCTGCCAGCCTGCGTGATGACACCATTCTCGTCTCGATAATGGCGGCGAACAACGAAATCGGTGTCCTGCAACCGATCGCCGAGATCGGCCAGCTTTGCCACGATCGCGACATCTATTTCCACACCGATGCCGCCCAGGCGATCGGCAAAATCCCCCTGGATGTGACGACTCAGCATATCGACCTAATGTCGCTCACTGCCCACAAAATCTACGGCCCGAAGGGAGGCGGCGCGCTCTACGTCCGGCGGCGCGATCCGCGCGTGGCGATCGCGGCTCAGCTCCACGGCGGCGGGCAGGAACGCGGACGGCGATCGGGCACGCTCTACGCCCCGCAGATCGTCGGAATGGCGGAGGCGATCGCGATCGGCGTCGCGGAGATGGAGGCCGAAACCGCTCGCTTAAGTTCGCTGCGATCGCGCTTGTTCGAGGCGATCGAGCCCCTCGGTGGCGTCACGCTCAACGGCCACCCAACCCAGCGGCTTGCGGGTAACCTCAACCTTAGCTTTGCGGGGCTGAACGGCAATCGGCTGCTGCGATCGCTCCAGCCGATGGTGGCGCTATCGTCCGGGTCGGCCTGCTCGTCGGCGACGGCGAAATCGTCCCACGTGCTGCGATCGCTCGGCCTGTCCGATGACCTGGCGCTGGCGTCACTGCGGTTTGGGTTGGGGCGATCGACCACCGCCGAGCAGATTGAGACAGTGGCGGCAGCGGTGGTGTCGGCAGTCAAAGAGCTGCGTGTCAATGAGCACTGAGCTTGTCGAAGTGCGGCTTAGGATAAGGCAGATTGATGTTGAACGAGACACTTTGGCAGTTCTCGCGGTACCCGAAACCCGCACTTCGACAGGCTCAGTGCTCGTTGATTTCTTATGAACTCTCCCCAAGACAAAAGCTGGAACCCCGATCGCTACCAAAACGATGCCGACTTCGTCCCCGTCCTCGGGCGACCCGTCCTGAAGTTGCTCGCGCCGCAGCCCGGAGAGCGCATCCTCGATCTCGGTTGCGGCGACGGGGCGCTGACCCTGGAGCTGCGCGATCGCGGCGTCGAAGTCATCGGTGTCGATGCTAGCCCCGAGATGGTCGCGACGGCGAAAGCGCGCGGGCTAGATGCGCGAGTCTGTCGCGGGCAGGAACTGGACTTCGATCGCGAGTTCGACGCGGTGTTTTCCAATGCAGCGCTGCACTGGATGCCCGAGGCGCGGGCGGTGGTGCGCGGCGTGGCGAAGGCGCTGAAGCCGGGCGGGCGGTTCGTCGCGGAGTTCGGTGGGGCGGGAAATGTGGCGGCGATCGTCGGCGCGATCGAGGCATTTTTTACGGCCAACCCGGCGATCGACACGTTCTCAAATCCCTGGTATTTCCCGACCGTAGCGGAATATCGTGCGCTGCTGGAGTCCGAAGGGTTTCGCGTCACGGAGATTGCGCTGATTCCGCGACCGACGCCGCTGCCGAACGGGCTGCGCGCCTGGCTGGCGGTGTTTGCCGATGGCATTGTCGAGGCGGGAGAGGCCGATCGCGAGCGGGCGTTCGACTGGATCTGCGATCGGCTGGAGCCGACGTTGCGAGACGCGGACGGTAACTGGTTTGCGGACTACGTGCGGCTGCGGTTCCGAGCGGAGCTGGCGGACGCGCCCGACGACTAATCGCGCGCCATCAGCTCCACGTCCCAGCCGGGGAAGTCCCACCACTGGACGCGATCGCCGGGTTCGATCCAGAAGTCGAGGGATTCGATTTCGCCATCGACGAGATTGACGCGGGGGTAGTCGGGAAAGTCCACGTCGTCGGGAGCTTGGAAGTCGAGGCCGTAGAAGCGCATTTTGACGGTGAGGCCGTCGTCAACGCCGATCGTCTCGCGTCCGGTTCCGGCGATCGCGTCGTCGTCGTAGCGGAACGTGCCGTAGAAGCTGTTTCCGGCGAGGCTGCCGGTGCGGACTTCGACGGTGAAGTCGTAGATGACGGGTTCAGCCTGGACGGGTTTAACGAGGGTCGGGGCGGCGAGGGCGAGGCTGCTGAGGGCGGTGGCGGGGAGCGATCGCAGGAGAGGACGCATGTTATCTGGGGATTTTATCGAGTTCTCCTGGGGATTTTATAGCGAGAGGGGGTGGGGTCAGGCGATCGCGAATTCGGAGAGGGGGCGCTTGCTGGGCGGTAGGAAGCCGAGGACGATTTCGGTGTTGGGGATTCCGGCGCGCATCAGGTCGCAGGCGATGCCGTCGGTGGTTTCGTCGGTTTCGATCCAGATTTTGCCGTTTTTGAGGCGGGCGAAAATCATGGTGCGATCGACGCGGCGATCGCCGTTCCAGCCGAGGCAGTGCCAGAGGCAGTAGCCGCGTTCTCGGTCGATAATCAGGCAGTTTTCATCGTCGTCGTCATCGGCGCGTCTCACCCAGTCGTAGTAGTCGCGGACGACGGTTTCGAGGGCGTTTAGGTAGCGATCTCGGGATTCCATAGCGCTATAGCTTCACTTTCGAGATTGACGACGAACAGTTTGACGGCGTTGCGATTGAGCCCGAGCTGCGCGGAGGGGCGCAGCAGAACCCGCTCGTAGGCTTCGCGATCGGTGGCGAGGTAGAGGTCGTATTCGGGTTCGGTGGCGCGGATGAGGTCGCGGTAGAAGATGTACTGACCGAGGGCGGCGTGGAAGCCGGTGAGCGGGGAGGGGTCGGCGAAGGTTTTGATTTCAACAACGATTTTACGATCGCCGCGCTGGGCGGAGACTGGGCGCGAGGCAGAGAGGTCGGCGTAGAGTTTGGCGTCTTCGTATCTGATGCGATAGGGGTCTTGCAGGATCGCCCAGCCGTCGTTGATGAGGGCGGTTTTGATGGTGTCGTGGTAGAGGTCTTTGGCGGGCATTGTGTGGTGGTTATGGCGGTGGGTCGGAGAGTTTTTCGGAGACGATCGCGATCGACTTCAGCACGCTTTGCGTATGCGGGTGCTGCTCTCCGAGAGCTTTGCGCAGGATTTCCAGCGCCCGCTGATACAGCGGCAGAGCTTCGGCGTACTGGCCGCGATCGTAATGCAGACCCGCCAAATTGTTGAGGCTGGAGGCGGTATGGGGGTGGTCGCTGCCCAGTTGCCGTTCGTAGATTTCCAGGGCGCGTTCGCTCCAATGCTGCGCCCGATCGAAAAGTCCTTGGGCGTAGTAGAAAACGAAGAGAGCGCCACAGGCGCGAGCCGATTTTTCGGCGAACTCCCCCGAGTCAAACTGTGCGGCCAGCTCGATGAGATGAGGCAAGCTCGGCTCGAACTGTGCAACTTCCGTGAGGTTCATCGACTGCGAAATCGCCTCCGAAGCCCGCAGCAACGCGCTCGCAAACGCCCGCCGCCAATCCGTCGCCTCGTCGCACGCGCTCAGCTTCTCCGCAAAAAACTCCCGCACCAGCGGATGCAGCCCGTAGCGCTCCTTGCCAACCCGCTCCAGCAAGTGCAGCTCCTCCAGCTCCCGCCGCGCCTTGCGCCGATCGGGCTCCGCCAACACCAAACACCACTGCTTCACAACCGGGCGCGGCTGACCCGTCAACTTGCGCCAGAGCTTGTCCCGCTTGCGTTCCCGTCCCGGCTCCACCCTGCACCCTGCGATCGTCCCCGCTACCAACTCCCAAGGAATCGGCGCATCCGCAAATACGCTCAGCCCCGCCGCCAACTGCTGTGCGGACTCCGACAAACGTCCCCAACTGACCTCAAACACCGCATCGATTCGCTCGATCGCCTCGTGCCGTAGCCGCTCCGCCTTCAACTGCTCGAACAGCGCCGCAACCGTCAAATATCGCTCGGTCGCCAGTAAGCCACCCACTAGCTCGATCGCCTTCGGCAGCCACCCGAGCCAGCCCAGCAAATCCCGCGCCGTTCGCGCCTCTTGACAGACCCGATCGCGCCCCACCCAAGACACCAACAGCCGCGTCGCCGCCAATGGTTTCAGCACTTCCAAATCCAACCGCTCCAACTGCGTCAGTCGCCGCCGCGTCGTCACCAACACCCGAAACCGATCGCCCCCCGGCAACCACGGCTCTACCTCCGCTGCAAAATCCGCCACATCATCCACCACCACCAACACCGCCCCATCCCCCGGCCAGCAATCCCAAACAAACTGCACCTGCGCCGCCATATCCCGCAACTCCGTCGGCCACCGCTCCCGAAACAGCGCCCCCTGCGCGAAACTCACCAAATCCAACGCAGCCCGCGCCCCCGACAGCCACACCACCCCGCCGGGATACGCCTCCGCCGCCAAACATCGCCGCGCGTACTGCACCGCCAGCTCCGTCTTGCCAACGCCGCCCATCCCCACCAGCCCCGCCAGCCTCGGCGCACTCGAAATCGCCACCGGCCCCGATCGCGCCAGCAGCTCGTCCAGCCGCGCCAGCTCGCGATCGCGCCCCACAAATCGCCCCGCCTGCCGAATCCCCCGCGCCTGCAAATTATGCGGCGTCCCTGCCGCTGTCCGCTCCAGCGCCGGAGCCGCAACGCCAAAATTGTTGATATCGCGACCGGCGGACTGCCCGGAGTTGTTCGTCTCCTCGTAGCCGCCGCCCTGAGTATTGATGTCACGATCGCCCGCCATGCCAAACCCCACGCCACGCACCCCACCAGCATAATCGCGCGCCCCGCCAGGAACGCGCGATCGTCAGTCATTTCATCAACTATTCACAACGTCAAAAACCTTTCGCCTTCAAATAGCGCGACGCTCCTAACGTCTAGTCCCGCGCAGGCGAGCAGTAATCGGCATCAATGCCCAACCGCGCGCGCAGCGAATCGAGCGGCATCTTTTCAAACGGTCGAAAATCAAACGCATGCAGGTTGCGGTGAGCCAACGTCCGCGCGTAGGCGAAGCCGCGATCGAACACTTCAAGCTGCGCTCGATTGAGGCGATACACCGACGGGTACAGGAAAAACGCCGCGAACTTAAAAATCGCCACGTGCCACGCCTTGCAGTTCAGCGCCGTGCCCATCGAAAAACCAATCACAAACGCCTCGTCCTCTGCCGAAAAACCGCGACCGAGCAGCACGTGCAGACAGTCGTGACCGTGCAGCGCAATACTGCCGGGAAGCGCCACCGGGCTCGCCGGATTCTCCAGCAGGCGCACCAGTGCCGGAATCTTATCGGGAAGGTCTCCCCCCATCGTGGCGAGCGATGTCTCCAGCGTCGAGCATTGCAGCCAGGCTATAGGAAGCGGTTGGGGGTGAAGAGCAGTGTTCATCGAGTTCGGGATGTAGAGGAACGTAGTGGAGTTCGTATGTTTCGGACTCGCACTATTCTTCTACTTCCGCCCGAGGCCCCCGGAATCCAGCAGCTTTAAGGAATCTTCAACTGACGGCCCCAATCGCATCACCAGAGCCGAGAAAAGAACCAACAATCCCGCGTTTAGCAGGCTTTCACCCCCCTCGATCGGGGATGCAAATTCCACGGATACCGACCAGCTTCACTCGCAAAGCCCCAGCAATTCGCTCGGTATTTACTCCCGAAGAGGTGGCGATCGCGCTCTCAAACTCATGGCCTCGACCGATGAATCACCAGACCGATGAATCACCAGACCGATGAATCACCAGACAAGCTAGTGCAGCGTCAGCTTTTAATCTTCGGGTAAATGGAGGAAAGCTTGCCTCGGG
>CALCCD010000024.1 GCA_937899645.1 uncultured cyanobacterium | reverse complement strand
ACTGGTGGCCTACACATCGCTCTAACGCTCTTCACTAAGTCGGATTTGGTATGAGAGCTTGGATTTCAGCTTTCATCGTGCGATCGCATCGATATCGCGTCAGCATGGAAGAGACAGCGTGCTCGTGTGGGATGGAGAGATATGACTAACACCGATCGGCAGACTGATATTTGGGCGACAAAACCCTGGTGGTGCCAGCCGTGGACGATCGTGCTGACCGGAGTGGCGATCGTCTCGGGGAGCTGGCTGGTGCTGCATCGGGTTTGGCTTTCGGCGATCGTGACCGTGCCGATCGTGCTGTGGTGGTGGACTTTCCTCATCATCGTGCCCCGCAGTTTTGCCCAGCGCGTCAGCGGCGAACCGGAAGAAGCGTCATAGCCCGTGGCGATCGAGCCAGCTCGTTAGGTCGGCGCGTAGGCGATCGGGCATTTCCCACGGAAATAGATGCGCGGCGTTTTCGTAGTAAATCCACTCGCAGTTCGGTAGGCGCTCGGCGGTGCGGCGGCTGGCGGTAGCGCAGATATGTCGATCGTCGGCGGCGGCGACCACGAGGCTCGGACAGGCGATCGCGCCCAGGTCAGCTTCGCGATCGTAGCGCTGGCGGATCGCGGCGTTCAGCGCCTGGTGGGCGAAGGTCGTGGTCTGCTGGAAGGCCGCGACGCCGTATTGGCCGATGTTTTTGTAGCTTGTAGGTGTGTGTTGGCTGATGAGGTAGCGCAGCAGGGAGCGCTGGGCGATCGCGGGCAAAAATCCAGCAGCAGGCACGATCGCGCTGGTGAGTCCGGCGATCGCGGTCATTCCGAGAGCGATGGGCGAGATCGCGGGGTGGTCGCTGCGGGGTCGGGCGGCGGTGGCGATCAGTGCCAGAGCGTTGACGCGATCGGGGTAGCGGATGGCGAGTTCCATTGCGATGATGCCGCCGAGCGACCAGCCGACGATCGTGCAGGTGTCGAGTTCGAGGCGATCGAGCAGCGAAATCAGGTCGCCAATATGGGCTTCCATCTCGAAGGGAGATTTAGTCGGGCTCTGGCCGTAGCCGCGCAGGTCGGGCGCGACGATTCGGTAGCGATCGCGCAGCGGCTCCATAACGGGGTCGAAGCACGCGCCGGTTCCGGGGTGACCGTGAAGGCAGAGCAGGGGCGCGCCGGTTCCGGCGATCGCGGTGTGGATCGTTTGGCCGTCGGGGGTTTGGTGGTCGATCGTGGTAGCCGTCACGGGCGATTTCCTCAGCGTGCGAGACTTGGGCGGAGTCGCGGTCAGTCCAACATCGCACTATTCGCGGCACGAAGGCTTCGCCAACGACTACGCTCAGCGCTCATTAACTTTGTTGAGCTAGCGGGTCTGGAAGTTATTTTGAACCATCGTCTTGGGTACGCGCGCGGCGGTGGTGTCTAGCGCTTCCACCTCGCCGCCGTCCAGCGACCAACCCAGCGCGCCGATATTTTGCTCCGCCTGCGCCAGGGTCTTTGCGCCGGGAATCGGGATCGCGCCTTTTGCCATGCACCAATTGAGGGCGACCTGCGCCATCGTTTTGCCGCGTTCGGTGGCGATCGCCTCGACGCAGTCCAGCAACGGCTTCGCGCCGGGGAGAATCTGCCGACAGAGAAAGCCGCGCAGCCCGCCGGGATACTGGTCGTCGCGGTATTTGCCGGTGAGCAGCCCCAGGGCGAGCGGGCTGTAGGCGATGAGTTTGATGCCCAGCTCGTCGCAAACTTCTTTAACGCCCAGCTCGGTGACGGGCGCGGTCGAGAGTAATGAATACTGCACCTGAAGTGAGGCGATCGCGATGCCCCGATCGGCGAAGCGCTGGTGAACTTTCCGCAGGCGCTTGCCGCCGAAGTTTGAGAGTCCGACGCCGCGCACCAAGCCGCGATCGAACAGATCCATTAGCCCATCGAGTAGCGCCCCTTCCTGCCAGGGGAAATAGTTGGCGGTTGACCAGTGGAGCTGCACCAGGTCGATCGCGCCGAGCCGCTCGATCGACGCTTTCCCGGCGGTGACCATTGCGCCGCGCGTCAGCCGCCAGGGGAACGGCGCGAGCTTGGTGGCGAGACAGAGCCGATTGCGATCGGCGTCTGGATTGCTGGCATTTTTGGCGTAATACTCACGCGCGAACTGCCCGAGCAGCGACTCACTGCGCCCGCTGAGCTTGCCCGTCCCGTAGGAGTCGCCAGTGTCGAAGAGCGTCACGCCTGCCGCCACGCAGCGATCGAAGACGCGCTGGAGTTCGGCATCCATGCTCTCATCGTAGTTCCAGAGCAGGCGATTGCCCCAGGCCCAGGTTCCGCAACCCATCGCGGGAAACACGAGCGGAGCGCGATCGTCGCGATCGGCTGGATCGATTGGGGCGTCGGTCTGGCTCGGCATAGTCCGATGGGAGGTGCGGTCTTAAATACGCTCGCCAGCTTAGCTCAATCTTGCCGGTGACTTCGATCGCGCCCGAGGGCCCGCCGCGATCGCGCCCGAAGGCCGCTAATTCTCACCGCTGTCGCCCCACGAACATCACGGAAGCCGCTCGGGAATCGCAGGATACTTAAGTAGTAACTCGCACGGGAAGTCAGCAAACTCCGCATCTGCTGCACTGATACCGACTAGACTTCACAGCCCATCGTTATGATCCCTCGTTTTTCGATTATCAGTTCGATCGCCGTTCTCGCCACCCTGGCGATCTCCCTACCGGCTCGCGCATTGAGCGACGCACAGGCGGGCCGCCAACGTTACGAGGTCGATATGGCCTCGTGGCCTGCGACCTCGGCTCAGGGCTCGACGGAAATCTTCGCGCTGATGGTGTTTGGTGCGCGGATGCTGCTCTGCTCGGAGGGCGGCAGAGATGCAGGGTGACGGTCGGAGAGACCCGGCGGCTTTTGCCCGGAGCGACTTCACTATGATGGGAGAGAAGCGTTGGGAGATTGAATTCTCAGGACTGACTGCTAAGACTGACCGCTAAGACTGGCTGCAACGTCTGGAAACATACACCGTAACTTTTCGCCATGCCATTTTTCAACCGCTCGATCGCCCGCTGCCGCCGCGCCCTCCCCCTGGCGACCCTCTCTACGCTTGTGACTCTGGCCGCGCCGAGCTTCGCCCAAACCTGGACGAGCGCCTACGATGGCCGCAGCGAACCCGACGGCATCTTTAACGGCATCAGCGGTATGGCCGTGCTCGACGCGGCCAGCAATGCCAACACCGACACCTTCGAGTTGCTGGTCGCCCACGACAACAAAGACGGCACCTCCGCGCGCTTTCGGATGCTGCGCTGGGAAGCCGGTGCGCTAACGGACGAGGCACTGACCTGGAACAGCAAGCTGCCGAAACCGTTCGATCTGGAAGGGCTGACGGCAGTTCCCGGCGAGGATAGTTTTCTGGCGATCGAGAGTGATGGCGACTTCTACCATGTGGTCGTCGATCGCGCGGCGCTGACCGTTACGCCCGTCGCGACCGGGCAAGTGCCGAATCTGCCAGAGGGCTCGAATCTGGAGTCGATCGAGCTGTTCGAGTCCGGCATCGGGACGCTACTCGTCTGGGCCCATCGCGGCAAGGATGCCGATCCGGGCGTGCTTTACTGGGGCACGTTCGATCCCGACTCTTTGAACGTCCAGCCACTGGGCTCGCAGGAAATCTCCGTCCCCGCCCCCATTGGCAACGTTCGCCACATCTCCGATATCGCCATCACCAGCGGCGGTCAGACCTTCGTTTCCGCCGCCACTGACAATGGCGACGACGGCCCGTTTGAGTCGATCGTCTACGAAATCGGCAGCTTTGGCTTTACTCGCGACTACAACGAATATGGCTTCTCGCCCTACTCGACCTTTGTGGAGATCGGTTCCGGTGCGGGCTATAAAATCGAGGCGATCGTCCGCGACCCGCTGCGCGCCCACCCGGCCATGCTGCTCGGCACCGACGATGAGAACTTCGGCTCGGCGATCGGACGCTAACGATCGCCGCCACCCCCAACAGCCCAGCGTCGCAATCGCCCGAAAGCTGCGAGCACCCAGCGTTGCTATATAGTGATCCAAGCCCCCCACGGAACTTTTGGATGCTGGAGCTTTTAGGCTGGTTTAGCGTGTTTGCGCTCAGCCTGCTCGTCCTAATTCGCGCCTCGGATGTCTTCACCGAGCGCGCTGAAATCGTTGGCCGGTTCTTCGGTCTGCCCCCCTTCGCGATCGGCGTGGCGATCGTGGCGATCGGTACGTCGCTGCCCGAGCTGATGTCCTCGACTGTAGCGGTCGTTCAAGGCTCGTCGGAAATCGCGATCGGCAACGTGATCGGCTCGAATATCGCCAACATTTTTCTGATCATCGGCATCACCGCCACCTTCGGCAAAAAAATCGTCCTCGAGTACGAAATCGCCAGCATCGACCTGCCGCTATTTCTAGGCGCGACGCTACTGATGGCGCTAATGGTCAGCAGCGACGGCTTTACCATCGGCGAGGCCGTGCTATCGGTGCTGGCCTACGTTGTCTATCTGCTCTATACCGTCAGCCAACGCGATCGCGAAGAAGAGATTCCTGGCGACACCTCGCGGCTGAGTCGCCTGCCGAAACGGGCGATCGTCGTCCTCGTCCTTAGCTCCGTCTTTATCTTTCTCGGCGCAGATTACACCGTTAGATCCGTCGTCGAAATCTCGCGCCTGCTCGATATCGCCCCGGATATCATCGCCATCAGCGCCCTGGCTTTCGGAACCTCACTGCCGGAACTGACGGTCAGCATTGTATGCGCCCGCAAGGGCAACCCGGAGGTTGCTGTCGGCAACGTTCTGGGCTCGAATATCTTTAACTCGCTGATGGTGACAGGCGTGCCGCGCTTCTTTGGGGAGGTGGCGATCCCAGAGCAAACGCTGACAAACGGACTGCTGGAGATGCTGGCCGGGACGCTGTTGCTCTGCATCGTCGTCCAGGACAAGCAGATCACGAAATGGGAGGGCTGCTTGTTTTTGCTGTTTTACGTATGGTTTATCGGCGGTATCTTCGGTATCTTTTGAGCCTTCGAGTTAATTTTTCGATTTGACGATCGCCCGGCAGCCTTACAGTCCGTGCCAACGGTACCGTTCAGCCGACTTCGAGATTTATGGACGTTTACTGTACCCGCCCCCACTGCCTCCAGCCGGTAAATCGCTTCCCCGATCTCGACAACCGCCGCACGGTCAAGACGATCGAGCAGAAGTACTGCGAAAGCTGCGGCATGCCGCTGATCCTCGGCGGGCGCTACATCCCCCAAGCGCCGATCGAACGCGGCGGGTTCGGCGCGACCTATCGGGCGATCGATCGCTACACCCCCACGTTTCGCCCCTGCGTCGTCAAGCAGTTCCAGCCCGCCGGGACGCTCTCGACCTCGCAGCTCCACAAAGCCCAAATCCTGTTCGAGCGCGAAGCCCACGCCCTGGAAAACCTCGGTAACCCCCACCCGCAAATCCCCGACCTGTTCGCCTACTTCGAGCTGGAAGTGCCGCCGCTGCAAGAAGGCGCACCGGACGATCGCTTCTTCTACCTGGTGCAAGAGTTCATCGACGGCGTGACGATGACCGAGGAGCTAGAGCAGCGCGGCGCGTTCTCCGAGGCCGACGTGCGCGAAATCCTGATCGAGATTCTCAAGATCTTGCAGTTCGTCCACGAGCGCGACAACATCCATCGCGACATCAAACCCTCGAATATCATGCGCCGCTTCGACGGTCTGCTGTACCTGCTCGACTTCGGCGCGGTCAAGCAGGTCAGCCAGGGCAGTACGGACTTCTCGACGGGGATTTTCTCGATGGGCTTCGCGCCGCCGGAGCAGATCAACGGCGGGCAGGTGTACCCGGCCACCGACCTGTTCGCGCTGGCCGTGACGACGCTGGCGCTGCTGACCGATCGCGACCCGGCGGAGCTGTTCGACTCCTACAACAGCAAGTGGCGCTGGGACGAGATCCCCGTCGCGGGCGGCCTCAAGTTCGTTCTCGAGCGAATGTTGCAGCCGGTTCCGAGCGATCGCTTCACCTCGGCAGCGGCGGCGCTATCGGCGCTAGGCGAGCTTTCCGGTGCGTCGCCGTTCGGCTCGCCCAGCATCGCTTTTCCGCTCAAAAACCAGCCGCTCGCCCCGCAGCCCGCGAACCGCTTCCCGACCACGTTCCCCTCACCGTCGTATCCGACGGCACTTCCCCAAGAGCATCTCACCCAGCCGCCGCCAGACTATGATTCGCGCTTTGTCATGGGTACGGGTTTGTTTTCCGATCGCCAGCGATCGCGCTTGGCGATGCTGCTGCGCGCTGGGTTCTTCGGCTTCGAGGTGTCGCTGCTCGGCACGATCGTCACAGGCGTCCTAGGCATGTCGCAAACCAGCACGATCGTCTGGTTCGCGATCGTGGTGCTGTTTCTGCTAGCGATCGCGACGCGGGCGATCGACGGCTGGGACTTTCCGCTGGTGGCCGGGGCGACGCTGGCTTTTGCGATCGCGATGCGGGTGTTCGGCCTGGGTCTGAATTTGCCGCTGCTCAAGGTGATCGCGATTTCGATCCTCGGCTGGGCGTCGGCGATCGCGCTGGCCTGTTTTTATCGGCTGGTGCGGAAAGTCTGGCGGCTGCGATCGCGCCTATGGCGTTAAGGCACATCAAGCCGCAAAAGGAAGCTGTGTTCCGTCGCGAGTGACGGGCATCACTTCAGACCCTCCGGAGATTTCGGTACTCTCATGGAAGAAAAGTGAGTGCATGCTATCCGGCCTTTACTCATCTCACTCCCCGAATCCTGGGCACAACATGCTTCGCAGCCCGAGCCTGCCAAGCCGAACAGAGTCGCTGTTTCCTTTTGTCAATCGCCCCGATGCTGAATTTGCTTCACTATCAGGAAACGGAGACCCTCTACACCGGACTTCGCACCCTCGTTTTTCGCGCCCTGCATCAGCGCGATCGAAAACCGTTCATCGTCAAAGTCCTACGAAACTCCCATCCGAGTTTTAGCGAACTCGTCGCATTCCGCAACCAGTACGTCATCACCCAGCATCTCGACTCCCCGCTCATCGTTAAACCGTTGGGTTTAGAGCGCTGCGGCAACGGCTACGCACTGGTCATGCCAGATGAAGGAGCCGTGTCCCTCGCCAGCTACTGGTACTCGGCCGATCGCGGTATGGGCGAATTACTAGAAATTGCTATCCAGCTTGCCGAAGCACTGCACGTGCTCGCCGGACAACAAATTATCCACAAGGATATTAAACCCGCCAACATCCTCATCCACGCCCGAACGAAGCAAATCCAGCTTATCGACTTCAGCATCGCCTCCTGGTTGCCGAAGGAGCAGCAACAGTTCGTAAATCCTGCTGGACTTGAGGGCACGCTAGCCTATCTCTCACCCGAGCAGACAGGGCGAATGAACCGGGGATTGGACTACCGAACGGACTTCTACGCGCTGGGCGTAACGCTCTACGAGCTGTTGACGGGCACGTTGCCGTTTGAAGCGAGCGATCCGCTGGAATTAATCCACTGCCATATTGCCCAGGCTCCCATCGCGCCGATCGAGCGCTCGGACCGACAACACCGCGTTTGTCCTGAGATGCTCTCGGCGATCGTCATGAGGCTAATGGCGAAGAATGCCGAAGAGCGCTACCAAAGCGCGCGAGGGCTGAAGCACGATCTGGAGCGATGCCTGGAGCAGTGGCGGGCGACGGGAATAATTGAGCCTTTCTCGCTCGGCGAACGCGACATTACCGGACGTTTCTCTATTCCCGAAAAGCTCTACGGCAGAGACACCGAAGTACAAACCCTACTCGAGGTCTTCGAGCGTGCGGCGGCGGGCAGTACGGAAATGATGCTCGTTTCTGGATTTTCCGGCATCGGCAAAACCGCCGTAGTGAACGAAGTCCACAAACCGATCGTCCGCCAGCGCGGCTATTTCATCAAAGGGAAGTTCGACCAGTTCCAGCGCAACATCCCCTTCAGCGCCTTCGTACGAGCCTTCGGAGATTTGGTGGAACAACTGCTGTCTGAGTCCGATGCGGAGCTCGCCCACTGGAAAGGCAGAATCCTTGCGGCAGTGGGTGACAACTGCCAAGTCATTATCGAGGTTCTCCCCGAGCTGGAAAGCATCGTCGGCCCACAGCCTCCAGTCTTAGAGCTGTCCGGCAGCGCCGCCCAGAATCGCTTCAACCTAGTCTTTCAAAAGTTCATTCAGGCGTTTACGACGCAAGATCGTCCCCTCGTTATTTTTATCGACGATCTTCAGTGGGCGGACGCCGCCTCCCTGAAACTGTTGCAGCTACTGAACACCGAGCGCGACACCGGCTATCTCCTTCTGCTCGGGGCGTACCGAAATAACGAAGTTTCTCCCGCTCATCCACTGATGCTGACGCTCAAAGAGATTGGGAAGTCTGGCGTGGAGTTCGACACGATAACCCTTGCCCCCTTGGATGCTGACACTCTCAACTTCTTGGTGGCTGAGACATTGAGCTGCCCGCAAGATGTAGCACGACCGCTCAGCGAGGCGATCGCGCGAAAGACGCAGGGAAACCCCTTTTTTGCGACCCAGTTTCTCCAAGGGCTGTACGACGATGGCTCGATCGTCTTCGATCGCGACTTGGGCCAATGGCAGTGCGACCTCACGCAGGTGCAGCAGTCCGCGCTGACCGAAGACGTCGTAGAGTTTATGGCCGGTCGGCTTTGCAAGCTGCCAGACGCCACGCAAGAAATTGCAAAGCTGGCGGCCTGCATTGGCAACCAGTTCGACCTCAAGACCCTAGCTACCGTTAGCGAACGGGACCCCGTAGAGGTCGCGTCTGCGCTGTGGGAAGCATTAAAAGAAGGACTCGTGCTGCCTTTGAGCGAGACATACAAGTTTTTCCAAGGCGAAGCGTCCACAGCAGAAGCAAGCGCAGACGAGCAAATATCCGTTGCCTATAGGTTTCTGCACGATCGCGTTCAACAAGCGGCTTACTCCCTGATTCCGGCAGCGCAGAAACAGGCCGTACATTACCGAATCGGGCGGCTGTTGCTCGACGGCACATCGCCAGAGCATCGAGAAGAGCATATTTTTGAGCTTGTCGGGCAGTTGAACGGTGGCATCCAAAGCCTGACTCAGCCAGAAGAGCGGACTGAGTTGGCGCAGCTCAATCTCCTCGCCGGTCAAAAAGCAAAACGCACGACCGCCTATCAGTCTGGGTGGGAATACGTACAAACTGGCCTATCGCTCCTAGGGGAAAATCCTTGGCAGCATCAGTACGAAACGATTTTGGCATTTAGCGAGCTGGCGGTGGAGTTTGCGGCTTTATGTGGCGACTGGGCGGAGATGGATCGTTTTGTAGACGAAGTCGTCGCCCACAGTCGTTCTTTGATAGAGCAAGCGAACGTCTACCGCATTCAAATTAAAGCCAATATCTCTCGCCACCGGCTGGCGGAGGCAACTGAGATTGCGTTTGAGTTCCTGAAAAGGTTAGGCATCACATTTCCAGAAGAGCCCTCAGAAGCTGATATGGCGGGCGCGATCGCCCAGGTACAAGCATCGATCGGCGATCGTCAGGTTGAAGATTTGCTGCTCTTGCCCGAAATGCAAGACCCGGAAAAAATCGCGATTTTGCAGATTACGCAAAGCATTTTTTCTGCGACCCACATCAGCAAACCCCACTTTTTTCCATTGGTGGTGAGCTTTGCGGCCTCTCTGTCGATCGAGTACGGCAACATGCCTTCGTCGTCGTTTGCTTATGCCTGCTACGGTTTGCTCCTGTCTGCAGGCAGCACGCCTGATGTAGCCACTGGCGTGAAGTTCGCCCAGCTCTCCCTACAGTTACTCGATAAGTTCGCCGCGAAAATCGCTGAGCCAGAGGTCTTGCTGCTAGCCGGTCTGTTCCTGATGCACCGCACCTCTCCCGTTCGCGGCACGCTTCCACTTTTACAAGCCGGGTACACCAGCGGACTAGAAACCGGCAACTACGAATTTGTCGGCTATAACGCTCACAGCTTTTGCTCCAACTCTTTTTGGTGCGGCGAGCCTCTGGAGGCTCTCAGCGCTGAAGCCCGTTCCTACTGTCACCACCTAGAGCTAATCAATCAATCCACGGCTGCGGGCTATATCCAAGCGATCGAGCAAATGGTGCTCAATTTGCTCGAGCGCTCGGAAGATCCCACGCTCCTAGCTGGTGAGGTCTTGCAAGAAGCGGAAGCCGTTCCGCAATGGCAGAACGCGAACGACCTGCAGGCGCTGTATATCTTCCACTCCTACAAGCTCATGCTCTGTTTCCTGTTTGGGGAGATCGAAGCAACTCGAACCCATATTGCAGAAGGCCGCAAATGCTTCCTGGCCGCAACGGGCATGGTGAACGTGCCTGCGTCCCATTTTTATGGAGCGTTGAGTGCGATCGCCGAGATTGACACCGAGCCGGATGCAGACTTGGAATATCGAACCGAGCGTCTAGATCGCGTACGAGACGACCTTGAAATCTTGAAGCATTGGGCCGAGCACGCCCCAATGAACCACCAGCATAAGGTCGATCTGGTGATGGCTGAAACGTCTCGGGTTGGTGGCGATCGACTAGCTGCGATCGAGCTGTACGATCGCGCCATCGCAGGCGCTAGCGCCAATCGATACATCCAAGAAGAGGCACTCGCAAACGAGCTTTTTGCCAAGTTTTACTTAGCTTGGGGGCGACCCAAAGAGGCAGGACTGTATATGCAAGAAGCCTACTACGGTTACGCTCGTTGGGGCGCGATCGCCAAGGCCAGCCACCTCGAGGCGAACTATGCCGACTTGCTTGCGCCCATTCTTCAAAAACAGACAGCGGCGAAGGGTGTTGACCCCCTCGAACTCCTAGACCAAACTCTGTCCGCGGTTCAGGGCACTGGCACTAGTCATGCCAACAGCCGCAGTGGTCTATCCACCGCTCTCGATGTTGCCACGATTCTCCAGGCGGCTCAGAAGCTTACTCGCACGATCGAACTCGAGACGTTACTCGGCGAGATCGGTGAAATCGTGCTGACATCTTCGGGCGCGCAGAAAGTCGTTCTCTTAACCCCCCAGGACTCGAGCTGGCATATTCAGACCATTGCAGAGATCGCTGGCGGTGAGGTGACGACCGATAGCCGCTCCCAGCCCCTGACCTCGGACAGTCCCGTTCCCATCCGCCTAATTCAGTACGTTAAAAATACCCAAACTTCGGTTTCAATCGACGAAGCGAAGACCGAGCTGGCGGGTATCTTGGAAGGTTATTTCCCCCAATACCAGCCCCAAAGCGTGCTCTGTGTGCCCCTACTCAACCAAGGTAACTTAGTCGCGATCGCCTATCTCGAACACCCGACCACCAAGGGCGTGTTCACGCCAAACTGCCAGACGATCGTGGAATTCCTCTGCGCTCAGGCGGCAGTGGCACTGCAAAACGCCCAGCTTTACCGGCGAACACAGCACGCACTCACCGATCTCCAACAGGCACAACTTCAACTCGTTCAAAGCGAAAAAATGTCGGTGCTGGGCAACCTCGTCTCGGGCATCGCCCACGAAATCAACAATCCCGTCGGCTTCTTGCAGGGCAATATCCAGCCCGCCCAGGACTATGTGCGAGATCTGCTCGGTCTGATCGATCTCTATCAAGAGGAAGTCCCCGAACCGAGCGAAGCCATTGAAGATGAGATCGAGGCGATCGACCTGGACTTTATCCGTGAAGACCTGCCCAATCTGATTGGCTCGATGAATACCGGTATCGATCGCATCCGCAACATCAGCACGAGCCTGCGGACATTTTCACGCACCGATCGCGAAAGCAAAACGGCGTTTAATATCCACGACGGGCTCGACAGCACGCTGCTGATCCTCAAGCACCGCACCAAGGCCAACGAGGAGCGACCCGCGATCGAAATCGTTAAGCAGTACGGTGAGCTACCCGGGATTCACTGTTTCCCCGGACAGCTTAACCAGGTGTTTATGAACCTGCTGGCTAATGCTATTGATGCGTTGGACGAGGGCAATTCCGGCAAAACTTACCAAGGAATCGAGCAGAATCCGAACCGGATTGCGATTCAGACCTCGATTGCCAGCGATCGCGTGCAGATCCAGATTCAGGACAACGGTTGCGGGATGAAGCCGGAGACGGTAGCGCGCATCTTCGAGCAGGGCTTTACGACAAAAGAGGTGGGGAAAGGCACAGGACTGGGCATGGCGATCGCCCATCAGATCGTCACCGAGAAGCACGGCGGCACGCTGACCTGTCAGTCCGAGCTGGGTCAGGGCACGACCTTCACGATCGCGCTACCCCTTTCCAGTTGACTCTTTGGGAGATCGCGCCCGTGGCATGCTCAGGCGGCGGGAATATCGGTGTCGTCGTAAATCTCGGCCAGCGCGATGCTGCAATTGACGCTCGTGAGTTGTATCGGGTCTGCGGCATCAATGAGATTCCACTTGTCGCGCTCGTCCTTGTAGAAGTGTTCGACCTGCTGGAGATCGGTCGAGACGAGAACGAACTCGCACAAGCTCGGAATGGTGCGATAGTCAGCGAACTTTTCCGTGCGATCGTAGCGCGCCGTACTCGGCGACAGAACTTCAACGATTAGGCTCGGATGCTCGGCGTACTGCTTTTTGGACGGTCGATCGCGATCGTCACAGGTCACGACGATATCGGGATAGTAAAAGGCGTTGCGCGTCTCTATCCTGACCTTCGCACTTTCAGCAAACACGCGGCAACCGGAGCCACGTAGCTGGAGCTTGAGGCTTAACGCGACGTTGAGAATGATGGCATTGTGGTTGAGGGTCCCCCCCGTCATCGCGAAGACCTCCCCATCGCGATACTCGTGACGGATGGGGCTTATCTCTTCAGCGGCAAGATAGTCTTCGGGAGTGATGTAGAGCGGATCGTTAGCGAGCATTGCGGCAGCGAGGAACGACTGATTTCAGTGTATCCCCGCCACCAAACTGCACCTACTTTTTGGCTTCGTCTTCCTCTTTCTTCGGCACGTAGGTCGAAGCGATAAACAGCTCCTTAAGCTGCGCTTTGTCCACGCCCGACGGTGCATCGGTCAGCAGGCAGCTCGCATTCTGGGTTTTCGGGAATGCAATGGTGTCGCGGATCGACTCCTCGCCCGCCAGCAGCATCACCAGGCGATCGAGGCCGTAGGCAATCCCCGCATGGGGCGGCGTGCCGTACTCGAAGGCATCGAGCAGGAAGCCGAACTTCTCGCGGGCTTCCTCATCCGACAGACCCAGCAGCGCGAAGACTTTCTCTTGAATATCGCGCTGGTAGATCCGCAGGCTGCCGCCGCCGATCTCGTAGCCGTTGAGGACGATGTCGTAGGCCACGGCGCGGGCGTTGGGCAGGTCGCCCAGATCTTCCGGGTTGGGTGCGGTAAACGGGTGGTGCAGCGCGTCGTAGCGCTTGGCCTCGGCGTCCCACTCCACCATCGGGAAGTCCACGACCCACACTAGTTTGTGCTGGCTGTCATCGACGAGATCCATGCGGCGGGCGATAACCTGACGCAGGCGATCGAGCGCCTTGTTCACGGTCGCCGTATCGCCCGCACCGAAGAGCAGCAGGTGTCCGGCTTCGGCTCCGCAACGCGAGAGCAGCTCGTCCTTTTGCTCGGGGCTGAGGTTGTCTTTGATCGCGCCGATCGTGTCGATTTCGCCGCCTTCTTTGACGCGAATATAAGCCAGACCTTTTGCGCCCGCCTCCGTCGCTTCTTTAAAGAGGTCGCCACCAGGCTTGATTTGCACGTTCGAGATCGCATCGTTACCGGCGGGAATCGGCAGGACTTTAACAACGCCGCCGGACTTCACCGCACCGGAGAACACTTTGAAGCCCGAGGTCTCCATAATGTCCGAGGCGTTGACCAGCTCCAGGCCGTAGCGCGTGTCCGGGCGATCGGTGCCGTAGCGCTCCATCGACTCGGCGTAGGTGATGCGCGGCAGCGGCAGTGAGATGTCTTCGCCGCGCACTTCTTTATAAACGTGGGCAATCAGGGCTTCGTTGAGCGCGAGGACTTCATCCTGACTCATAAAGCTCATTTCCATATCGAGCTGGGTGAACTCGGGCTGGCGATCGGCGCGCAGGTCTTCGTCGCGGAAGCAGCGGGCGACTTGGTAGTAGCGATCGAGCCCCGAAACCATCAGCAACTGCTTAAAGAGCTGCGGCGACTGGGGCAGCGCGAAGAATTCACCGGGGTTGACGCGGCTGGGGACTAGATAGTCGCGCGCGCCTTCCGGCGTGGATTTCGTCAGAATCGGCGTTTCGACTTCGATAAATTCTTGCTGGTCTTCAAGAAAGCGGCGGATCGCCTTGATGACGCTGTGGCGAAGCTTCAGGTTGCTCGACATCCGCTCGCGACGCAGATCCAGATAGCGATACTTCAGGCGCAGGTCTTCGCGGACGCTTTCGGTGTCGGAGGTGCTGACCTGGAACGGGAGCTGCTTGCTGACGGCGTTGAGCAGCTCGATCGAGTCGGCATAGATCTCCACCTCGCCCGTGGGCAGCTTGTCGTTAAGCGATTCGTCCGGACGTTTGGTGACGCGACCGGTGACGCGGACGACGTATTCGTTTCGCAGCGCGTCGGCTTTCGGGTATGCCTCAGGGCTACGTTCGGGGTCGGCGGCAATTTGGACGACGCCGGTACGATCGCGCAGATCGACGAAAATCACGCCCCCGTGGTCGCGGCGGCGATCGACCCAGCCGCAAAGCGTGACGGTTTGGCCGATGTGTTCGCTACGGAGCGTGCCGCAATAGTGGGTTCGCATGACGGTTTCGATCCGGCGCGCTGGCCGGGGTGACGGGGGTCGAGATTTTTCGAGAAAACTTGCCTATTATGCCTTGCAGCGCGATCGCTGTTAAGCCTCGATTGACGAGGCCGGAGCCCTTTGCCACACTTCAATTATGGATGTCTACTTCGACTTCAACGGCGTTAGTTTCGCTTGGAATGCGGACAAGGCCGAGAGTAATTCACGCAAACACAATGGCGTGACGTTTCCTCAAGCAGCAGAGGCGTGCTTCAATCCCCAGGAGCAGAAATACTATGAAGCTTGAAACCCTGAAAAAGCAGTTCCGCCGCGATCGCCCGATGACGACGATGACCCTCTCACTCCCGGAAGATGTCATCGAAGACCTCGATCGCATTGCGCCCCGGCGCGGATTATCCAACGCGAAATCGCTCGCCCGCACCTATATCGGACAGGGCTTGCGCGAAGATTTAGAGCGCTTCGAGAGCGACACAGTGACGGCACTAATTGCCAGCCTCGAGCGGCGCGGCATCAGCGACGACCTTATCGAAGCCGCGCTCGCAGAAGTCACGCAGGGCGAGTAGGTTCTCAACACGATCGCAAGAAACGGGTGGCGATCGCGCATCAACCTTCGATAGCGTGAAATTCCCAGAGACCCCAGCGATCGCATCGCCCGACTCGATGAGCCTCCCGCCTGCCGAAAATCACCGCAACACCGAAACCTACGCGCAGATCGCCCGCGCGATCGCCTTCATGCGCGCCAACCACCGCGATCGACCCGACCTCAGCGCGATCGCCCGACACGTCCACCTCAGCGACCACCACTTCCAGCGCCTGTTCACACGCTGGGCGGGCATCAGCCCCAAGCGCTTTTCGCAGTACCTGACGGTGGAGTACGCCAAATCGCGTATCGCCGACACCGCCAGCCTGCTCGACTTGACCCACGACAGCGGCCTGTCGAGTCCAGGGCGATTGCACGACCTGTTCGTCAATCTGGAGGCGGTGTCGCCGGGAGAGTTCAAAGCCGGGGGCAAGGGGTTAAAAGTCTGGCACGGCGTCCACGATACGCCCTTTGGTCGTTGCTCGATCGCGGCGACGGCGCGCGGCATCTGCCACCTGCATTTCCTGGACGATGAAGACGGCGCAGAAGAGCGACTGCGATCGGAGTGGTTCAACGCCGAAATCGTTCGCGATCGAACCGTCACACAGGACATCTGCGATCGCATCTTTCAGCCCACCGCATCGGCGACCGAACCGCTGAACGTCCTCGTCAAAGGCACGAACTTCCAGATCCAGGTCTGGCGGGCGCTGCTGAATATTCCGTTCGGCGGGCTGGCGACCTACCAGGGGCTCGCGGCGTCGATGGGTCGTCCGACCGCAGCGCGAGCCGTGGGCACGGCGATCGGGCGCAACCCGGTCGGCTATCTAATTCCCTGCCATCGGATAATTCGCGGCTCGGGCGAGCTGGGCGGCTACCGCTGGGGCGTCGATCGCAAAACCGCGCTACTCGGCTGGGAAGCCAGTCGCCACAGTGCCACCGAGGCCCAAGATCGGCAGAGTTTCTCATAGGCGACGGCCACCTCAGAAGTCCGACTTTAAGCCGTACTTCTCACACCCCGCGAGCGGCGTCAGTTTCTACGAGAGCTCGACAACCCGCCTGCCAACTACTCAATCTCAGGAAGCTCGACCTCGGCTTCGAGTTCGTCTTCGGCGTAGGGTTCGATCGGGACGGCCAATGGAATCTCGTCGATCGCGTCCCCTGGCAGCGGCGGTAGCTCGACGGTTTCTTCGTCCGCCTCGTCCGTCAACGCATCGAAGCGATCGAGCACCTGATAGGTATAAGACTGAATGCTCGGATAGACGTTGCCGCCATAGGGCTGCAGGCGCGTACTGTTTTTATTCGACTCGCTGCCGGAGTACCAGACCGAAGCCACATCGCGCACCTTCTCATCCGTCGTCTCCGAACTCGACGCTTTCCAATATTGCTCCAGCTTGCAGTCGATCACGGTGTTTTGTGCGCGGGCATTGCGACGAAACTCATCTGCCGTCAGCTCGCGACCGAGACACTGCTTCGTCCAGCTCGGCACGTTTTCCGGCATTACTTGAGCTAAGCCGATCGCGCCACTATCGGGATTGAGAATCGACACTTGTTGGCCCGACTCCTGCTCGACGATCGCCGACTTCAGTCGCTCGATGCTGGCGTACTCGTTTTTCATCACGCCGCCGGACAGCGTCGCTTCCAGATAAGCGCGGTGGGGCGAGATGGCGACGCCGTCTTCTTTTTGCGTCCAGTGCAGGTGGGGGCCAGTGGAATAGCCAGAGTTGCCCGTCTCGGCAAAGACGCGTCCGACGCGCACCCGCCCGGACTGGCAGCGATTCAGGTGCATTGCCTGGAACGTGTAGCCGTGGGCCTCGATTGTTGCGACCAGTCCGCCACCATCTTTCGAGTCCAGTGAGCCGGAACACTTGACGCGGAACACCTGGCCTCGCACACCGAACATCACCAGCTTGTGACCGGTGGGGGTGGAAACGTCAGTTCCGAGATGGGCGCGCGGGTAACCTTCCCAAGTGCGGCAGTCTTCGGTGCTGGCGTCAGGATTTTTGCAGGGCAGGAACGGATCGGTGACGGCAAACCCGACAATCTCCTCGCCGCGATCGATCGTGTCGCCTTCATCAAAGCTGACGCGGGGGCCACCGCCGCCGGACGAATCCGTCATAAACGCCCAGTCCACTGCCAGCAGCCACGCCGCCCGCGCCCGAGGCACACCCTGGGTCGCCAGGGTCACCAACACGACGATCGTCGTGAAAATGTTAGAGGTCTGTTGGAGTAGGCGAGACATGGCAATCCCAGCCAGAGGCCGCCCTTCGGCAAGGCTGGGTCGGTTCGGGGGGGCGTCCGTCGTTTGTGACATTGCGGACTGCGGGGGGACGAAGGTAGGCGATCGCGCTTTCGATTACGGCGATGCGATCGATGCGATTGACGTGGCAGTAAACATCGAACAGGAGCAGCCCCACACAGGAGGCCAATATCCAGCGGTTGTAGGAAGTGGAAGGTTTCACGTCGGCAGTGTGACGAGGAACTGCGGCTGGAATTTAGCGATTGTTGATAAGTTCGATTTCTTTATCTGAGAGCCGATTGTCTTGCTGGGTCGAGACGTTTCGCACTGGAGCGTTCGTGCCGGACATGTAGTTGACCATCCAAACGTAATTGGAATCGATCGAGGTGTTCGACAGCACGGGAGACAGCTCGACGGGCTCACCGGTGTTGGCCACGAGGCGGGTGCGCTCGGCGGCATCGACCGACGCGGCGGAAACCGCAATCACTTGACCGACGGTGCGTACCGTACCGCCGACGACGGGGCGGACGACGTGGGCCGTCAGGGCGTGGGCATCTTTCTGAATCTGCGGGGCCGACATGGGCAGGGCGTTCATCGGGTTGACCGCACCCATCAGCGCGCCTTTGATGCCGGGGACGACGACGTAAAGAATTACGGCCTCGGTCAGGCGGGCGGAGAGGAAACGCAGCGGACGCCAGATCGCCCAGGAGCAAAGGTAGTACTTGAGTACGGAGTTGACGCCTTCGACGACTCGCGAGGGAGCTTCGATTTGAACGGGCTCGTCGTTTTGGAAGTCTGAAAACTGCGACTTCGCACGGTCGTACTGGTCTGCGGCGCGTTCTCGGAAACTCATAGCAGTGTTTGCGGGGTGGGGGTGGTTTCGGGCTTCGAGGGCAGTGCGACGCGGCTCGTAGAGGCTAGCGATTCCCTGAGTGTGGTGCGGGCTCGCTCGTCAGGCGTTCGTAGAACTTCAGTGCCATTTCGTACTGTGCCGAGTTCGTGTCCTGAATGTCCCAAATCGCAACAAGAATCTGCTCGCGTGTCATTTTGACGCTTTGATACGCTGCGATCCTGGCACGAAGCTGCCCTTCTGATTCAACCATAGAATAGCTGGTTTGGGAGGCATTAGACCGTTCTGAGCGATCGGTTTTTGTTGAAAATTTTGGATCGTCTGCGGCGGGAGCCGTCACGGGTGGACGCGATCGCAACGGCGGGGGCGTCGGCGTCGGCGTTTGGAGCCATTCACCCAGGTCGATTTCCGTGACGACACCGCCCGATGCGTGGGCTCTGGGACGCAGAGGCCCGTCGGTAGATTTCTCGGTTGAGCTGCTGGCAGACCGATCGGCAGGACTTTCGGTGGACTGGCCGAGAGAGGACTGCGGAACTTGGAGGCGGGCGATCGGCGTGCCGGATTCGCGCGTACCGAGGTCGAACTCGAGAAACAGATCGTCGGAGAAGTCCAGCCCGTTTTGGCCGAAGCTCGTCCAGGCTGCGGGCAGTTCATCTTCGATAAACAGCAGCGCCACGCCGACGCTGGCCGCATTGCGCGCCCGCATAGCAAACGTCGGCGACGACGCACACATCTCGAGCCAGAGCGATAAGCTGAAGCAGGCAAAGGTCAGAGGCGGGAAGTCCGTTGCTTCCGTGGCCATCAGGCGCGTTTCGATTTCGTCGGAAACCGATACCATCGCTGCGTTGAGCGCGGTGTGATCTTCGCCTTGGCCGATGCGCTGGCAGCCGTGCCAGGTGTCGGCTTGGTTGAGTGGATCGCAAACGATGCAGTTGTGTCCGGCCTGAAGACGTCGGGCAATAAGGGCTTGGAGCAGGCTGGCTTTGACGCGGGCGACGACGGGATCGCGATCGTCCCCAGCAACACACAGCGCAGGCGCAGCAACCAGTTCGTCGAGCCACGGGGGTGGAGCGGCGGGCTCGGGCCGGAAGCTGACGATCGGCACGGTCGGAAGCTCGGGAAGCGGCGTGACGATCGGGGACAGTTCGGCGGCGGGCACGCGGCCTAGATCGGGATTGAAGTCGGCGACGAATTCGTTAGCGGTTTCTGCGACGCGGGCGTTCGCTTCGATGGGCTCGGGCTGGGCTTCGGGGCTGGCTTCGAGGGGCGGACTGGGCTGAGTCTCGAAAAATTCGTTGAGGTGAGCGTCGAAGGAGATCGGGGGACTATCGGCTGGCGGCTCTGGGCTGGCGGTTGTCTCGGCAGTGGCTGGGTCGGTGTCGAACTCGGAGATCTCGGGTTCAATGTCGTCAGACTCGATGTCGGACTCGATGTCGGACTCGATGTCGGACACAACCACGTCGGGCGGCAGTAGCGGATCGCCCGTGGGAGCGGGCGGCGCGGTGTCGGCGAGGTCGCCCTGGCCGTCGATCGCCAGTTCGCTCCCGAACCCGGCTAGCTCGGCGCGGGGCTCGAGGGCTGGCAGTCGCGGGTTGTCCGGGCGGGAGAGAACGGGCTCGAGCTGGGGAACCGCTGCTACGAGGCGATCGCGCAGGTCGATTGTCTGACGCGACAGCTCGTCAATATCCTCATTGCGCGCGTACAGAGCTGCCGCCACGCCCGAAACGCCCGTCACGGCGATCGCGCTGCCGACCCAAGCGAGCCAAACGTTGCGCTGGTAAGTTTCCCAAACAGGCTGGCCGGTTTGTTGGGCGATACTCAGGGCTTCATCGGTGACGATGCGCTCGGTGGTGACCGCCGTGCGAGCGATGCCGACGCCAGCGAACAACGCCCCGGCGGAAATCAGCCCGATGATCTTGCGTCTGTTGCGCTTATTCCGCTTACTCACTGTCACCCTCGCGATTACGGTCTGTTTCTATAGACGTTTCGGCCTCGGAATTGTTGTCCGCTTCGGCCTCAGTTTCAATCTCTTCGTCGGGCGGGTCTGCGGCGTCGGTCTCGGCGGCGGTTTCGTCGTCGAGTTCGCTGGCGGGTTTCCCTTCGTCTTCAGGAGATTCGCTGGCGTTGGGCTGGCTCGCGGGCTCGTCGATCGAGCCGTTATCGTCGGTCTCGCCGGTTGGGTTATCTGGCTCGTCGGACTCGCTGGGCTCGCCGGACTCGTTAGGCCCAGCGGACTGGCCGGTCGAGTCGCCGGGGTTTGGCTCCGGCGGGGTGAGCGGGGCGTTGTTGAGCCGATCGAGCTGGGTTTCGATCTGGCGGAAGCGCGATGCCCCCTCGACGCTGCTGCTCATTGCAGCGCTGCGCTCGGTCGCTAGTTTATCGCTGAGCTGCAAGAACGTCGCGTCTAACGCCATTGCTGGAGGCTCGACGTTGCCGGTGCGGGCCACTTGCAGCGCCTGCCAGCGGAACAGAGCGCGGGCTTTGGCCTCGTGTTCGATCGCGTCGAGCCACTCCTGGCGGATCGACTGCTCGATGCTGTCGAAACAGTCCTCAACGGATTTGGCGTAGCACGACTCGAACCTCTCATCGCCCACCATCGAGTGCGCCTGGGACACCATCCTGGCGGCTTCCGACTGAATCAGAGCGCGGTGGATTTCCTCGGCGAAGAGGTCGGCCTGCCCGAGGGCGACAGGCAGTCCCGCCGGTTCTGGGGTCAGCAGCCAGTTCGGGTCGATGCTGGGCGGCGCGATCGTTTCGGTTTGCGGCTGGCGATCGGCGAACACCACGGGTACGACGCCAAACCCCGCCAGCGCGATCGCGGCGAGCAGCGTCACGGCCTTGCCGATGTCGGTGGCTTTTGGGAGTGAAGGGTTGGTCACGGGCGGAACTCCTGGGGCGCGAGCTGCACCAACTGTAGCGACTATTTCGGGGCGTCAGCGGTCGAGTTATCCGCGCTGCTGTCGGACGGAGCGGCGGCTTCGACGATCTCGAAATAGCTGCGATCGAGCAGGAACGCCCCGCTAGCAAACCGCACGCTCCAGGACTCGCCCGGTTGGCGCGCCAGAATTACGCCCACCTCACCGACGGCGATCGCGCTGGGCGGGCGCAGCATCGGCATCGGGTCTGCGGTCTTGAGATACTGTGGCAGCGTGGTGACGCGCACCTGCTGGCCGACGGTCGGGACGGGTCTCGAAGCGGAGTCGGACATGGATCTTTTCTCGGTCTGCGTCGGTCGTGGTTGACGATCGTGGTTGACGGTCGGGAAGTCGGCTGGCAAAACGTCGGAAAGGCGCTCGTGCCGCAGCCGTCGTGCGGGCGATCGTTGCGCGAGCTGAGATCGACGTTAGGCTAAGACGTTAGGAAACAGGGCACTGCGTTCACAAAAAGACAGCAAGTCGGCACTCGCCGGAGCCGACTAACGCAACCGGGCGCACGAGTATCCCGCGAGCGGCCCATAGGCACACGGCACATTAAAGTCAGAAAACTAGGACAAGATCGCGCGAGCCGATCGCAACTGC
The DNA here is from genome assembly GCA_937899645.1 of uncultured cyanobacterium. GTDB lineage: Bacteria > Cyanobacteriota > Cyanobacteriia > Cyanobacteriales > Geitlerinemataceae > RDYZ01. The sequence continues at coordinate 38,823 of CALCCD010000024.1, read as the reverse complement.
GGGACTACTGATGGAGATCGTTAAAAACAATATCGTTTCGATTCTGACCGGAGGGGTGGTGGTCGCCGTCCTCGTCTGGGGATATATCCGATCGCGCCCGTACGGCAAGCTCGGCCTGCTGTCGTGGCTCCAGTCGCTGGCTTTAGCCGCGCCGTGGGTGACGTTTTTCGTGTCGATCGCCCTGGGCATCTATCCCAACGGGGTATTTATTTTGGCGTCGATCGTCGCGTCGATCGTCGCCTACATTTTGCTCGGGCGATCGCTGCGTCAACTCGCCCGCGACGAAGACGAGCGCGCCAAACTCGAAGCCCGGCTCGCCGCGCGATCGCCGGACGCCAGCACTTCCGAAGCCCCCGGCAGCCCCAACGAGTCTAAAATCCCCAACGCCAACCTCCGCGACGGCCTCAGCCGCGCCACGGGCATGCCGACCGCGCGGCCCCAGCCCGATATCGGCATGTCGGCCGAAGATCTCGAAGCCGTCCGCAGCATTTTCGGCATCGATACCTTTTTCGCCACCGAAACGATTCCGTATCAGTCCGGCGCGATTTTTCGCGGCAACCTGCGTGGCGAGCCGGAGCCAACCTATCAGAGCCTCGAGAGCAAAATCGCCGCCGCCACCGACAACCGCTACCGCGCCTTTCTAATTCCCAATCGCGACGGCAAGCCCGTGGTCGTAGTGCTGCCGACGGCGGACGACCCCAAGCCGCTCAATGTCTCGCAGAAACTGCTGGCGCTCGTGCTGTTTGCCGCCACGATCGTCACTACGGCGATCGCGAGCGGGCTGTTCCTCAGCTTCGATTTGTTCGCCCAGCCCGAGCGCTGGCGCGAAGTCGTGCCGCTGGCGGCGGGCATCTGGGCGATCGCCGGAACCCACGAGATCGGCCATCTCGTCGCAGCCCGCAAGCACGGTGTCTCGCTGTCCTGGCCGTTTTTTCTGCCTGCGTGGCAAATCGGCACCTTCGGCTCGATCGTCCGCTTCCAGTCGATTTTGCCCAACCGCACGGCACTATTCGATATCGCCGCTGCGGGGCCGCTCGCTAGCGTTGCCGTTTCCCTCGGAATGATGCTGCTGGGCTTTAGCCTCTCCAACGACGCCAGCCTGTTTCAGATCCCCACGGACTTCTTTCGCGGCTCGATCCTGGTGGCGAGCCTCGCAAAACTGGCGATCGGCGACAAGCTCGCTTCGACGCTGGTTTCCGTCCACCCGCTGGTGCTGCTGGGCTGGCTGGGCCTGGTGATTAACGCCCTCAACCTACTGCCCGCCGGTCAGCTCGACGGTGGCCGCATCATGCAGGCAATTTACGGGCGGCGCGTTGCGGGCGTGGCCACAATCCTGTCGCTGCTATTTCTCGGTCTCGCGACTCTGGTCAACCCGCTGGCGCTGTACTGGGCGATTTTGATTCTAGTAGCACAGCGCGATCTGGAGCGACCGAGTGCTAACGAGCTGGCCGAACCCGACGATGCGCGCGCGATCGTGGCGCTGCTGGGCTTTCTGCTGGTGATTTTGACACTGATTCCACTGACACCGAGTCTTGCGGCCCGCTGGGGCATCGGCAGCGCGGCGATCGTCTTTGGCGGCTGAGGTGACACCGGTCTCTCGTAGGTGCGCGGAGGCGTGTCATCAATTCGCACCAAAACCTTATTACGGGGTCAGCGAGTACACACCCGCCCCAAAAACAATGCTAGGGGCTGTAACCCTTTTAGAATAGGCGCTACAAATTTACTTGATGACTCCCATCGCCGTGACCGTGCAGCTCTCGCTCCAGAGCGATCAGCGCGAACAGGAATGCATCGTAGTTTTGCTTGAGGTGAGCGACGAGGGACTGGAGCTGTTCTAACTGCGCCGATCGCGCCGAATCGCCAGCGAGCTCTTCGAGCTGCTTGCAGGTGCTGGCCAACGCGAGCCCGCCCAGGCTGGCGCTGTGCGATCGCAGGGCGCGGGCTGTTCGAGCCAGCGTTTCGGTGTCGCCATGCTGGCAGGCCGTCTCGATCGCGAAACATGCATCCAGGGTCTCTTCGCGGTAAGCGTTCAGGCTCGCCAGCAGCAGCCCCGTCGATCGCGACCCGGCCATTGACTGGATGGCGGCGATTACGGTGCGATCGAGAACGTCGAGTCCGGTGCTGTTGACGGGCGCGCTTTCGGTCGGCTCGAGATGTGACTCGGCGTCGGCAGCAGAAGAGCGAGGAGCCTCTGGCGGAGCTGTTGGCCAGTCCGCTAGCGGAATTTCTGGCGCGTCTTCGACGGCGCGATCGGGCGCTTTGGCTAGAACGGGCACGTCGATCGCGCTAGCCTCAACAATCTCCGTCTCCGCAGCCGCTTCCACATGCAACGGCTGCACCGACAGCAGCAAATCCCGCAGCTCGTCGGCGCGAATCGGCTTCGTCAGGTAGCCGTCCATCCCCGCCGCCAAGCACTTGTCGCGATCGCCCTGCATCGCGTGGGCCGTCAGGGCGACAATCTGCGGCCCGCGATCGGGGAACTGCTCGCGAATGGCGCGCGTAGCGCTGATGCCGTCCAGCTCCGGCATCGCCACGTCCATCAGAATCAGGTCATAGCGCGTCTGCCGCACCGCCTCGAGCACCTCCAGACCATTGTTGGCGACATCAGACTGATAGCCGAAGCGCTCGAGCAACAGTTGGGCCACCTGCTGGTTGATGGGGTTGTCTTCGGCGAGCAATACTTTTAAAGGAGCGGGCCGGACGGTCGAGTCGTCGGGGCTCCGATCGCGTGGGCTCTGGGGAACGGGCCGATCGCCCTCGCGCGAGGCGGGCGTGGCGGCGATCGTGAAATAGAAAATCGTGCCCGTCCCGAAGCGAGCGTGGGACTTGGGGCGATCGAACCGCTTCCAGACCGACGGCGAATTGCCGCTCGTGTGGCCGCAGCTCTCGACCCAGATGCACCCGCCCATCATCTCGGCCAGCCGCCGGGAAATCGCCAGTCCCAGCCCCGTACCGCCATAGCGCCGGACGATCGACGCGTCCACCTGGCTGAACGCAGAAAACAGCCGCTGCTGCTGTGTGGCGTTAATGCCGATGCCGGTATCGCAGACGCAAAACTGTAGCGCGCCGGGGCGCGGGCCTTCGGTTTCCGCAGCTTCCGCTAGCTCGTCCGAATTGATCGCTTGGGGGGCCTGCAAGCGCTCGACCGCCAAGATAACCTCGCCGCGCTCGGTGAACTTCACGGCGTTGCTGAGCAGGTTCGTCAGGATCTGGCGCAGCCGCGTTACGTCGCCGACGATCGCCTCCGGGATATCGCGGGCGATCGCAAACGAAACTTGCAGCCCAGAGCTGCGGGCGCGCTCGGCCACGATGCCCAGAGCGTCTTCAATGCAGGCCTTCAGCACGAACGGCGCGCGCTCTAGCTCAAGGTGGCCGGACTCGATTTTCGAGAAGTCGAGGATATCGTTGACGATCGTCAGCAAGTCGTCACCGCTGGTGCGGATCGTCCGAACGAAGTGGCGCTGGCGTTCGCTCAGGGGCGTGTCTAGCAGCAGTTCAGTCATGCCGATCGTGCCGTTCATCGGCGTGCGGATCTCGTGGCTCATCGTCGCCAAAAACTCGCTTTTCGCCTGGTTGGCGGCTTCGGCGTCGCGGCGGGCGGCTTCGAGGGCCAGATTCTGCTCGGCGAGCTGCTGGCGCTGCTGGGTTTCTCGCTCGAGCAGTTGCGCCTGGGCCAGCGCGATGCCCACCTGCTCGGCGATCGCGCCGATCGCGCCGATTTCCTCCGCGCTCCACCGGCGGTACGTTCCGCACTGGTGCAAGGCGATCGCGCCATTGGGCTGGCCTTGGTCGGAGGTGCGCATCGCCAGCAGCGACTTGAGTTCGATCTCGCAGCAAAAATCCTGGGTCGATAAAAAGCGCGAGTCAGCGTAAACGTCTGGCACGACGATCGCCACATCCTCGCGCAGCAGTTGGTCTATGTAAGGATTGCCCGCGATCGGTACGACGCAATCGAGCATCGAGGGATATTCACCGCCCAGGTACTCCGCGACGACCGTAGCGGCGGCAGACGGCTCCGGGCTGCAGGCGTAGATCGCGCAGCGATCGACCTGGAACGCGCGCCCGATCTGCAGCGCTGTCGTCTGGAAGATCGCCTGGGTATCGAGGCTCTGACGCACCTGTTGGGTAATATTTCGCAGCAGCATCGCCTGCCGGAACTGGCCCTCGAGGGCGTCACGCGCCTGTTGCCGCTCGATTTCATTACCGATCCACTGGGCCATCAGCCGGACGAGCTGGCGCTCGCGCTCGCGAATGGGACGCTCGCGCGCTTCGACGCTGGCAAAGTGTAAAACGCCGTAGCGGTGGCCGTTGGTGACGATCGGCGCACCGATGAAGGCTGCGACGGTATCCGTCTGAGGCAGCGTATCGTCGAAGAGGGCGTGCCGCTCCTGGGCCGAGGCGAAGGCCAGCACGTCGCGCCTCGCGTAGGTCTGGCCGCAATAGGTTTCCTCCAATTGGAACGACTGCCCCAGCTCGGCGGTCAGGTCAGTCTCGCGGCACTGGTGGGCGATGAAGATCGGGCGTTTGCCCTCAACGTGAACGATCGCGCCGATATCGAGCTGGAAGTGATGGCGGCCCATCGCCAGCAGGTCGTCGAGCCGCTCCTGCAAGCTAAGACTGGGCGAAGACGCCACCTCGTAGAGCGTGCGCAGCGCCGCCTCGCCGGACAAGAGCTCTCGCTCTACCTGTTTGCGCTCGCTGATATCGCGAACCACGGTGCAGTTAAATTCCGCGCCGTTAAATTCCAGGTAATTCGCCGAGACTTCTACCGGGAACTCGTACCCGTCGCAGTGGCGGTAAGTGCTCTCGAACGTTAGGGTCTGTTGGTGCTTCAGGTGCAGCCAGCGATCGCACCACGCCGACGGCTGACAGTGCCGGTCGATATCGAAAACGCTCATCGTTTTCAGGCGATCGCGCGGATAGCCCACTGCCCGACAGGCCGCCTCGTTGACGTAGAAAAATTTGCCGTCCGAGGTCATGAAATAGAACGCATCCGCCGCGCGATCGAGCGAAAACTGGCTGAGCTGAAGCGCGTCCTCGACGGTCTTGCGCTGGGTAACGTCGTTGAGCGTCCCCGACAGCCCCGTCACTTTGCCGCTTGCATCGAAGTTCGATCGCGCCAGCGCCTCGAGCCAGCGGCTTTCCCCCGTCGCCGTCCGGTAGCGCAAACAAAACCGCACCTCGCGCTCGCGGCCGCCGAGCAGCCCCGCCAGATGCGACTCGGCCACCGCCAGATCGCTCTGCACCACGTATTCCGCCCAGCGCCTCCCCAGGCTCTCTTCGACGCTAAAGCCGGTAATCTCCGCCCAGGCCGGATTGAGGAAAATCCAGCTCCCTGCCGCGTCCGTCTGGAAGATCGCCTCCTCGACCGTATCGACCACAGAGCGGTAGCGCTGCTCGCTCGTGCGTAGGGCGTCCTCGGCGCGCTGGCGCTCGGCGATGCGCTGCTCGAGGCCGCTGAGGGTGTGCTGGAGCTGCATCGCCATCGTATTAAACGCCGACTCGAGCTGGCCCATCTCGTCGTCGCGCGTCACCTCAATGCGCCGATCGAGCTGACCGGCAGCCAGCCGCGTCGAGAGATCGGACAGCGATCGCAAAGGCTGCCCGATCTCGCGCTCGAAGACGACGATCGTCACCGCCGCCAGCAGGCTGGTCAACCCCAACGACAGCAGCGTCGTATCCAGCAGACCGCGCCGCCAATCGCCAAGCACGCGGTCGTTTGAATAGCCGATGCGGACTTCTCCCAGCTTGCGACCGTTCGAGAAGATCGGCACGCGCACCTCGCTAATGTTGGGGAACTGACGCACCTCCCGAACGATGTCGAGAATAGTGCTACCGTCAGCGCGATCGCCCACCACCTGAACGATCGACGGGTGTTCCAGATCGAGAGTGCTGGTTAGCGCCTGCCCGCTCTTACCCACGGCCAGCGAATAGACGATATCCGGGTCGGTATTGGTCTGGCGGATAAACGTTTCGAGCACCAAAAACTCCAGCTCGAGGACGAACTTCGGGCTAATCTGGCTTAAAAACTGCGCCCGACTTTCCACTTTGGCCTCGAGGCGATCGAGCTGCCTTTGATAGCGGTTCCGAAGCTGAATCGCGCTGAAAGCCACCTCACCAACGACCAAAAGGCTCGTCACGATACCGAGGTAGCGAAAGGTGATGCTATTGCGGAGGGAACGAAAGTCGAACATGGGCTGGCGGATAGACAAACGGCTCGGTTTCGGTTTGTTAGTTTCGGTTCGAGATAGTCTCGGCTTCGAGTTTGTTCGGTAGCGGTCTCAGCTCGGCCGCGATCGGGCGGACAGTCGGCGCGCTCATCTTAGTTGCGCCCTTCCGCGAAGCGAAGCCGGCAGGTCGGCGGCACGGTATCGAAGTTACAGGTGTAGCTCGCCACCGGGCGCTCGGGCTGCTGCGGGTCGAACACTCGCAGGTTATAGCCGCGCGGACGCAGCACGTGGGCCAGCTCGGTCACGAGGGTGTAGCGATCGAAATAGTCCATCCAGTTCCAGCGCTGGGGGTCGATCGCAAGATCGACGCGCCCTTCATCGGGATACACGATCCAGCTCGGCACCAGCCGCGCCCCCATCTCGCGTACCGACCACCACAAACTCGGTTCGGACAGCACTCGCTGAGAAATATCATCATCGGTAAAAATGCGGCAGTCCGGCGCACAATCTGGGCTTCCCCCTTCGAGCGCACCGATATCAAACGGGCGATCGCTCGGTGCGGGAACCTCGATCGCCCCGGCAACCGCCGCGCTGGCTCCAACGATCGCCGCACCAAGCGCCCCGGATATCAGCCCAGAAATCAATCCAGACAAAAAGAAACGAAGCCCAACGCAGACCGGAGCCACTCGCCACGGGGCCTCTCCAAAACAGATTGCAGTATCGCGCAAGATACCTTTAGCGCTTCGCTCGGAGCGCGGCAATAACATCACATCCCGATTTAATCCGAAACCGCTCGCCTTGTCAGCTTTCCGACAGTGTCGCCGCCGAATCTGCTTCGCCCCCTGCTTCGGCAGGCGGCTCGTCCGATGAAGCATCGCGAGGCTCGGCAGGAGCGACATCTACCAGCGGCTCTTCGGGTGTCTCTTCGGACGACTCGGCGGATGGAGCGTCAGGCAATTCATCGGGCAATTCATCGGGCAATTCATCGGGCAATTCATCGAACGACCCCTCGGACGAGGCGTCAGATAAATCCTCAGATGGAGCAGCGGAGGACTCATCGGACAGCTCGACGGCGGTCTCATCCGGAGCTTCGAGCGCTGGCGATTCGGATTCCGGTACAGCGATCGCCCCACCCATTTCATCATCTGCGGTTTCGCTGCTGGCCTTGCTCGGCAGAGGGTCTGGCGCTTCTAGCATTTCTGGCGCTTCCGTCGCGACCGGCGCTTCCGCCGCCGAGGGTTCCGCATCCGATCGAACCGCTTTCGGCACAGTGAGCTCGTCCGCTGGCGACTCGATCGCCGCCTTATTTCCGGTCGCTTCGTCGGCCTCTTTCTCCACGATCGGCGGCTCGGATGTCTCAGCGGCGGTCGGCTCTATTTCTACCGTTTCGCTCGCGGGCTCTGCGATCGAATCTCGCGCTTCGTCCGGCACTTCGTCTGACACGTCATTCATCGCTTCGTCCGGCTCGACGAACCCAGCTTCCGACTCGGCTTCCGACTCGGCTTCCGGCTCGGCGTCCGGCTCTGGCTCGATTTCTACTTCCGGCTTTGCCGCATCTTCTAGCTCGACTTCCGGCTCGGCGGCAACTTCCGGCTCTGGCAGCTCGAGTCCGACGATACTCGCCGCCTCCTCAAAGCTGACGTCGCCGCGCAAGATCTCCGCCAGACCGTCATCCAGTTCTGAGTCGTACTCGAAGAAACGCACCGTGGAATTAAACGCATTTTCGATCGCCGCGCCCGTTTCATCGACCAGCTCGATTTGTAGCCAGTTCAGTCCTGGCTTAACGCCCTTCAAGTAAATTGGCTCCCAGCGATCGAGCGTAAAACTCTGGCCGTTGACCGTCACGCGCACGCGCCAGTCGCGCACGTCATCGTCGTCAAACTCGCGGGCGATCGCGTGGAGCGGTGCATTCGTCAGATAGAAGTCCAGTAACACCGGCTCCGCACCGTACGCCCCACTAGGCTGGTTGTAAGTCAGCAACGGTAGCGCCGGGTCGGGTGCGTCGTTCGTCTCTGTATATATATGAAAAGTCGTCTGGGCAAACGCGCCCTCATTTTTAAAACTCTCCAACCAAGGGCGGGCCGCGAACGCGCGCAGTGTATGAGTGCCCGGCGTCAGATCTCTTAACGTTATTGGCTGCTCGGTATCGAAAACGAGCGGTTCCTCGCGATCGTCGAGCAGCAGATGGACATGCGGCCCGAGACCGAAGCGCTCGTCGCGGAACAGCGGCAGCCCGCTCACCTCCAACTTCACCGTCACCGTCCGAGCCTCGATAACGCTGTCGTTGGCAGGCTCGACAATCTCGACCTGCGGACAATAGCGATCGAGACGCGATCGCAGCTTTTGCAGCGCTGTCGGCGCAGACACCTCAGAAATTTGTGCGGGCAAGCGAACCGCAGGCCGATCGATCGCAACATCCAAGGGGATGGACGGCGACGCTGTTTCCGCCCCGCCACATCCGCCGATCGCAAGCGCCAACACAATCGACGCGATTGCCGCGCGCGTGACTCTCAAGAGCGATCGAGCAATCCGCCCAACCCCCAACACCAACAGACTGTAGACGTGTCGCATTGTTCTGCGATGCTCCCACTACTCTCAGCCGATCGCCCATCGCGACACTCGACCTTCAGACGGCCTAAATACCAGCGACTTGTAAAATCTCTCCGCAACTATACCCGAAAGCCCGATCGCGACCCATCCCGCACGCGCAAAAGTATCGCTCAATACAAGCCGAGCCCAGACCCAGCCGCCGAGCGCCCCCACACCGCCCCACAGATCGCCAGCGCGGCCCTCAGACCCGCATCTACCGCCAGATGTCAATACCATTTTAACTTTCGTTAATAAAAGAAAATGTTTTTTATAAGGTGATTCATAACATTTTATTTCGGCTGGGATCGACCATCAGCTCTTGGTTTGAATTCTTCTGATGGAGGACTTATAATCACATCCGTACCGTCTTTCACTCAAGCGATTGGGAGTCAACTCCGCTCTGGAACTCGCTTCCAGACCTGAGTCGAGACCTGCTCTTAGCACAAGCTGATTGCAACCGAGCGAAAAGATAAGAAACTCAACATTAGGGTCGATCCCCGATCTTTACTGTCGAATACACCCGAGAGTAGGTCGCTACCCCCTAGCAAAAGTTGAGACGGATTCATTCCTCATTCCTGGAATAGAGAGAGGAGAGACTCAATGACAATTAGTCCCCCGGAGCGGGAGGCGAAAGTCAAAGTTGAGGTCGATGAGAAACCGGTTCCGACTTCTTTCGAGAAGTGGGGTAAGCCGGGACACTTCGATCGCGCTTTGGCCAAAGGGCCCAAAACCACTACCTGGATTTGGAACCTGCACGCCGACGCTCACGATTTCGATAGCCAGTCCAAAAACCTCGAAGAGGTGTCGCGCAAAATCTTTAGCGCGCACTTCGGACAACTGGCCGTTATTTTCATATGGTTGAGTGCCGGGTTCTTCCACGGCGCTCGCTTTTCAAACTACGAAGCATGGCTGAGCGACCCGGCTGGCATTAAGCCCAGCGCTCAAGTCGTGTGGTCGGTCGTCGGACAAGACATTCTCAATGCCGACGTCGGCGGTGGATTCCGAGGAATCCAAATCACCTCCGGTCTGTTTCACGTGTGGCGTGCTGCTGGTTTCACTAACGAAACCCAGCTTTACGCGACGGCGATCGGCGGTCTGGTCGCAGCAGCGCTGATGCTGTTTGCAGGCTGGTTCCACTACCACGTCAAAGCGCCTAAGCTGTCGTGGTTCCAAAACGTGGAATCGATGCTGAACCACCACCTGGCCGGTCTGTTCGGCCTCGGTTCGCTATCTTGGGCCGGTCACCAGATTCACGTGGCGCTGCCCGTGAATCAGATGCTCGACAAAGGTATCGCTCCGGCTGATATCCCGCTGCCGCACGAATATGCGTTCAGCACCAGCGCGATGGCTGAGTTTTTCCCCAGCTTCTCGCAAGGTCTGACGCCGTTCTTCACCCTGAACTGGGGCGCGTACTCGGACTTCCTTACTTTCAAAGGGGGTCTGAACCCGCAAACCGGTAGCCTCTGGATGACAGACATCGCGCACCACCACCTGGCGATCGCGGTTCTGTTTATCATCGCCGGTCACATGTACCGGACGAACTGGGGCATCGGTCACAGCATGAAAGAGATCCTTGAAGCACACAAGGGTCCTTTCACCGGCGAAGGCCACAAAGGTCTTTACGAAGTTCTGACCACTTCCTGGCACGCTCAACTGGCGATCAACCTCGCCATGATGGGCTCGGTCAGCATCATCGTCGCCCAGCACATGTACGCAATGCCGCCGTATCCTTACATCGGCATTGACTACCCCACGCAGCTCTCGATCTTCACTCACCATATGTGGATCGGTGGCTTCCTAATCGTGGGTGCGGGCGCACACGCGGCGATCTTTATGGTTCGTGACTACGATCCGGCCAAGAACGTCGATAACCTGCTCGATCGCGTGCTCCGTCACCGCGATGCGATTATCTCGCACCTGAACTGGGTGTGCATTTGGCTGGGCTTCCACAGCTTCGGCCTCTATATCCACAACGACACCATGCGCGCGCTGGGTCGTCCGCAAGACATGTTCTCGGACACCGCAATCCAGCTCCAGCCAGTGTTCGCACAATGGATTCAAGGTCTGCACTCGGTTGCGGCGGGCGCAACGGCTCCCAACGCGATCGGTAATGTCAGTCCGATCTTCGGCGGCGAAGTCGTGGCTGTAGCGGGCAAGGTCGCAGCGGCTCCGATGACGCTGGGTACGGCTGACTTTATGGTCCACCACATCCACGCCTTCACGATCCACGTGACCGCGCTGATTCTGCTTAAAGGCGTTCTCTACGCCCGCAGCTCGCGTCTGATTCCGGACAAAGCCGAGCTAGGCTTCCGCTTCCCGTGCGACGGCCCCGGTCGTGGCGGTACGTGCCAAGTTTCGGCTTGGGACCACGTCTTCCTGGGTCTGTTCTGGATGTACAACTCTCTATCGATCGTTATCTTCCACTTCTCGTGGAAAATGCAATCTGATATCTGGGGTTCTGTCTCCGGCGGCGACGTAACGACGATTACGTACAACAACTTCGCACAAAGCGCGATTACGATTAACGGCTGGTTGCGCGACTTCCTGTGGGCGCAAGCGTCTCAGGTCATCACTTCCTACGGTTCGGCTCTGTCGGCTTACGGTCTGATGTTCCTTGGCGCGCACTTCGTTTGGGCATTCAGCCTGATGTTCCTGTTCAGCGGCCGCGGCTACTGGCAAGAACTGATCGAATCGATCGTCTGGGCGCACAACAAGCTGAAAGTGGCTCCGGCCATCCAGCCCCGCGCACTTAGCATTACCCAAGGTCGCGCCGTCGGCGTGGCACATTACCTCCTCGGTGGTATTGCGACAACCTGGTCGTTTTTCCTCGCACGGATCATCTCCGTTGGTTAACACTGGGTATAGATCCCTAATTAGTTAGGACTCATGGCTACTAAATTCCCTAAATTTAGCCAAGACCTGGCGCAAGATCCGACTACACGTCGGATTTGGTACGGGATTGCCACGGCCCACGACTTTGAAAGCCACGATGGCATGACGGAGGAGAATCTTTACCAAAAGATCTTCGCCTCCCACTTCGGCCACCTGGCTATCATCTTCCTCTGGACTTCGGGCAACCTGTTCCACGTCGCTTGGCAAGGCAACTTCGAGCAGTGGATCGTCGATCCACTCAACGTCCGTCCGATCGCTCACGCGATCTGGGATCCGCACTTCGGTGAAGGCGCAACTGAAGCGTTCACCCAAGCCGGTGCAAACACGACCGTTAACGTCGCTTACTCGGGCGTTTATCACTGGTGGTACACCATCGGGATGCGCACCAACGGCGACCTGTACCAAGGTTCGATCTTCCTGCTCCTTCTTTCGGCAGTAATGCTGTTTGCAGGTTGGCTGCACCTTCAGCCCAAGTTCCGCCCCAGCCTTTCTTGGTTCAAGAATGCTGAGTCGCGCCTCAATCACCACCTGGCTGGTTTGTTTGGCGTTAGCTCGCTGGCGTGGACTGGACACCTGGTACACGTTGCGATTCCTGAATCGCGTGGCGTCCACGTCGGTTGGGATAACTTCCTGACCACCGCCCCTCACCCGGCGGGCCTGGCTCCCTTCTTTACAGGGAACTGGGGCGTGTATGCGGAGAACCCCGATACGGCAGGTCACTTGTTCGGCACCGCAACCGGTTCCGGTACGGCCATCCTGACGTTCCTCGGTGGCTTCCACCCGCAGACCGAATCGCTGTGGCTGACCGATATGGCTCACCACCACTTGGCGATCGCGGTGCTCTTCATCGTTGCGGGTCACATGTACCGCACCAACTTCGGCATCGGTCACAGCATTAAGGAAATCCTTTCTGCTCACAACCCGCCGAGCGGCCGTCTGGGTGCTGGTCACCAAGGTCTCTACGACACGGTCAACAACTCGCTGCACTTCCAACTCGGTCTTGCGCTGGCTTCGCTCGGCGTGATCACCTCGCTGGTCGCACAGCACATGTATGCTCTGCCGCCGTATGCCTTCATCGCTGAAGACCAAACGACGATGGCAGCGCTGTACACCCACCACCAATACATCGCTGGCTTCCTGATGGTTGGTGCGTTCGCTCACGGTGCGATCTTCTTCATCCGTGACTACGACCCCGAAGCCAACAAGGACAACGTCCTCGCTCGGATGCTCGAGCACAAAGAAGCGATCATCTCGCACCTGAGCTGGGTGTCGCTCTTCCTCGGCTTCCACACCCTCGGCCTCTACGTCCATAACGACGTGATGCAGGCTTTCGGTACCCCCGAAAAACAAATCCTGATCGAACCCGTGTTCGCACAGTTCGTTCAAGCGTCTTCGGGTAAAGCGCTGTATGGCTTCGATCTGCTGTTATCCAACCCTGACAGCATCGCCTCAACGGCTTGGCCCAACTATGGTGACGTCTGGTTGCCCGGTTGGTTGGATGCCATTAACAGTGGAACCAACTCTCTGTTCCTGACCATCGGCCCTGGCGACTTCCTGGTTCACCACGCGATCGCCTTGGGTCTGCACACCACGACGCTCATCCTCGTCAAAGGCGCACTGGATGCTCGTGGCTCGAAACTGATGCCGGACAAAAAAGACTTCGGCTACAGCTTCCCTTGCGACGGCCCCGGTCGTGGCGGCACGTGCGACATCTCGGCATGGGATGCGTTCTACCTCGCCATGTTCTGGATGCTGAACACGCTGGGCTGGCTGACGTTCTACTGGCACTGGAAGCACCTCGCTGTCTGGCAAGGTAACGTCGCTCAGTTCAACGAATCCTCGACCTACCTGATGGGTTGGTTCCGCGATTATCTGTGGCTGAACTCGGCCCAGCTAATCAACGGCTACAACCCATACGGCGTCACGAACCTGTCGGTTTGGGGCTGGATGTTCCTCTTCGCTCACCTGGTTTGGGCGACGGGCTTCATGTTCCTCATCTCCTGGCGTGGTTATTGGCAAGAGCTGATCGAAACCATCGTCTGGGCGCACGAGCGCACGCCGCTCGCGAACCTGGTTCGCTGGAAAGACAAGCCGGTTGCGCTGTCGATCGTTCAAGCTCGTGTGGTGGGTCTGGCTCACTTCACGATCGGCTACATCTTTACGTATGCAGCCTTCTTGATTGCCTCAACGGCGGGCAAGTTCGGTTAATCGATTAGCCGCACTGTCCAATAGCTAAAGCAGAGACTCTCGGCTTGGGTTCGCCCGGTCGAGAGTTTTTGTTTGGCGCTGTTTCTGTTGTTGACAAATACGAAGAGTTATAAGAAGCAAGAAGATTTCTCCTATAATGCTTAAGCAGAGATAATGCTTCCGATAAGAAGCTTTATTTCTGTGCCGGGTGTGAGTCTCCCCTCACGCTTTGGCGCTTATGACTTCAGAGGAGACAACATCAAAATGTCAATGGATATGGTTCGCGATGTGGGGGATCCGCAAGTCGGAAACCTCGCAACGCCCGTAAATTCTTCGGACTTTACAAAAGCTTTCATTAATAACTTGCCGGTGTATCGCGACGGGCTTTCAAGCAATCGTCGCGGTCTGGAAATCGGCATGGCCCACGGCTATCTGCTCTACGGCCCGTTCGCTGTCCTCGGCCCCCTGCGAGACTCGGATATGTCGGCGTTTGCCGGTCTGCTGGCAGCGATCGGCCTGGTTAGCATCTTGACCATTTGCCTGTCGATCTATGGCGACGTTGGCGTGACCGAACCGCAACCGTCGGTGACGACGCCAAGCCCACCAACCGATTTAGGAACGAAAGTAGGTTGGAGCGACTTCGCTGCAGGCTTCTGGATAGGCGGCTGCGGCGGTGCTGCTTTTGCGTACTTCCTGTGTACGACTCCCCACCTGATTCCGCTGCAACAGGTGGTCAGCAACGTTTGGTCTTCGTAAAAGACTTGTGGCCTGCTTGAGAGACCTATGGTCTGCTTGAAAGACCCTGGGTCTGTCTACAAGCCTATTTATCTAAGCTTGCCGCTTCGTGCTTTTGGGCGGCTGAGCGCTGCGATCGCGAGGGATCCTCGGATCGAAAGCTCACAATCAAAGCAAGAACCCCACTGCAAACCTGGCGGCGACGCTGGGTTTTTTTGTGCTCTCGGATGAGTTCGCGCCGCAAAAAAGCGACCGGGCGAGCGGGAACGGTCTCGCTTGCGGTCGCTTTGGAAGGATGCCAGTAAATTGTCGGAACTGCTTGCAGGGCTCTTTGGATCTGCTGCCTATCGGGTAGCAAAAATTCAGTCAAGTCTCTCTTACAGCCTCTTGGCGGACGCCCGTAGAGTGGGGCCGCAGACTTCGCAAGAGTGGCAAGCCAGAGCGAGCTTAGGCTTCGCTTTCGATATAAACGAAGAGCAAACCCATTGCAACGGCGGGAAATACGAGACCTGCCATCGGCACGAGGATATACGGCAGGAATGACGCGGTGTATGCATCAGTCATGTGAAAGTCTCCCAATAGGCTAAACGAAGTCGGATGCGATCTTAAAGTAGCTCGCTAAAAGTTAGCGATATACCGACAGATCTTAAAATCTCTAACATTTTACGCTCGCGCTGAAATCCCGTTGCGATCGCCCGTTAGATAGTTAAAAAAGTTTACCGATCGCGCGGGGTTACAATTGCGGCACGATCGCGCTGCGGTCGCATTTCTCCGACCCTGTTAGGTTTTTACCATGCAGTTTATCGACTGGGCGATCGTCATCGGCTATCTCGTTGCAACGATGGCGATCGGGTTGTTGCTCTCGCGTCGCGCTTCCGACAGTCTCGAAGACTTTTTTGTCTCCGGGCGCTCGTTGCCTTGGTGGCTGGTGGGGACGAGCATGGCGGCGACGACATTTTCGATCGATACGCCGCTGCTGATTACCGGTATCGTCGGTAACCAAGGCATCGCCGGGAACTGGATTTGGTGGAGCTTCGGCATCTCCCACGTCATCATGATTTACGTCTTCGCGCGGATGTGGCGGCGGACGGAGGCGCTGACCGACGCGGAGCTAACGGAGCTGCGCTACGGCGGTAAGACGGCGGCGGTGCTGCGCGGCGTCAAGGCGTTTATTTTCGCCGTGCCGATGAACTGTATCGGGATTGGCTACGCGATGCTGGGCATGGTCAAAGTCGTAGACGCGCTGGAAATTTGGGAAGGGCTGGGCGTCGCGGCGGACGACGGCAACCTGAAGCTACTGAGCGTCATCGGCGTCAGCATTTTCGTGCTGGTGTACGCGGGGCTGGCCGGTCTGTGGGGCGTGGTGGCGACGGACTTTTTTCAGTTTTTCCTAGCGCTGTTTGGAGCGCTGCTGGTAGCGGCGATCGCGATGAGCAGCGTCGGCGGGATTCAGGCATTGGTAGATAAGGTGGGCGCAGCGAGCGATATCGACGTGCTGTCGATCGTGCCGCTGACCTGGCAGGACGGGGCGCTGGGCTTTGGGAAAGCAGCGGGCATTACGGCCAGCGCCTTCTTCGCAAACGTGTTTATTCAGTGGTGGGCGTGGCGGCGCAGCGACGGTGGCGGCGAGTTCGTGCAGCGGTTCGCGGCGGCGAAGAACGAAGCCGAGGCGGAGAAAGCGGCCTGGATGTTTAACCTGATGCACTACGTGGTGCGAACGTGGCCGTGGATTATCGTGGCGCTGGCAGCGCTGGTGGTCTTCCCCGACCTAGCGGACAAGGAGCTGGGCTATCCGAAGCTGATGCTAGAGTTCCTCGGCCCCGGACTGCTGGGTCTGGTGGTGGCGTCGCTGGTGGCGGCGTTTATGAGCACGGTTTCGACTTCGATTAACTGGGGCGCGTCGTTTATCACCAACGACCTGTATCTGCGCTTCGTCGAGCCGGACGCGAGCCAGCCGAAGCTGGTAATGGTGGGGCGGGTTTCGTCGGCGATCGTCACGGCGCTGGGTGCAGTTGCGGCCTTTGCAGCGGAAGATATCGCCACGGTGTTCCAGTTGATTATCGCGATCGGGACGGGGTCGGGGCTGGTGCTGGTGTTGCGCTGGTTCTGGTGGCGCGTCAATGCGGCGGCGGAGCTGACGGCGATCGTATCGAGCTTTGTCATCGGCACGCTGGCAACGCTAGCGGGCAGTTGGGACGTGCCGGAAACGAGCTGGATGTATGAGTGGATCGTTGTGCCGATGTCGGATTACGGCATCCGGATTCTGGCGATTACGGCGATCGTCTGTACGCTGTGGATTTCAGTGATGTTCCTGACGCCACCGGAGTCGGAGGAGACGCTGAATCAGTTTTACCGTCGAGTGCGTCCGGGCGGGAGCGGCTGGCGCAAGCAGCAGATCGCGACGGGTTTGCTGCCGATCCAGGACTTGGGTCGGGACGTGCAGAAGGCGATCGCGGCGAATTTCCTGCTGTTCGGCGTGCTCATTGCGACGGGGGCATTTTTGCTGCTCCAGCAAGGTTTGGCCTGGGTGGCGCTGGTGGTGGCGGTGCTGGGTGGCGTGGCGCTGCGACGTCTGGAGAAGCGCAGTGTGCCTGTGATGGCGCGTCCGGGTAGTGACGCAGATCGGGATGGCTAGCGGCTCGAATATCGATCGGGGGGCAGTGTTCACTCGGCCTGAGGTGGTCGAGTTTATGCTCGATTTGGTGGGGTACACCGACGATCGCCCGCTGTACGAATTTCGGATTTTGGAGCCGTGTTTTGGGGCGGGGGCATTTTTGTTGCCGATCGCGCGACGGTTGCTGGCGGCGTGGCGATCGGCGGGGGCGGACGAGTCGGCGCTGGCGGGGGCGGTGCGGGCGATCGAACTCGATGCGGCCAGCTTTGACGAGACGCGATCGCGGCTGCTGGAGCCGATCGTCAAAGAAGGCTTTGCGAGTGAGGCGGCGGCGAAATTAGTGGATGCTTGGTTGTGTCGGGGCGATTTTCTGAGTGTGGAGATCGCGGGTGCGTTCGACTTCGCGATCGGGAATCCGCCGTACGTGCGGCAGGAGCGACTGTCGGCAACACAGATCGCGGCCTACCGGCGGCGCTACCGAACAATTTACGATCGCGCCGATCTCTACATTCCGTTTTTCGAGCGATCGCTATCGCTGCTGTCCAACTCTGGAAAGCTGGGCTTTATCTGCGCGAATCGCTGGATGAAGAACCGCTACGGCCAGCCGCTGCGGGAATTTATCGCGGCGGATTTTCATCTGGAAACTTACGTCGATATGGACGGCGTGCAGGCGTTCGAGAATGAGGTGGATGCTTACCCGGCGATTACGGTCATCGGGCGGAAGTCAGCGGACTCGCGGGCGACGCGGCTAGCGCAGTACGTCGATCTCGATCGGACGACGCTGACAAATCTCGCGCGGACTTTGCAGGCCGAAGCTCTACCGAAGCAGCTCACTTGGATTTCGGAGCGGGAAAATATCGCCAGCGGTTCGCAGCCCTGGTTATTCGACGCCGCCGATCGCGTGGCGCTCGTCCGTCGCCTGGAAGCGCAGTTCCCGACCCTGGAAGCAGCAGGCTGCAAGGTCGGCATCGGCGTCGCGACGGGCGCAGATAAGCACTTCATTGGCAACTATCAGGCCCTAGACGTAGAGTTCGATCGCAAGCTGCCGCTCGCGATGACTAGAGATATCGTCTCTGGTGAGGTGCACTGGCGCGGCAAAGGCGTCCTCAATCCTTTTGCAGACTCAGGCAGATTGGTCGATTTGGCACACTATCCCAAGCTGCAGCGCTACCTGGAAGCGCGGCGCG
The DNA here is from genome assembly GCA_937899645.1 of uncultured cyanobacterium. Taxonomy (GTDB): domain Bacteria; phylum Cyanobacteriota; class Cyanobacteriia; order Cyanobacteriales; family Geitlerinemataceae; genus RDYZ01. The sequence continues at coordinate 20,449 of CALCCD010000024.1, read as the reverse complement.
AACCGATCGCCAAGCGGCACTGCGCCAAGAAAAATCCGGCACGCTGGTATCGGACGATCGACCGCATCTGGCCGCAGCTCGCGACGACGCCGAAGCTACTCATTCCCGATATTAAAGGCGAAGCCAACGTGGTCTACGAGCGCGGCGAGCTGTATCCGCACCACAATCTGTATTACGTTACGTCGGAGTGCTGGGAACTGCGGGCATTGCAGGCCGTGTTGCGATCGGCGATCGCGCGGCTGTTCGTGGAGACGTATTCGACAAAAATGCGCGGCGGATATCTGCGATTCCAGGCGCAGTATCTGCGGCGAATTTGCGTGCCGGATTGGGAGACAGTATCGGCGGAGCTACGACGGGAACTGCGAGAAGCCGCAATCGAGAAAGACATAGCGCGGGGCGATCGAGCAGCCCACGAACTCTACCAGCTCTCAAAATCCGACAGCCTCTTTTTCAACAGGGGCAGCACGGGAACGCAGCCGTGAAACTACACTCTGCCAACTTCCCAACAGAGAAGCCACCCGGAACGATGCACCTTGACCATGCAAGTCACAAACTTTTTGCGAGGCTCTCCCATGCTAAATACCGAACCGGCGCAGCGCTTAGCAGAACAATCCGGGAAATTGCTCGCGCTCGCGGTAAGTGGCATGGAAAAAGTCTGCACTGCTGTCGCCCGTACAAGCTCGATCGACGAAGAAATCGCCCTCAAGCACGATTGTTTAAGACTCCAATAAAATTTCAAAATAGAGCCCGTAGTTAGCCAAGCCGTTCAATCATCAGTTCAGAAGCCAATGAAAAAAGACGAGAAAAAGCTCGCTCGAAGATTTTGGGTCGCTTTCGTAGCCTTTTTCTGCCTTACCAACATCACGGCAGGCGGTATAAATATCATCGTTGATGCCTATGGAATATTTGGCTCTAAAGTCTTTCCGTCTTTCAACCAGAAAAAAGACTACCTCTATCAAAACTACAGAGCTTTCAAAGCGTACGATGTGACGCGCAACAGCTTCGACACGGTAATAATGGGATCGTCACGGATAGAGATTGGATTCGATCCCAAATCAGACGTATTTCCCAAAGGAAGCCAGGTCTATAATCTCGGAATTCCAGCCTTGCAGCCGTACGAGTATATATCGTATCTAGAGCACGCAATTCTAAATCAGCCTCAGCTAAAGAGAGTGCTGATCGGAATTGACTTTGAAGCCGTATACGCTAACGACAAATTCAAACCGGGATTCCAGGAATACCGAATGAAGCATCGGAGAATGGCCTATCAAGACATTCTTCAATATGCCTTCTCGTGGAGCACGCTGATGAGTAGTCTCAATACCGTTCGACGCAGTTACAAGGAGCCAGAAGCGGTCAACTATCCCCAGAGCGGCTTTCAAACATACGCACCAAGCAAAAAGGCGCTGCTGGCAGCAAAAGACTCATTTTTAGAGGAAATTGGAAAAGATCCGTCCGTTATCGCACCAGACGACAGACAGCGTATTGTCGCTAGCCTCGATCGCGAGCTCAAAGATATCGCGCGCTTAATTGAAGTTTGTGAAGAAAACGACATCGAGTTTTTCGTGTTCGTCACACCAGCACATGTTTTGAGATTTCATAGAAACATCCACAAGGGGTTTGAGAAGATCCGAGAAGACTGGTTGAGAGAACTCGCAGCAGTCGTTGGCGACAAGGGAATGTATGACTTTAGCGGAATCACACCAATTACAACGAAAGACATCAATCTCGAAGCAGACTATTACTATGAGACATCTCACTTTAGTCCACACGTGGGAAATGCGATCGTTAGCCGCCTACTCTTTGATATCGCACTAGATAGCGATTTTGAGGAATTCGGGACTTTCGTCAATCCGGATAATGTTGACGAACATATCGAGTCACAGCAGGAGAAATATAGAGAATGGCGCGACTCCAGCCTTGAAAGAGATACAGAAATGCTTTCATCTTTCGTGCAGTAACCGATCGGCCTTGAGGTAACGATGCTATTCAACTCTTTAGAATTTATCTTTATATTCTGCCCGATCGTCGTCGGCATATTCTACGCACTCTCACACTTCAGGCTGTACGACCTGGCGATCGCGTTTCTCTGCCTCGCTTCTCTATTTTTCTACAGCTACTGGCGACCAGAGTATCTCATCTTGCTGCTGTGCTCGATCGCGTTTAATTACCTAATCGGGAGAGCAATTCAAGCTAGCCAGCCCGGCGGCGACAGGGCTCGCTGGCTGATGATTTTCGGGATTGTTCTCAATCTCGCGGCGCTTGCTTACTATAAGTACGCTGGCTTCGCGGTGAAGACAGCAAATGGCATCCTCAGTGTGGACGCGCCAGTGCCGGAGATTGTCCTGCCACTGGCGATCTCTTTCTACAGCTTTACGCAGATCGCCTATCTGGTCGATGCTTACCGAGGCGACGCTGGTGACTACAATCCCGTCGTTTACACGCTGTTTATCTCGTTCTTTCCGCAGCTAATCGCAGGGCCGATTCTTCGCCACGACCAGCTAATTCCAGAGCTAGAAAATAAGCAGATCTTTACGTTCTCCCAGCGGAGCTTTGCGACGGGAATCGCTATATTTCTCCTCGGCCTTGCGAAAAAGATACTGATTGCCGATACGATATCGCCCTGGGTCGGGGGCATTTTTAGTAATGCAGGCGAGCTTAACTTCGTCGAAGCCTGGTTTGGTGCGCTTGCTTACACGTTTCAGCTTTACTTTGATTTCTCTGGATATTCGGATATGGCGGTCGGGCTTGGCCGCATGTTTAACGTTCATATCCCTCTGAACTTCAACTCTCCGTATAAAGCCACATCGATTGCAGACTTCTGGCGACGCTGGCATATTACTCTGTCTAACTTCCTGCGGGACTATCTCTACATTCCCCTCGGCGGAAACCGCAAAGGAAAAATCCGGCAGTACATCAATCTAGTGGTGACGATGCTGCTCGGCGGACTGTGGCACGGGGCAGGTTGGACGTTCGTACTTTGGGGCGGGCTGCATGGTATTTACCTCGCGCTACATCGGATTTGGAGCCAGCTAAGTATTTCCATTCCCGCAGAGGTGAGTCGCCTTTTAACGTTCGCATGCGTGGTGATTTCCTGGGTGCTGTTCCGATCGCAGAGCTTGCCCGAAGCGATGTCTATGCTCTCGACAATGGCGGGTGCGAAAGGGATCGTTATACCGGCGAAGCTTTCAATCTTGGAGAGCCTGGACTTTCTAAATATTTTGACGGTTGAGTCGGGCAACATTAGCGAGGTTTTTGCCCGTTTACCTGGAGGTAGTAATGCTTGGACTTTGCTGAATTGCAGTTTGCTCGTTTGCGTCGGGCTGGCGGCCAGATTCTCGCCGAATACGCAAGAGATTGTGGAGAAGTTCGAGATGAACTGGTACTGGGGTGCTTGTTTGGGCGTGCTTGCCTCGATTGCATTTCTGTCGCTCAGCAGACCCTCAGAGTTCTTATATTTTCAGTTCTAGCGCTTCGACTCAAAGTAAGAGCATTCCAAGACTATATTTGTCCTGAAGTCGCCAATGAAGGCTGAGCTTGCCGTTCGCCCGGGTGTGCCGCACGATTCGCTTCGCGAAGGCGACGCCAACGACGACGCTCAGTGCTCGAATCTTGGACTGTGGGCGTTTATTTCCAGCAACGACTCAGGCGAAGAGAAAAGGGGGTCGGCGATCGAGCTCGACGGTAAGGCCGTCCACGATGGTTCGCACAGCTACCAGGGCGACGAGTGCGAGAGTTCCTCTTCCACGCCCACCACCTGCGCGAGCTTCAGTTCGTCCCTTCTCGAACTCGGCGGCTAATCCGCCGTAGACGCCGCGCTCGAAGCCGCGCGCGACGCCTGCAGCTAGTGGCCGTAACCTAACCAAAAACCTGCGTCCAGTAGTGGTTCCAGTTTTCGCTGCCCGTATCGTTCGCCAGGAAGGCATAACCCACTCCCAGCTTCGTGTAGTCCCCATTGAGCATGTTGGCGCGGTGGCCGGGGCTGTCAATCCAACCGTCCACGACCGCCTCTGGAGTGCTGTAGCCCGCGCCGATGTTCTCGCCGACAAAGCTCGAGCCGTAGCCCGCTGCGCTGGCCCGATCGCCCACGCTCGAACCATCCGCGCCCGTGTGGCTAAAGAAATCCTGGTTCGCCATATTTTGGCTGTGGGTCTCGGCGGCTTGCGCCAGGCTACTTTCCGCCGTTAGCTCCGCGACGCCGTTGCTGCGACGGAAGCTGTTGGTCAGCGCCAGTACCTCTGCCTCGAAGGCATCGAGCGCCGTGCTGCCCGCGCTGTCAGAACCGCCCGAACTGCTGGAGCCGGAGCCCGAATTGTCGGTGGTGCTGCTGGTGCTGCCGGTCGAGACGAAATTCGCCGCGCTGAATGCGCTTGGCGCGATGCCCTGGACGACCGCGATCGCGCTTCCCGAAGCGTTGATAATCGTGTCGCTGCCGCTACTCGTCAGGGTCAGGTCGCTGACGCTAACGCCGCTCGGGAGCTGCATCACGTCCGTGCCGCTGATGAAATCCGTAATCGTATCGAGGCCGTTACCGCTTTCGAGAACGAAGCGATCGCTGCCGTCGCCACCGGTCAGCGTATCGACGCCACTGCCGCCGGTCAGGGTGTCGTCGCCGCGATCGCCCGAAAGCGAGTCGTTGCCGCTGCCGCCGTCGAGCACGTCATTGTCCTGCCCGCCGAAGAGAATATCCGCGCCGCTGCCGCCGGTTAGGGTGTCATTGCCGATATTGCCCGCCAGCACGTCCGCGCCCGCGCCGCCAATCACCGAGTCGTCATCGCGACCGGCGGCGATCGTGTCGTTACCGCCCGCGCCGTCGATCGTGTCGTTGCCCGCATTGCCGAAATAAATGCGGCTGCCGCCATCGTCGGTGGCGCTATCGTTACCGCCAAGCAGCACGACGACATCGATGCCGCTGGAGTTGGCGAGCTGGCTCGCTTGGGTCGAGTTTAGGCTGGCGTAGTTGAAGCTGTCCGCGCCGGGGGTGGTGAGCCCGAAATCGTAAAACTGGCCGCTGAACTCTTGGCCGAGCAAGACGCTGGTGAATTCCATAGTGGGGAAGACCGGGTGTGGGTGCTATTTCCCCAATACAGACGAAGCCGCCCCGGTTTCGGACGAATGTTCGCTATTTTTTCAAAGTTAGGGGATAGCACGCACGTAGCGATCGACGAGCAAATCGATGCCCGTAATTGCCGTGCCCACCACGACGGCGTCCGCCCCGATCGCGAACGCTTCGGCCATCTGCGCCGGGGTTGCGATGCCGCCTTCGCAGATTGCGGTGACCGGGCGATCGCGCGGCTCGGCAACGAGCTTGACGAGATCCGCCAGCAGCTCGAATCCGGGCGGCGAGAGCTGTTCGGTGGCTTCGGTGTAGCCGTAGAGTGTCGTCCCGATCGCATCGACCCCCGCCGCGATCGCGAACTGCGCCGACGCCAGCGAGTCAATATCGGCCATCACTGCTACGTCGAACTCTTCGCGCAGCTGCCGGACGATCTCGGCCAGGGTTTCACCAGCGGGGCGATCGCGCAGCGTTGCGTCCAGAGCGACGATATCGGCTCCGGCTTCGGCGATTGCCTTAGCGTGATGGTACTGCGGCGTAATGTAGGGCGAAAAGCCGTCGATTTGCTGTTTCCAGAGGCCGATTAGCGGCGCGCCTGGCAGCGCTTCCCGCACGGCTCGGACGCGATCGGGGCCTTCGATTCGGACGCCGCCTGCACCGCGCTGCATCGACGCCGCCGCGATCGCCGCGATGATATTTGGCTCGTTCAGCGGGGAACCGGGCTGGGACTGACAGGAGACGATCAGCTGTCCGGCTAGCTTTTTGATGGCGGATTGGGTCATGGCGAGTCGAGGGGCGAGGCGAGGCAAACAGCGGCTGGGCGCGTTCGGTCGGTTCGGTCGAGCGCCCAGCACTGGGTAGAAGCAAACGCTATCATGACGAACAAGATCGTTAAGAAAAATGAACAATCGTGACAGCTGCCACCCCCATTAATTTGACTTCTCAAACCACTTGGAACGCGCTCGATGTTCGGTGGGAGGGTGGCGAACAGGCCGTCCGCGACGGGCTTCCCCACGCGCAGCTCGCCCCGGCCTGGCAGATTTTGCTTTTGGGTGACGGTTCGCCGACGCGCCACCTAAAGCTACTGACCGGCGAGCGCACGGAAGTGGACGTGATCGATATGTCGCTGGTGGGCGACGATCGCGACGGTGCGCCTTCACCGATCCAGATGGTTCCCGGCCCGCGACTGCGGCGTCAGGTGTGGCTGCGGACGGCGTCCGGGCAGCGCCTGGCCTATGCCGCGTCCTGGTGGGAAGCGAGCCATATCGACGAGTACTTGCAAAATCGCCAAGCGCCGATTTGGGACAACCTGTCGCAAATTCACGCGGAGCTATATCGCGATATTCGCGGTGTCCGCCACGGGTCGAATGCCGTCCTAGAAGAAGCGTTTCAGCATTCGGGGCCATTTTGGGGTCGGCACTATTTGTTCTGGCACAACGGCCAGCCGCTGACGCTGATTTACGAAGTCTTTTCGCCGTATCTCTCGAAGTACCTGGGCGAGATGTCGGTATAGTCGAGCGTCTGTCTGCACTATCCGGCTGCGCTTGTCCTTAAAGCCAACCCCGCAGCCGATAGACGATCGCGCCGATATACTCCTTTATCGCCTTCGTGGTCACCGCCAGATTCTCCGCGCTGGGCACGAGGCTGAGGATAGCTCCGGCTCCAGTTTGGTTGCTGGCCGCGAAGAAGTCGTCGGCAATTAGAAAGTCGGTGGGCGCGGGCACTGCGTCGATCGCCTGCTTGCGAAAGATCGCCATCGATCGCGGCATATGGAACGCCGAAGTCACGAGTAAAACGCGACCGAGGCCCTCGCGCTCGAGTATTCCCTTGACGTTACGGGCGTTCTCGTAGGTATTGAGCGAATCGGGCTCTTCGATAATTGCCGAGCGCGGCACGCCCATCGGCAGCATCAGCTCGGCCATATCGTCGGCTTCGGAGCCGCTGCCGCCGCGCCAACGGATGCGCCCACCCGCCAAAATCACGACCGGCGCTTTGCCCTCGCGGTAGAGCTTGGCGGCGTAGAGGACGCGATCGCCCGCTTCGGAGACCTCCACCCAGGGTCGCGGCGCGTCGGGCGATCGGGTCGCACCGCCCAGCACCACGATCGCATCGGCGGCAGGCAAATCGACGACGGGGTAGGTGTGTTCCAGGGAGCGAATCGCCCTGGCGGCAAACCAGCCGTTACCGCCGACGACCAGCAGCATTAGCGCCGTTAGCGTCAGCGCCGCCGTGGCACGCGGATAGCGCCACACCGCCACCAGCGCCGCAAGCAGCAGCAGGCAGCTCAGCCCCAGCGGATAGACGAACAGGGGCAACAGTTTGGAGAGGAATAGAGACATGGGAATTTCGGGTGCGTTTTCGGGTGTGCAGGCATCGCGGGGCGCAGAGCGTCTGGGGGGCATTCCGACGCTCTGCGTCGGAACGACGCGTGTTTTGAGTTTTTTCGATCGTGGGCGAGGCTGCGACTATCCGTTAGGCTAGGAGCCGTTGGCGCGTGCGGGCAAGCGACATGAAGACAGTTACAAACTCTCGGTTCGCCAAACCGATCGCGAAGCCGAGGCAACGATCTCGCGCAGCCATTTTGCCCATTACCCTGGCGCTGACGCTCGCCGGTAGCCAAGCCGCGATCGCCGCCCGCTCCTTTTCCGAACCCGACGTACCCAGCCGCGATCGCCGCGAAGAAGCCAACACCTGCCCGCAGGAAATCGGCGAACTGGGTGCGGCCATGCTCGAAGACCTACCCGGCTACTACAATCGCGCGACGATCCGCAGTCGCCCAAACAGTCGCGATCGGCCCCGATCGCGGATGCTGATAGCGGGCGAGCTGGAGTTGCTGACCCCAGAAGAACTGGAAGAGTTCGGCAATGAAACCGTAACGGGCTTTTTCTTTTCGACGCTGGAGCGTACCTACATCAATGACGAGTCGGAGACGCGCCAGGGTTTCCACCAGATTTTCCTTACGCGGGACGCGGCAGGCTGGATCGTTTTAACGACGCGATCGAGCTGGGGCGGCTACCCCGACCCGGAGCCGGTGACGCCGCCGGTCAACAGCAGTTCGGGGACGCTGGCTCAGTCCGCACGCACCTGGATCCGCGACTGTCAGGCAGGTTAGGCTGGACGACGCCCACCTTCCAAAAAAGCTGGATGAACCGCGCATGAACGCCATTGCGAAAGATACGATCGCGGCGATCGCCACGGCGATCGTGCCGCAACAGGGCAGTGTCGGCATCGTCCGCGTTTCGGGGCCGGACACGCAGAGAATTGCCCGCCAGCTTTTCCACGCGCCGGGAGAGCAACTTTGGGAGAGCCACCGCATCCTCTACGGCAAAATCCGCGACCCGGACGATGGCGAGCTAGTGGACGAGGCGCTGCTGCTGCTGATGCTCGCGCCGCGATCGTTCACCCGCGAAGACGTGGCCGAATTCCACTGTCACGGCGGCATTATCGCCGTGCAGCGCGTGCTGAACCTGTGTGTAGCAGCAGGGGCGCGGCTGGCGCAGGCGGGCGAGTTTACGCTGCGAGCATTCCTGAACGGGCGCATCGACCTCACTCAAGCGGAGAGCGTCGCCGACTTGGTGGGCGCGCAGTCTCCCGCCGCCGCTCAGGCCGCCCTCGCCGGACTCCAAGGAAAGCTGGCCAGCCCGATCCGCGACTTTCGCACGACCTGTATGGATGCGCTGGCGGAAATCGAGGCGCGGGTGGACTTCGAGGACGACCTGCCACCGCTGGATGAGCCCGAGATCGTCCGGCAGATCGAGGCGACGATCGCCGGAATCGAACAAATCGAGGCCACCGTTGGCGAAGGCGAACTGCTGCGATCGGGGCTAAAAGTGGCGATCGTCGGTCAGCCCAATGTGGGCAAATCGAGCCTGCTTAATGCCTGGAGTCAAAGCGATCGGGCGATCGTTACCGACTTACCGGGCACGACACGCGACGTAGTGGAATCGCAGCTTGTGGTCGGCGGCATCCCCATCCAAGTCCTCGACACCGCCGGAATCCGCGACACCGCCGACACTGTCGAACGCATTGGGGTCGATCGCTCCCAAGCCGCCGCCCGGCAGGCCGATCTGGTGCTGCTAGTGTTCGACGCGGCGCGCGGCTGGACGGAAGCGGAGCGCGACATTTACCAGCGCGTTGGCGATCGCCCCGTTATCCTCGTCGCCAACAAAGTCGATATCGCCCCAGCCCTACAGCTCCACCAGCTCGGCGCAAAACTGCATGCCGACTTGCCCGACTTATCGGCAGAACTCGCTGAATCGCTCGCCGATCGCCTCGTCACCACCTCCGCCGCCGAAAGCAAGGGCATTGCCGACCTGGAGCGCGCCATCCTTCGCCTCGCCCGCACCCAGCAGATCCGCGCCGCCGACCTCGACATCGCCATCAACCAGCGTCAAGCTAGCGCCCTGACCCGCGCCCGTGTGGCACTAGGGCGCGTCCGCCAGACGATCGCCGACGCCTTGCCGCTCGACTTCTGGACGATCGACCTGCGCGACGCTATCCGCGCCTTAGGCGAAATCACCGGCGAAGAAGTCACCGAATCAATTCTCGATCGCATTTTCAGCCGCTTTTGTATCGGTAAGTAAACAACCCGAAAGCCGCTCGCAGCAAGCCCGGCGCGAGGCCGACGATCTTCGATCCGCAATCGACCTGCAATTGACCGAGAATTGCGCGATAATGAGAATAATTCGCAAATAGAGCCTTGTCCGAAGGCCGCGTTTCAAGAAGCGCGGCGCAATAGGGCAGAACGTTATGACGCGTTACCCCGCTGCACTGCGATCGGCATCTCGCCGCGCAGGCCGCGCTTTGCAATGAATATTTGGCTCGCGTTAAATATTCTTAATGGCGAACCCGATTGAATCGGCTTAACCTGTCATACTAAGCCGATTTTTATCACAAGCGTCCGACCATCTCTGTTCGACCCGTATCGGTAAAGCTTCCAAAAGTTGCGAAATTTTCTTTGGACTTTTTTGAAGTTTGACGATCGTCAGGGTCAGCAAGCGGACGTTATCGAAACGCGAAAATAAAACACCGACTCGTTTAGTATGAGCAGCAATCTAGCAACCAAACTGCGCGAAGGGACGAAGAAGTCTCACACGATGGCCGAGAACGTCGGCTTTATCAAGTGCTTCCTGCGCGGTACGGTCGAGAAAAATTCCTATCGCAAGCTGGCCGCGAACCTGTATTTCGTGTACTCCGCGATCGAAGAAGAGATGGAGCGCCACCGCGAGCATCCCGTGCTCTCGCAGGTTTACTACGCCGAACTGAACCGTAAGGACAGCCTCGCAAAAGACCTGGAGTTCTACTTCGGCTCCGACTGGGAAAGCCAAGTCGCGCCGTCAGCGGCAGCAACGGCCTACGTCGATCGCATCCACGAAATTGGCAACACCGAGCCCGAGCTGCTCGTCGCGCACTGCTACACCCGCTATCTGGGCGATCTGTCTGGTGGCCAAATCCTCAAAAACATCGCCCAAAAAGGCATGGGTCTCGAGGACGGCAACGGCACGGCGTTCTACGAGTTCGACGCAATCGATGACGAGAAAGCCTTCAAAAATACCTATCGCCAAGCGATGGACGGTCTGCCGATCGACGAAGCAACCGCCGATCGCATTGTCAATGAAGCTAACGACGCTTTCGGTATGAATATGAAAATGTTCAAAGAGCTAGAAGGCAACCTGATCCTGGCGATCGGTCAAATGCTCTTCAACTCCCTGACCCGCCGCAAGAGCCGTGGTGCGACCGAGTCGCCCGCCGCCGCAAACTAAGCTGCGAAATCCAGACGCTCGGCGAGCTATTGTTCCCACGCTCCGCGTGGGAATGCCCTGCCAGACGCTCTACGTCGCGTGATATGGAGACCAAAAAACGACGCCCTTCCTAACCAGAGGGGCGTCGTTTTTTGTCTGAAACGATCGAACTCAGTGGGTGCAGCAGCACGCCCTTATCGAGACTCATGCATATCGCATATCAATGCATGAGTCGAAACGGCGACTACGCAAGCAAACTACGCAGCATCCAGGCTGTCTTTTCGTGAACCTGCATCCGTTGGGTCAGTAGATCCGCCGTCGGCTCGTCGTGAACCTCATCGGTTAGCGGCAACAGCGTGCGCGCCGTGCGGACGACGGCTTCTTGGCCTTCCACCAGCAGGCGAATCATCTCCGTTGCTTCGGGGACGCCTTCAGTCTCGGGGATCGAGGTCATCGCGGCGTACTGGCGGTAGGTTCCCGGCGCGGGGTAGCCCAGGGTGCGAATGCGCTCGGCGATCGTGTCGGTCGCCAGCGACAGCTCGTTGTACTGCTCCTCAAACATCAGATGGAGCGTATTGAACATCGGCCCGGTGACGTTCCAGTGGAAGTTGTGGGTCTTTAGATAGAGCGTGTAGGTGTCGGCCAAGAGGCGCGACAGGCCCTCTGCAATCTCTGCGCGGGCTTTTTCTTCGATTCCGATGTTGACTGGAGCGACCGTCATAATTGGGGTTTCCTCTCTCTGTACTTCTGCTGCGGTGTCGTTGGCGCTAACTCCTGCGAAGCAAGTAGTGCGTTCGGATCGAGCGCGTCCGGCCCAACCGCCTGTTTCGATCGCAAGTCTAACGCTCGCGATCGCCGGTTAACAGTGGGGGAATCAGCCATCGTGGCCAGGGTGGTGGGCGAGCGCTCAGTCGCGATTTACGAGCCAAAAGCACGGCAAAATCGACGGTTGCCGCCGATCGCAATGCTGGCAAATTGAAGCGAAAACGACATCGGTTTCCAGTACCGATCGCGCCGCCAACAGGGCGATAACGGACGCTCGACCGATCCCTCGCGTGTAGTTCCGCCCGCAGGAAGACGCGCGAGCGCCTCGCCGGATGGTAATTCCGTACACGCGAGCGCTAGAAAAATTAAGTCAACGTCACGTTGGGGACAAATTTCAGGACTTCACCAGACTCACCACTTCGGGCGCGAGGCTCGGGAAATACGGGAGCAATTTCCGCTGCGGCAGTATCGTCACTGAGCGAGTGGCGATCGACGCGATCGTCCAGAGCTTCCCTGGTGAAACGATCCGTCCGATCGCCGTGAAACGCAGTGCTGCCGGGCGATCTCAAAGTACTTGCACCTTCACATCACCACGATCGGCGCTCGCTCCTGAATCGAAACGTATCAATTTGCGACACTTAACGCTTTATCTTCCCTTTATTTTCCCCGTGATTCACTGAGAAATGCGCGATCGCAAAGTTCAGTAATTGCTCTGTTGTTGTTAGGGCGGGTCAGAGACGAGCATATGAATGTCAGGTTGAAAGACAGCTCTAGAACGTTAAAAGCTCGGGAAAAGCAACTGAAAGAAAAAGTAAGAGCGCTGTTGTTTCAATATCTCTGAGCCTTTTATTTCGGTCGATCGCCCTTCGCTTCGGTCGCTATCTGAGTAATCTGTCTCGTTTCGGAAAGTGCATCTCCGCCACTCGAAACATATCGCGCCCGCAGTAAGAGCGGGTAAACGTACATGGCTAAGCTTCCAAAATATTTTTCCACACTCGCTTTCGGCGCGATCGGTACGCTCGCGATCGCCGCGCCCGCTTCGGCGGGCAGCTTTAACGGCGTTAGCCTCTCCTGGGCGTTCGAGTGCTTCAACGACTCGATGACCCAAAAGCTCGACCAAACCGTCGAGACAAGCACCTGGTACTACACCCAAGACGCCACTGGCGACGACTCCGGCGGCAACCGCTACGAGCTTTACGGTTCGGCCTTCCTGGAAACCGAAGATGACGTTTATTTCGTCATCAACACCCACAAGATGAATCTCCACGACGGTGACAAAAAGATTCTCAAGTGGAGAGATTTCAGCGGCGAAGCGCCCGAAGATGCGCTGAATACGCGCACGGTCAATAAGTGGCTGAACATCGACACCGCACTCGTTCCTGAGGACGTGCAGGGCATGAGTTCGCGCGATGCCCAAGCGCAGGGCTACAAGCCGAAAATGGGCTGGAAAAATGCTATCGATGCAGGCATCGAAGTACCGGCAAATGTCGAAGAGCTGTCCGATTGGCGTCAGCGAAATGGCAAGTGGCAGAAACGAGTAATCACCCGCTGGCAGCAACGTACGCCCGTTACGCAGTATCAGTACGACACGGGCAGCTACGAAATCGGCTGGGGCGACCTGCTGATCGACGCCAGCGGCCTGGGACTGGGGGGCAATAATGGCGACCTGTTCGGCATTCACTTCGGCGGCAACCAAGGCGGCGTCGAGGAGTTCGGCCTCTACAAAAACGTGACGGCAGCCGCGATCGGCGGCGAGCGTCGCGGCTACGGCTCGATCGTCGATGATGGCGATCGCTCGACCTACGACTACGACCCTCGGTTTATCCAGCGGCAGGTCGATAAAAACCGCCTATCGAGCGAGGCGAACCTCTACGGCGACATTTCGCGGGCAGATGGCGCAGCCTTCTACGACAAGCCCTACAACGTCATCGACTCGGGCGATTACGTCGCGTCGATCGATATGGTCGATATGGAAGAGCTGATGCTGAAGGGCTTCGAGAAAGAGACCTTCCAGGGCAACCGAACCGTCGCTTTCAAGATTGCCAAGTCGCACTTCGGCCTCGAAGAGCCGCAAAGCGTCCCCGAACCGACCGGCGCGCTGGGACTGGTGGGCGTCGGCGGTCTGCTGGTGCGTCGCCGCCGCAAAGCGTAGTCGGGCTCTGGCCGCGATCGCGTATTGGACTGGTGGGCGTACCGCTGTGCGTCCACCGGACAAAAGATAGGAAAAGCAGTGTCGATCGCGCAGATCGACACTGCTTTTTGCTTGGAGAAACTGATGTTCTCGCGGGGGGTGAGAAGTCGAACCTCTCCGGACTTCTCGGAGAAGTTCGACTTCTGGGGTGACGGGTGGCTAACCCTTCACACAGACGACCTGCCGCAGCGTGGCGACGATCTCCACGAGATCCTTTTGCTGCGCCATCACCTGTTCGATCGGCTTGTACGCAGCGGGGATCTCGTCGAGGATGCCTTTATCTTTGCGGCACTCGATGCCCTCGGTTTGCTCGATCAGATCGTCGAGGGTGTACGAGCGCTTCGCCTTCGCCCGCGACATCAGGCGACCGGCACCGTGGGAGCAACTGCAGAAGCTCTCCAGGTTGCCTTTGCCCTTGACGATGTAAGACTTCGCCCCCATCGAACCGGGGATGATGCCGTAGTCGTTATCGCGGGCGCGGACGGCTCCCTTGCGGGTGACGTAGACGTCCTCGCCGTAGTGGACTTCGCGCTCGGCGTAGTTGTGGTGGCAGTTTACCTCCAGGAGTTTTTTGGAGGGCTTGCCGCCGCCGAGGGCACGATCGACGATCGCCTTGAGCCGCGCCATCATGACGATGCGGTTGTGGCGAGCGTAGTCTTGCGCCCATTGGAGGTCGTGCCAGTACGCCTCGAATTCGGGCGTTCCGGCGACGAAGTACGACAGGTCGCGATCGGGAACGCGCTGCTCGGCCAGCCGCACCAGGTGTTTTGCCGTAGACATGTGGCACTGGGCGAGCTTGTTGCCGATATTGCGCGAGCCGGAGTGCAGCATCAACCAGACGCGGTTTTTCTCATCGAGACAAACTTCGATAAAGTGATTGCCGCCGCCCAGCGAGCCCATTTGCTTGTTGGCTTTGCCTTGCAGATTCTGCACGCCTTTGTGCAGGTCTTTAAAGCTGCGCCAGCCCTGCCAGTTTTGGGCTTTTTTGTCCGGCTTTTTGTTGGCCTCGAAGCCGACGGGAATCGCGGCCTCGATCTCCTTGCGGATCTTTTTCAGCTTGCCGTCGAGGGCGTCGCCCGTGTAGAGCGTCAGGATTGCGCCCATACCGCAGCCAATATCGACGCCGACCGCCGCTGGAACGACTGCGTCTTTGGTGGCTAGAACGGAGCCGACCAGTGCGCCTTTGCCCAAGTGGACGTCGGGCATCAGCGCTACGTGCTTGAACACGAACGGCAGACTGGCGACGTTTTGCGCCATCTGGATTTCGTCGTGTGCCAGGTCGTGACCCGCCCAGGAGTAAACGGGCTTCTCGGTCTTAAATGGAACTTCGGAATAGGGCATGGTGAACCAATCGGGTATCGGCGCACCGCCGTGCGCCGGTTAGTTTTTGGTTGCCTTAGCTCGGTGCTGTAGCAAAATTGCCGGGAATTTATAGGAATCGTTCATTTTTCGACGAAAATACCTCCATCTCAATCTACCTCTACAAACAACTTCGATCGCGCTCTACCCTGCGTTTTGCACAAGTTGAAGCGCCTGCGATCGGAAGTCAGAGCGGCATCTGCGTCACAATGGAGCGCGCGATCGCATTCCATGTCGAAACTATGCCGACTTCTTCTAGTCAACGTCAACGCAAGCGGACGCTTTTCCAGATGTCTAACCAAAGACGCGCGATCGCGGCGATCGGTTTCCTGCTCTGCCTGTTTTTAAGCTCTGGTTTGATATTCGGCGCAGCCCCCCCGGCGCAGGCGTCGATCCACGCTTATCCCGACACCGCCGATCGCGTGATGTATCGATCGCTGCGGAGTTTGCGCGATCGCAACGATCTGAGCTGGCAGCTCGTGTTTTTCGACTGGATCGATCGCGGACAAATCGAGTCGATCCATCTGCGGATCGTCGGCTTTCCCGGCCTGGAGCTGGCGCGATCGCCGCTCGAGCTTTCCGCCCGCACCGGCCAGCGCTGGCAGGCTACGGACGTATCGGCCACCGCGCTGAAGACCGGCGAGCTGCCGCCAAACGCCGGAGAGTTCGACCTCGCCGACGTGATTCGCGAGCTGCAAGAAGATACGACGATCGATCTGGCATTCGCGCTAGCCAGTGGCGATCGCATCGAGCTAACCGTCCCCATCGCGATCGTCCGCGAGTGGCGCAAGACGATCGAGACTTCGCTGGATGTTTGAAGTTAGCGGCGTTGGGGCTTGGGCTGCTCGTCTTTTGGGATGTCCGGCGCGCGGTTATCGGCTTTCAGCGAGTAGCCTTGGCGCTCCATCCGATCGAGGAAAGCGCGGGTGACTGGAACGTTTTGTTCGGTGTCGTCGGTGCCTTCAGTCGCTTCGGTATCGCTGGGCTCAGCAGCTTCTCGAGCTTGCTTCAGCGCAGCCTCGGCGAGCTGCTTGCGCTGGCGTTTGAGTTTGGCTTTTCGTCCCATGATTGCCTGCTCCGCTTGCAAAGAAAGAGTCAAAGAGCGCTGCGCTTCGACTAAGCTCAGCCACCAAGCCTGTCGAAGTGCGTCATTCGGAAAGATGCGTTCGACTTCAGCAGGTCGGATTTAGTATGACTGTGTTCTTCAATCTTAGTGCGAGGTTTTGCGATGTCTGTCTCTCCCGTTTTGGAAATCCGCGTCGAGTCGCAGGTGAGCCCCGATCGCCTCGAAGAACTCGGCGTCATGCAGTGGCCGATCTGGACGAAGGAAGCCTCGACATTTCCCTGGACGTACGACGAGCGCGAGGTCTGCTACCTATTGGCGGGTGAGGTGGTGGTGACGCCGGACGGTGGCGAGCCGGTGTCGTTTGGCAAAGGAGATCTGGTGACGTTTCCGATGGGGATGTCCTGCACGTGGGAGATCCGCGCGGATGTCCGCAAGCACTACAACTTCGGATAGGGTCTCTGAAGCTTTGGCAAATTTTCGAGCATCGTTCCAGCGCTCTGCGTTGGAATGCGTCGGTAGACGCTCTGCGTCGAGTCACGGGGCACAGAGCGCCTAAAACGGCATTCCCACGCGGGAGCGTGGGAACGGTGCGAAAGCTACGACTTCTCAGTTGCTGCGATGATGCGACTTTAGTCCTCGAGGAGGTAGCCCATCTCTTTCAGCGTCGAGATCACCTTTTCAACGCTTTCTTCTTCAGACTCCAGGTCGGTGCGGCACTCGATCTCGGGGTTTTCCGGCGCTTCGTAGGGGTCGCTGACGCCCGTGAAGTTAGGGATTTCGCCCGTGCGTGCTTTTTTGTAGAGACCCTTGACATCGCGGTCTTCACACACCGATAGCGGCGCGTTTACGAATACTTCCACGAAGTTGCCGACCCGCTCGCGCACTTCGTTGCGGATGTCGCGGTAAGGCGAGATCGCTGAGACCAAAACGATCGCGTCGTGGCGGGTGAGCAACGTTGACACGAAGCCGATGCGGCGCACGTTTTCATCGCGGTCTTCTTTGCTAAAGCCCAGCCCCTTAGTCAGGTTGGTGCGGACGATATCGCCGTCGAGGATTTCGAGCTTGCAGCCCGCATCGACCAGGCGTTTGGATACCGCTTGACTGATTGTCGTTTTGCCCGCTCCGCTCAGGCCCGTAAACCAGACTGTTACACCGCGTTGTTTCACGATCGCTCCTTATCTTAAAAACTTAAAAAAAGCCCACGACCCTCTCGAATCCTTAATTCTCGGATCCGAGCGACTGCCGCGCGCCCATGACATAAGATACCCGTCTTTCTACATCTTTCTACACTGAGTCAGCAGCGCGATCGGCAGTGGGCAGTGGGCGATTGGAGCTAGAGACGCGGGCGCGGGTAGTTTTGTTACGGAGCGGTACGAAATCACAGACACGAACAAACTTTAGGTTTAGGATGGCAGCCATATTTCGGGTAGGAAGTGCTCGATGGCATTTCCATGATTTCCATGAACTCTTCTTTGTCCGATCGCGCGTCTGCAAACCAGGCTTTTCTCGATGCTCTCGAGCAGCTCGGCGAGACTTTCGGTGACGCCTTGGCTGACGAGCAAATGCTGCCGCCTGACAGCGACGACGCAACACTGGCACAGAGCGAGTCGAAGCAAACGCCTGCGCCGCGACCGCAAGAACTGAAGCTGCCGCCGAAGCCTCGGGCATGACGCCACGCGATCGAGCGGTCGGCAAAGTCCAACCGATCGGCCCCACCGAGCGATCGCGCCGCATCGTCAAGCGCGGCAACGGCTGGCAGATCGGCTGGGATCCCGACGCGGCCGAGTTTTGCGGGCTGGTAGGCGACGATCGTTGGGCGATCGAGCTGACAGCAGCCGAGTTCGGTGACTTCTGTCGGTTGACCCAGCAGGTAGCCGATACGCTGCGGGCGATCGCGGCGGAACTGATGGAAGCAGAGCGAGTCGCCTGCGAAGTCAGCAGCCGGACTCTCTGGCTCGAAGCAGAAGGCTTCCCCGATCGCTATACGCTGCAAATGATTTTAGAGTCCGGTCGGCGCTGCGAAGCGTTTTGGGACGAGGCCGCAGCGCGGGAGCTGACGGCTGCGGCGCGGACGCTGCGAGTCTTTTCCGGCGCGGCGTAGCGAGAGCTTTGCGATCGGTCGAAACTGTAAAAGCTAGACCACGCGATTTACCACCGTCCAGACGCGGCGATCGGAGCGCACCTGCGGCACCGTAACGCGCTTGAAGCCCGTGATAAACGGTCGCCCTTCGATGTCCCAGTACAGCGGGCTGAGGCGATCGGCGATGTCGCGCAGGGCCCGCACCTCTGTCGCCAGTTCGGCGGCGATCTCGTTGATGCGCTCGGCATGTTGCTGGGCCGCCAGCTTGCCGCGCTCGATTTCGGCGCGCCGCTGGTTTTCGCGCGAGTCGCCCAGTGCGAGCTGCGAGGCTTGGCGCTCGAGCAGCTCGGCCTCGAGGGCAGCGATCGCGTCGTCAATGCCTTTTAGCTCCGCGGACTGCTCTAGGGTCAGCCGCGCCCGATCGCGACAAGCACGTACGATATCGCTCGGACGATCGCCGGAGATTTGCGGAGTCGGCGACTGCTGGAGCGCCGCCCGCTCGCTTTGCAGCGCCTGGATGCACTCGCGAATTTCCTGAATTTCGGACTGAAGGCTGGACATTAAAAATTGACGGCCAATGGGCGCGCAACCCCCGTACGATACCGAATATCGGCCTTCGGAACAACACTGCATCCGCCCGAAATTAGCAAGACGATCTTCACCCCTCAGGACTCTCGATCGCCAAACAGTCACGACGACTGTCGATCGAGAAACTACGTACGAAAAAAAAATCGGCCTACGTAATTTTTCGCAGTTTCGGCGGCTAACTCAACTCGGGCGATCGCGACAAAAAATCGCTTGAAATAACGAGAAGTCTCAGGCGCGAATCGCGTTGGGCTCGGGTTGGAGATCTCGATTTTTCTGCCGATCGAAAAAATCTAAAAACGACTGTACTTACGATCGTAAGTACAGCGCGACCGGTTACGGAAACAGACCGTTTTACAGTAATAGCCAATGTGGCGTGCTAGCGACTGGAGACCGCCTGGATGTGGCCGCGATCCATCTCGTCCATTAGCAGCTCTAGCGCCTCAAAGTCGGCTTCGGATATATATCCCAGCCGCGTTAGCTCGCGGCCGATCTGCTCTTCGATATCGAGGGTGAGGCACTTGTGGTGCAATGCTCGCTCGACGAGTTGACGGATGGGAGGTGCTGTTGGATTCATACTTCAAAACTTGCCTCTAATTCATCATCTCGCAGTCGTCACAAATAAATTGCGATCGAGATAACCCGGCAAATGTGACGGCGATCGCTAGACGAATTCGTCTCGTGACCCGCCTACGACTTCGCACGCGCGACAAGCATATTTTGGTGTCTTAAGATACCGAAGAAATACCTATGCTTCACGCGAGCTTTATATAAGTCGCTGAATCACAAAGCTTCTGTGAACTCGGCTTTTTTCGCTAGGCGATTGCGAAAAGCGTCGCCTATGTTTAGAACAACACCAGAACAAACCCAGCTTCCTTAAGAGGAACTTGTAGCCGTGCAAATCCAAGCTTCCAACTACACGCTCGTCAGCCTTGAAGGCCACCTGGATGCGTCCAGCGCAACTGAGCTGACCAACCGTCTAGCATCGGCAGTTCGCTCGGAATCGACTTCGACGGTCGTTGTGGACATGGAAAAAGCCGAGTCGCTCGATAGCGCCGGTCTGATGGCCTTGGTTTCGGCACTGCGTTTGGCCCAAGATATCGGTCGTCAGTTCGTGCTGTGCTCGGTCTCGCCCACGATTCGTATCATTTTTGAACTGACTCAGCTCGATCGCGTGTTCGACCTGCGCGACGATGCTTCGATGCTCGGCGCTGCTGCTTAGTCGCTATTTTCTTCAGGTTTTGATGGCTGACGCGCGTTTTGCTTGAGAGCGGCTTGCCGGAGCGGCAGAAGTTGCAGCTAGCTGCGGAGTTCGTTTTAGCGATCGGCCTGTCAGGTCTCGATGTTCCTGTGGGGTGGCATAGTAGGTGCGGCCTTGTGAGATTTCCACCGCGCCGTTTCTAGAGGCCAGTGGGGCTAGTGCAGCGTCAAGACAAAAGCTTAGAGTGGCCAACCGCCGAAATAGTTACCACGGCCAGTCTTTAGAGATCGACAATCCGAAACCTAGGATCTGACCTTGCACTAGCGCCCGAACGGGATTCAATATTCAACAGAGGTGTTGTGAAACAAGTGATATCAGCGGCAGTTGGGTGGCCAGTCACGAACG
>CALCCD010000023.1 GCA_937899645.1 uncultured cyanobacterium | reverse complement strand
TCATCAAGGAGCAACTATTGAGCTTGAGTGAGGCGACGGTGGCATCGATTACCGGCCGAGCCTCTATCCTGGAGGCTCTATCTGTAGCTGGTCTTTAGAGATTTGGTATAAGATAATGAAAGGATTTTAAATATCATCTATAGTTCCCGAACAGCCGAATTGCCGTAGAGGATCGAAACCTTGGAAAATGCCACCAAGCCGAATTGGTTGAGAGTCAAAGCGCCGCAGTGGGAACGCATCGGCAGCGTCACCGAAATCCTGCGCGACCTCAACCTCAGCACCGTCTGCGAAGAAGCCTCCTGCCCCAATATCGGCGAATGCTTTAACAACGGCACGGCCACGTTTTTGATTATGGGTCCGGCCTGCACGCGCGCCTGCCCCTACTGCGATATTAACTTCGAGAAAGCGCCAAAGCCCCTCGATCCCGCCGAGCCCCTCGATCTCGCCGAAGCGGTGCGTCGCATGCGGCTCAACCACGTGGTGATCACCTCGGTAAACCGTGACGATCTGCCCGACGGCGGCGCATCCCAATTCGTGCGCTGTATCGAAGAAACGCGCAAGGTGTCGCCGGGAACGACGATCGAGGTGCTGATCCCGGATCTATGCGGCGACTGGGACGCGCTGGATATCATTCTCTCGGCGAAGCCGGAAGTGCTGAACCACAATACCGAAACCGTGCCGCGTCTCTACCGCCGTACGCGACCCCAGGGCAACTACGAGCGCACCCTCGAGCTGATGCGCCAAGCCCGCGAGCGCCTGCCGTCGGTGTATACGAAGTCGGGCATTATGGCTGGCCTCGGCGAAACCGATGAAGAGGTGCGCGAGGTGATGCGCGACCTGCGATCGGTAGACTGCGACATCTTGACGATCGGCCAGTATCTCCAACCGACACAGAAGCACCTGGGCGTTAACGATTTCGTCACGCCGGAGCAGTTCGATACGTGGCGGGTTTATGGTGAGGAGCTGGGATTCTTGCAGGTGGTGTCGTCGCCGCTGACGCGCAGCTCGTATCACGCGGAGCAAGTGCGATCGTTGATGGAGCGCTACCCGCGCACGACAGAGCCGGTGGCCGCGAACGCTTAGCGCAAGCTCAACGCTCGTCGTTGAGTTTTTCGTGGGGCGGTGTCCAGGTGAAGCCATCTTCGCGGGCGACACGATCGAACAGCGCCGTCGGCACAATTTCTTCAACTGTCCAGAGACCCGGCGTTGCAATATCTTCGGCCAGTATCGCCGCCGCAACGCTGCCACCGCCAATTCCAGCGGCGCGTGCCGTGTCATTGTGGCAAAGCGTCGATTCTACTGCGCGATCGCCTGCCACTGTCCGTGCTCGCATCGCCACGCCGACACCGCTCCAGCGATCGGTCACTTGGGTCATCGCGTAGCTAACGCGCGAAAGAAACTCGATCGCCGCCGGGTTTTGCAGCAGCGGCGCGGGACAGAAGCGCGCAACGGCGGCGGTAAGCAAATTGTAGAAGTCGGGCGCGGAGCCGAATTTTGTCGTGACCGTGCGGGCCTTGAAGTGCCTGGCTAGGGTCAAAGTTTCGGGAACGTCGAACCAGTAGGTGCCGATCGCGCCGAAGCCAGGGAAGTCTACGACCTCGCGATCGCTGTAGGGCGCAACGGTCTGCCACTGGCCGCCCAGCATCGCGGAGAAAGGCCGCTGGAGCGCCAGAAATGTCGTTCGCATCACCGTAATGCCTGCACCGCCGGAGCCGCCGACCGCGTAGCTGAGGGCGATTTCGTCGATTTCGTCAAGCTCGCCGAGCTTATCGCCAGTTTCCGACTCGACCAGACTTCGGAGATGTTCGACGCAGGCTTTGACCAAACTGTTGGAAAGGCCGGGAAAGACGCCGGTGTTGACGATCGCGACGATGCCCGCCTCCCGCGCGGAATCGCGATGGACGAGCATCGCCTCGGTGAAGTGGCGGCTGTCGCTCACGTCGAGATAGTGGGCGCGGTTGGCGATGCAGGCGCGCAGAACGCGATCGTCGCGGCTCGCGAACGGGCCTGCGGTATGGATGACCAGATCGACTTTGGCGATCGCGCAACTTAGCGCATCGGTGTCGCTCAGATCGAGGCTCGATCGCCCGGTGGCCTCAATTTCCACCTCCAGCCCGAGCTGCTGACAGCGCTCGCGAAGATCGCGCGCGATCTTCGCGCCGATGCGTCCCCGCCCGCCGATCGCCAGAACGCGCTTCACGCCGCGCTACTCTTCATCCTCGCGCGGCCAGAGCAGCCGCAGCCCGATTGCCGCAAAACCGAGCGCTGCCAAGCCCTTCAGCAAATGGGTCGGCAGCACCTGCGCCGCGCCCTCACCCAACAGTACGCCCACCAAGCTCGCGAGCAGCAGCGCCCCTGACGATCCGAAAAAGACGGCGCGCGGCGACTTGGAGCTACCGCCCAGCGCGATCGCCGCCAGTTGGCTTTTATCGCCCAGTTCCGACAGGAAAACCGCCACAAAGCTAACGCTAAATAAATCCCAGTCCATTGAAAACCTCAAAGATCGACCACGTTCACAATCCGTGCGTCGCCATTTACAGAGAGACGTCGAGCATGTCGCCGATTAGCAGCATGGCGATCGCCAGCAGCGCGATGCCCGCCGCCGTTTCGATCGCTTCTTCCGAGACGCGCGCTGCCAGCCAGCGACCCAGCGACACGCCCAGCAGGCTGGTGGCCACCAGGGCCGAACCGGCCCCGAGGAAAACCACCAGCGGCTGGTGCGATTCCGCCGTCATCAGCAGCGTCGTGAACTGGGTTTTGTCGCCCATCTCGGCGAGCAAAATCGTCAGGAACGTGGAAACGAGGACTCTGAAGAAGGGCGACTTTGCGCTGAACTTGCTGGACGGCTTGGCGTCGTTCGCAGCGACCTCGCGATTTGCACGCGCGATCGCGGCCTCAGAGTCGGCAACTTCTTCAATTTTAGGAAGGTCGGGCGCGGGATTCAGGGGTGAGTTGGGCATTACGGAACGAGAACCGGATGTGTCGTAAAGATATATTAATCCGTGTTGTTCGCTCGTCGCAAAGCTCTGGGGCGCTATTCCGACGGTGGGCGACGGATAATGCGCTGGGGCTTGATGCCGATGGCTTGGTTGAAGCGCAGCAGTTCGAGGCTGCGATCGCCGTAGATATCTTGGATGTGCTCCTGGCAGCAGTCGATCGCGAACTCGTCGATGTCTTCCGGATCGACGCCGTAGCGCCGCTCGAACTCTCCGACCTCAACGCGACAAAAGGTCGGACGGTCGTCGTAAATTCGGCACTCGCGCGCCTGGCGATCGTAGTTCGTACACCAGCCGTCATCGGCCACCATACTCAGATAGCGCGCCAGCTCTTCTGGCGTCAGGTATTCGCCGAGATCGGGACGCTCGCTGGGATCGAGGTAGCAGCACGCCCCGCAGTTTTTGACACATTGCCACTTCGCCATCGATCGCTCTCTCGCCCGTAGGTGTTTGCCGTGCGGCCGCACGCCCCGTTTACTCTAGAGCAAATGCCCGCAACGCGATCGGGCCGATCGCGGTGCGCCCGTGTCGATATGTGAAATTTCTCGAAGCCTCGAATCGCGCAGCCGCTAGTATGATTAACGGCGTTCGCCCGTTCGTAGCGACATAACGAAACCATTTTCGGAGACTTTAATAAAAATGGAAGCCATAACATCCGTCTTTTCCTCGATCGATTGGGAAGTCATTTTTCAGCTCACTTTCGTCGGTCTGATCGTGCTCGCCGGTCCGATCGTCGTCGGTCTGCTCGCACTGCGCGGCGGCGACCTCTAACCTCGGGCGAAGTTGCTCCGCCGATTATTTCGCGCCGGGAGCCGCCCGCAACGTCCGTGCCAGCTCTGCAATAAGTTCCAGCCGCCCGATCGAACGCGCGATGAAAGCGCTGCCGCGAGCGGCTGCTTTCGAGCGACCGAACATATTGACATTTCGCCTGAAGTAAGTCAGTGTTCAGGTTTAGCTGAGTAAGACTCCCGGCGCGCGTTCATGTTAGTCAGCTCGGATTTACTGCTCCATTTTCAGCGCTGTCGCCGTCGCGCTTTCCTCGATATCTACGGCGACGATCGACGCAAGACGCCGTCAGAGAATTTTCTTCTGAAATTGCGCGAAGACAGCCAAGCTCACCGCGAGCTAGAGCTGTCCGAGTATCCCTACGTACAGCCCGACTACGCGCGCGGCCAGTGGCGCGATGGCGTGGCGCAAACGATCGAGCTGATGCAGGCCGGGACGCCGTGCATCTATCGCGGGGCGATCGCCGCGCCCTGGGATAGCAGCACGATGCTGCTCGGCAAGCCGGATCTACTGGTACGCACCGATAGGCCGTCGGAGCTGGGCGGCTGGAGCTACATCTGCAAGGATATCCGCTTCGGCAAGCGCCCGAAACTCGACTATCAAATCGTCTCGATTTTCAATAGCTTCGTGCTGGCGAGCGTGCAGGGGGCGTGGCCCGAGACGGCAGAGATCGCCCTACGGGATCGCGGCGTTCACCGGGTTGACTTTCAACATCGCCGCACGGAAGCGCTGGAGGTAACCGCTCAGTGTGTCGAGACCTTGCGCGATCGCCGCGAGCCCGATCTCTTCCTGTCGCGGCAAAAGTGCAGCCTCTGTCAGTGGCACGGCGAATGTCATCGCACGGCTCTGCGCACGCGCCACCTGTCACTGCTTCCCGGCGTGACGCCCAACCGCTACACCCAGCTAGAGGCCCTGAAGCTACGGGCGATCGACGACGTGTTCGCGCTGCCGTTCGAGCGTCTCGCCCTGGCCGTCGGTGCGGAGAGTGCCGACCGCATTTACCGCCAGGCCCGCGCCAGCCTCAGCAACGTGGCGATTCCGCTAGCGCTGCCGGTGTCGCTGGCAGGCGATCCGCCAGCTCTAGAGCGGGCGCTGGCCGACCCGTCGGAGAACTTTTTGCCCGCTGAAATCTCGCCGGAGCGGGCGATCGCGGACTTTCCCGATGCCGATATCGAGCTGCACTTCGACATCGAGGCCGAGCCCGATCGCGAGGTGGACTTTCTGTTCGGCGTACTGGCGGTCGATCGCCGCACGGGCGCGCAGACGTTCCATGAATTTTTGGCCGAGACACCGGAAGACGAAGGCTACGCCTGGAACGAGTTCGTCTCCTTCGTGCTGTCCCATCCCGATGCGCCGATCTACCACTTCTGCGACTACGAAGTGAAGACGATCGCGCGGATGGCGCGGCGCTACGGGACGCCGCTGCGACAGTGGCAGGCGATGGCCGATCGCTGCGTCGATTTACACTGGTGGGCGACACAGACCGTGGCAATGCCCGTAGAAAGCTATTCACTTAAGGCGATGGCGCGCTGGCTGGGATTTGCGTGGCGCGACTCGGAGGCCAACGGGGCGCAGTGCATCTGCTGGTACAACGACTGGCTCGAGAGCGGCGATCGCCATCATCTCGATCGCATCGTTCTCTATAACGAAGACGACTGCCGCGCCACCTATCGCCTCAAGGTCTGGCTCGAACAGTTCCTACGCGTCCCAGCGATGGCCGCACATCTCGAACTCGAGTGCCCGCGTGCCATAGCATTGTAGTACTCGTAACATTATTGAAGGCAAAACTGCGCGAAGTTTTTAAGACTTCTTAAGGCTCTCTCAGATTTCGGTCTAAAATTCGATTCGGATTCGGGCTTAAATCTCCACCCAAGGTGCAATTCGGGCTCGAATTCCGGCCCGACCTTCAGCCCGACCTTCAATCCAGCCCCAACTTTAGGTCTGCCGGGCCTGCTGGCGCGAGCCTCGAGCTGTAGGCCGTTCGCTCCCCCGTCTCGCGATGCGTGGGATGGGAGTCCTTTTTACTGACAACCACCTCAACCGCATGCCTGCGATCGACACCTACGCTCCTGATTTTTCCAGCGCGCCGCTCGGCAAGGTCTATCTTGTCGGGGCCGGTCCGGGCGATCCGGGACTGCTGACGCTCAAGGGCCGCGACCTGCTCGAAGCGGCGGACGCAGTCGTCTATGACGCGTTGGTCAGCGAGCCGATCCTGGAGATGGCCAACCCCGCCGCCCGCAAAATCGACGCCGGGAAGCGCAGCGGTCGCCACTCGCTGCCCCAAGCCGAAACCACGCGCCTGTTGATCGAGCTGGCGTGGCAGGCGAAAACAATCGTCCGGCTCAAGGGCGGCGATCCGTTCGTCTTCGGGCGCGGCGGCGAGGAAATGGAAGACTTGATCGCGGCGGGCGTCCCGGTCGAAGTCGTCCCCGGCATCACCTCCGGCATTGCGGCTCCGGCCTGCGCGGGCATCCCGCTGACCCACCGCGACCACAGCTCGTCGGCGATTTTTGTCACCGGCCACGAAAAAAGCGGCAAATATCGTCCGGGCGTAGACTGGCAGGCGATCGCCAAGGCCGGAGAAACGATCGTCATCTATATGGGCGTCCAGACGCTGCCCCAGGTGATCCCACAGCTCATCGAAGCGGGAAAAGACCCGAAGACGCCGATCGCCCTGGTGCGCTGGGGAACGCGGCCCGACAGTGAGACGCTGGTGGCGACCCTAGAAACGGTGGTCGATCGCGTGCGGGAGTCGGGTTTTTCGGCCCCGGCGATCGCCACGATCGGCTCGGTGGTCGATCTGCACCGCTTGAGTGCCCAGGCCGTCCCCGAGCGCGAGCCGCTGCTACAGGCGCTGCTGGCGACAGCGCAGAGCTAAAGCCCCGACGGCTAAACGCTCTACTGGTTTCTTGACTGCTATTTTTGCGACTGCCATGCCGACTTCTGCCCGCCCGCCCGACCGCCGCTCTGAATTCGCCGGGGTGTATGCGGCGATCGAGGCCGAGGCCCAGCGCGGCAACTGGAACGCCGTCAGCGAACGGCTAAAGGACTGGGGAGCGGACACGCACGCGACACTTCCCGACGCTGCCGATCGCCAGCGGCTGGCCGAGCTGGGCATCGCGCTGCTGACCGAGGGCGATACGGGCGACTGTCGCGGCTTGGCGGTGGCGTTTCGTCCGGCGGGCGAGGCGGCGATCGCGGCGCTGCACGACTTATTGATCGACCCGGAAGGCGAGTTTGAGGCGCGCTGGTTTGCCGGGCAGATCCTAGCCAAACTGCGCCATATCGAGGCGATGACGGCGCTGGTGGCGGCGCTCGACTCGGACGATGAAATGACGGCCTCGATCGCGGTCGATACCCTCGGCCACTTCGGCAAAGCAGAAATCGAGCTACTGGTCGGCGAGCTGGAGCGCACGTCGCGCACGCCCGATCGCGCTAAGCTGCGCCACTCCCTGGTGCGGGCGCTGACGCAGATTAGCGACCCGGTGGCGATCGCGCCGCTGCTGCCGGTGGCTCGCGACCCCGACCCGGCGATTCGGCTGCTGGCGGTCGGCGCGATGAGTGCCTTTGACGACGAGCGCGTCGTCTCGGTGCTGCTCGCAGCGCTGCACGACACCAGCCCGCCGGTGCGTAAGGTGGCGCTGTCGGGCCTCGGCGCAAAGGCCCAATATTCACAGCAGTTTCGCGCTGGGACGGGCGGGGACGCGCCGCAGACTCAGCCCGCAACCGCCGCACCGATCGACTGGCTGGCGCACTTTCAGCCCCTGACTCTCGATATCAACCCGGAGGTTGCGACCCAGGCGACGATCGCGATCGGGCGACTGTCTTCCCCCGAGGCGATCTCGGTGCTGCTGAAGCTGCTGCGATCGCCCCTGACCCCCGAACCCCAGGCCCTGGCGATCGTCCGTGCCCTGCTGCAAATCGCCGACCCCGAGTCGATCTCGGCCCTGCTCGAAACCTGCACGCTCGCGCCCGAACGCTACGCCGTCACCCTAGAAGCGGTGCGCGGCATCGGTCGCCTGCGCGATCGCGGGCCGGACGTCGCGGCACGACTGGCAGGCTGGTGCGAGATCCGGTTCGGCCACCTTAATAGCAGCGAGGCGATCGACAGCCAGCTCGCGCACTGCGATCCGACCCTGCTCCAGGCGATCGCCTATGGCTTCGGAACGCTGGGTATGCCGGTGGCGCGTCCTTGGCTGGTGCAGCTTGCCGCCGATTCGCGCGATCGCGTCCGGATTGCCGCCACCAATGCCCTGAGTAAGTTAGCGACAGCATAGGCAAAGATACTAGACACCAGGCAAAGACATCAGGCAGCCGCCCGCCGCGCGATCTACCATTTAGCCAGGAGCGATGCCGATCGCTCGCCCGAGAGTTCGGCATCGCCGCCGTGCTTCAGAGACGTACTGTTCGGCCTCCGGGAAGAGCCTTTTCCCGCCGCGCTCCCAATCCAGCAACCATCCAAAAAAACAACCGAACGTCGGCCCGCCGCAACACGAACAGCTGATACGCTCGCCACAAACGCCCTCCCCACTCCGAGCCCAGCCTCAGAGTCCAGCCTCAAAGCCCAGCCGGAGCCCAGCCGGAGCCCAGGGCCTATTGCGGAGCTCGACTCCGACCCCCTACGAGCCCGCATACAGCTTGGGGTCGCGCTTGCCGCCAGATGCCCGTCTCGAGAATTTATTCCCAGCGCGAGTCGGCTGGGATACTTCCATGCTTGGCGCGATTTTCTCCCGATTCCAGACCCGAGCGATTGCACTGCTGGTCGCGAGTACCGCGATCCCGGCGGCGATCGTCGGCGGCTACAACGTCCACCAGTCTCGACAGGTTCTCACCGAGACGATCGGCCGAGAGATGCAGCAAGACGGCGAAGGCAACGCCGAAACTCTCTCGCTTTTCCTCGACACTGTCCGCGCCGACCTGGTGTACCTGCGCGGCATTCCCTCCCTGTCCGATATCGTCCGGGCGCAAAGCGCAGAGGGCGGCGAAAGTGGGGGAAATGGCGCAGACAGCAAGGCCGGTCTCGAAGCGCGATCGCGCCTCAACGATATTTACCTGTCGTTCGTGCGAGCGCGGCCCTACTATCAGCAGATCCGCTACCTCGACGCCACGGGCCAGGAACTCGTCCGCATCGACCAGCGAGATAACGTACCGCTCGTCGTGCCCCGCTCGGAGCTGCAAAACAAAGGCGATCGCGGCTATTTCCTTGAGTCTATCCAGCTCCCGCTCGACGAATTTTACTCTTCGGCGATCGACCTCAACCGAGAAAACGGTGAAATCGAGATTCCCTACAACCCCGTGCTGCGCTACGCCATCTCCGTCCGCGACGCCCAGGGCAACGTTCGCGGGACCCTCGTGGCCAACCTGTCGATCGACTTCCTCTTCGGGCTGATCGTCAACGAGAGCGACCTCACGGACAACAGCCAAGAACTAATTATCCTCAACCAGCGCGGTTATTACCTGTATCACCGCGACGAAGAAAAGCTCTGGGGCGAAGACCTCGGCCACGGTAAAACAATCGCCGACGAGCTGCCCGCCGATACGGTCGCGGCGCTACTCTCCGAAGACGGCGGCTTACTGCAAGACGACGAGCAGCTAATTTTCCATCAGGTGGTCTACCCCGACCCCGAGACGCGCCAGCATCCGTTCGCGATCGTGTACCGCGCCTCGCAGGATCGAATCTTCGCACCGATCGCCCGCGCCACCCGCACCGCCGCGTTCGTCTCGTTCGTAACCGCCTCGGGATTCGTACTGCTGGGCGTTTGGGTGTTCGATCGCCTCGTGCGCCAGATCCAGGGCGTCACCGGCCAGCTCGGCCGCTTCTCCGATCGCGTCACCGAAACCATCTCCCAAGGCGAGCGCAGCGCCTACCAGCAGGCCGCCGCCGTCCGCGAAGTCACCGCTACCATCGAACGCCTCAACGCCACCTCCCAGCAGTCCGCCAAGTCCAGCAGTCCCTCGAGCGGGTGCGCGCGAGCTTGAGCAGTAACAGCGAAGCCCTGGCAGCAATGGGCGTCGTGCGCGACGCGGTCGGTACCCTGTCGCAGCGGATCGTCCTGCTCAACGATCGCGCCGGAGAGATCGGCGGCATCTCCGGTCTAGTCGGCGACCTGGCCAACCAAACCAATATGCTGGCGCTGAATGCTGCCGTCGAAGCCGTGCGGGCGGGAGCCTACGGCCAGGGCTTTTCGGTCGTGGCCGCCGAAATCCGCAAGCTTTCTGACGCCAGCCAGCAGTCCGGCACGCAGATCGACGGCATCGTCTCGGAAATCCAGCGCGATATTCAAGCAACACTCAACACCACCGAAGCCGGATCGCGCAGCGTGGACACCGGTGTCGAGCGCGTCCAGGCGATCGCCGAAGCGCTCCAGGAGATGGCGGCGATGATGGATACGATCGCCCAGAACGCCCAGGCAATCGCGGAGAACTCCAGCGAGCAGGCCGCTGCCACCCAACAGGTCACATCTGCGATGGTCGATCTCACCGACAGCGCCACTCGGTCTTCTCAACAGATCGAGCTTTTAAAAGACGGAACGCAGGAGTTGAAAAGTGCCGCTTTCGATCTACAAAAAAATATCTAGAGCTTAGATTTTGACGATCGTAATCCTCCGTATATCTATCGTCCTTTCGTGAAGGGAGCGCCCTGCGCTTTACTTTCGATCGAGCTTTAGCTATATTTTGGCCTTCGATGTGAGCGTGGGCAAAGATCGCGATAGATTGCGCCAGAAGGATCGCGCGATCCACTTTCTGAGATCGAATAAATAGTACGATACATTCAGTCGCGGCAATTGCCGATCCGGACGTTTTCAAAAAACGTTCTATGAAATTTAGACACCGATTTAAGAACAAGCCAATCGCGGATTTTTGGCGCGCGCTTAAATTCACTCCGATCTTGCCTCAACGGAACTTAATCACGTCTATTAGGTCTTAGAATACGCTCGAACGAACGCGCTCGAATCATTTCTTATCGAGCCGGAATTTCTTTTAGACACGCTCGATCGCCACCGACTCGCACCCAACCGCGAGACCGTCTCGGGCGCTCGAACTCATCGATCTTCCACCGGGTCTCTACCACTGCTCGAACCTTATTACCCGTGGAGAACCCTGTAGCTATGACGACTGTAGTTGGGACGGACTTGGCCGATCTCATGCTGCCGAACATTACCTTTGGCGACGTGCTGCTTGTCTTCGACGGCATCGATAACGTCAGCGGCGGCGACGGCGACGACACGATCGCCACTTCCGACGGCGTCGATCGCATCGACAGTGGCGACGGCGACGACCTGCTCTTCGGCAACCAGGGCAGCGACACGATTACCGGCGGCCACGGCAGCGATATCGCCTACGGCGGTCGCGACGACGATCTGACCTTCGGGCAGGGCGGCGACGACCTGCTTTTCGGCGAGCTGGGCAACGATACGATCGTCGGCGGCTCCGGCGACGACAGTCTCTACGGCGGCGATGGCGACGACTCGGTTATCGGCGATCGCGGCAGCGACCTGCTCGACGGCGGCAGCGGCGACGACACCCTCGGCGGCGGCGATGCGAGCGATATCCTCGATGGCGGCAGCGGCGAAGACTGGCTCGACGGCGGCGCGGCAGGCGATGTCCTGACTGGCGGCAGCGGCAACGATATCTTCCTGCTCGGGCGCAACTTCGATCGCTCCACGACCGGCGGCGAAACCCTCGGCGACGCCGATCGCATCGCGGACTTCGTGCGCGGCTCCGATCGCCTGCTGCTCACCGACTCCCAGCGCTTCAGCGAGCTAACCTTCGCCGTCAGCAACGACAGCACGATAATTCAAGACCGCATCTCCGGCGACTTCCTGGCGATCGTCGAGGGCGTCACCGACCTGGATGTCACCGACTTCACCAGCAGCATCGCCAGCGCGGGCGACGCGGGCTCGATTTCCCTGACCAGTCGCGCCTATGCGGGCACGGAAGCCGCCGCCGGGTCGGCCCTACCCGAGCGCGTCACGATCTCGGCCACGCGCTCCGACGGCAGCAGCGGGCCGGTCTCGGCTATCTACAGCACGGCCGCCGGACTCCAGAATGCCGCCGCACCGGGGAGCGACTACACCGAGGTCATCAACGGCGTGATTAGCTGGGCCGATGGCGAAACGGGCACGAAGACATTCGATCTGCTGCTGCCTCCGGACGGCGCGACCGACGTCTTCGAGACCGAGGAAACCTTTAGCGTCCTGCTCGAACGCGCGACGGGCGGAGCGGTGCTGGGCTTCGCGCAGAGCGCCGTAGTCTCGATCGCCAACTCCGTGTAGACGCTGCGGGCGAGGTCGCGGATAGTTTGACGATTTCCGGCGAACTCGCGAGCGGGCTGACTGGCGAGCTTGTCGGCGAACTCGTCGGCGAACTCAGAAGAACTCGCGCAAAACGCTCCGGATGGCGTGTGGTTGTAGCGAAGGAAGATCTCAAGCTGCTCGAAGCAGGTCGATTTCAATCTGAAATTTTTCAGGCTGAAATCTTCCAAACTGAAATCTCACCGTGCTTCGGCATCTTTATTCGGTTCGGATTCGGTTTTCCGATGACGGCTGGCCATCTCGATCTTTCAGCAGCACTCGCAGAGCGCTGCGCTCGATCGGATTCATGTTTCCCGGCTAATTGTTGACCCGAGATGTATTGCGTAAAGTCCGAGTTGATTTTCAAGTTGACTCGCGATCGCGCAACATTTCAAGTAATGCCAAATATGAGTTGCGAAACCCACGCAAAAAATATTTATCCGGGAACATCGAACTCGTCACCGAAGTCAGAGGACACAACAGCGGCTCATGCAACCGAGAGGATGTTTTATTTAGCTCCGGCATCTTCTTTGCTTTCCGAGCAGCCTCTCTCGCTCGCATTCCAGGCATCGCGCTCGTCCTATATCTAGCGCGATCGCAACCGATTCCAATCCCCACGGGTGTTTTCTACCACCGCGAACACCGCAACTCCTGTGGAGGAAAGAATGGCAAACATTACAGGCACGATCAACGGCGACGTCATCATCCCCGGCCTTGAATTTGAAGGAACGATTCCCGATCTGACAGGCGATGACACCATTTCCGGTGAAGCGAGCGGCGACGTCATCGCCGCCTCGTCCGGAAACGACAGCATCTCCGGCGGCGACGCGGGTGATACGCTCTTCGGCAACCAGGGCATGGACACGCTCTACGGCGACGCGGGTTCCGACTCGCTGTTCGGCGGCAAGGACGACGACATCCTGTTCGGCGGCGACGGCGACGACTTTATGCACGGCGACCTCGGCACCGACATCGTCTACGGTGGCGACGGCAACGACGCGATCGGCAGCAACCTCGGCGACGACACGCTCTACGGCGGTGCGGGCAACGACACCTTCTTCGGCGGCAAAGACCAAGACGTGATCTTCGGCGAAGACGGTGACGACGTCCTCTCCGGCGACATCGGCGGCGACCAACTGACCGGCGGCTCGGGTAACGACACCTTTATCATGGGTCGCAATGCCGACGGTACGACCACCGGTGGTGCCACCACCGCCGACGCCGACGTTATCAAAGACTTTACGCGCGGCCAGGACAAAATCCAGCTCACCGACACCCAAAGCTTTAGCGAGCTGACCTTCGTCCAAAGCAACGGCAACACCCTAATCCAAGACACCGTCACCAGCGAGTTCCTGGCGACGATCGAGGGCGTCACCGACATCGACGCCACCGATTTCCAGTCCGAAAGCGCTGAAGTGGGCGATGCTGGCGCGCTGCAATTCTCTACCGCTAACTACAGCGGCAGCGAAGCCGAAGCCGGCTCGGCCTCTCCGAATCGGGTCACGATTACGGTGTCGCGCACCGGGGGCAGCTCTGGCGCAACCACCGTGAATTACAGCACCGCTGCGGGCGTCAACAACCCTGCAGAAGCCGCCACAGACTACACCGAGATCTCCAACGGTGTTCTGAGCTGGGCGGACGGCGAAACCGGCGACAAAACCTTTGAGGTGCTGCTGCCGTCCGATGGTGACACCAACGTCGTTGAAGACAACGAAACCTTCAGCCTGATCCTCGAGAACCCGACCAATGGCGCGGTGCTCGGCGATATCCAAGCCGCCGTCGTGACCATCAATGACGGTGCGCCAGTTGACACCGGCGCGGCTCCGACCCTGGTGGGCGCAGAGCTGCTGGTGGCCGACGCAGCGGGCTCCTCGATCGGTCAAGTCACCTCGTCTTCGGCGAGCAGCTATTCGGTGACCGGTGCGGTCAGCAACTCTGGTGCAACGGTCGAGAACCCAGTGACGGTTGATGCCAGCGGTAACCTAACGCTGACCGCTGCTGGCGCGACTGCACTCGACAGCGTGACGTACCTGGATGTGACGATCGCCACCGACC
Organism: uncultured cyanobacterium; assembly: GCA_937899645.1. GTDB lineage: Bacteria > Cyanobacteriota > Cyanobacteriia > Cyanobacteriales > Geitlerinemataceae > RDYZ01. The sequence goes on along the minus strand of CALCCD010000023.1, from coordinate 45,545 downwards.
TGGGCGCGTCCTCGACGATTCGCGTCTACGGCAACATCGACAACGCCGTTAAAGATTCGATTATCGGTGACGTCCTCGACATCAGTGACGGCACGGGCCAGAACACCATCCGAGTGGGGGCAGGTACCTACGAGGAAGCCGTCAACGTCAATAAAGAGGTGAAACTGCTGGGCGCTTCGGCAAATACGCCGGGTATCGCAACGCGGACTACCGAGTCGGAGCTGACTGGTCTGATGACTGTCGCTACCGGTGCGAATAATGCCGAAGTTGACGGCTTTACCTTCAGCGACAGCGGCCGCATCAACGTTGCGGCGGTTGTTGACGAACTGAAAATCGAGAACAATATTTTCTCCGAGCAGTCGCAGTCGGCGATTACGGCCGCTGTTGCCGCGACGGATCTGACGATCCAGGCGAACTTCTTTGAGGAGATGACGGCAACGCCGGTTAACCTCACGGGTGTCTCGAACGCAACCGTTACTCAAAACACTTTTGAGGATGTTCGCGGCACGGGTACGACCATCGACGCGATCAGCGTGACCAACCCGGTTGCGAATCTGACGATTAGCAGCAACTCGATCGAGAACGTCACTGCTGGTCGCGGTATCGACGTCTCCGTTGATGCGACACCTGGCACAGTTCTTATTAGCCGCAACACGCTCTCGACAGTCAATCAGTCAGGTATCTATGTTGACGGTCAGCTTGCGATTACGACAGGCAATGTGACGATTTCTGGTAACGCGGTCTCCAGCACAAATACTGCGAATGCGGCGACAGAAGCTGGGATTGCAATCAATACCGGCAACGTGAACTACGCCGCCAACGCATTCTCGATTACGGGTAACGATTTGAACACCAATAACCTGGCGGGTGTTCTGGTTGATGGTGCGGTTGCAACGGCGGCAGCAGCAAATACCAATGTTATCGCCGTAACGGGCAACAACCTCGACACCAACAATACGGCAACACATTCTGCCGGTGGTATCGGCCTGCTGGTCGATTGGACGCCTGCGGCCAACGCGCTAATCGATGCGACAAACAACTACTGGGGTGTCACGCTGACCAAAGCAATCGCCGGTACGGCGGCTGCACCGGCTGCGGGCAACATCAACATCGCTGGTGGCCCCGCTGCACCAGGTACTTCGACCTCACCGCAGAACAACGTGCTCTTTGCACCGGGTTCGCTCACCGAGTTCAGCGTGTAGGCAGTGCACTAGCTCTAGTGTATTTCGATCGCCGGTCCGGCAACAGACCCGGCGATCGAGCCCATCACTCTCAAGCGCGGCCGCCGATCGCTCAGATCGGCACCGCGCTTTCCTTTTTTGCGGCCACCCAGCAAAAAACGGCGCGCGATGCTGCATTCTCGCAAAATCGCATTAATATGTAAGCGGCTTTCAGTTTTATTACCGCTAGGGCGCGGTCTGTCTGTGCTAGTCAATCCGCCCCTAGTTTGTTTCCTCTTCCAGCCACCACCCGATCGCCCGCACCACACCCGCGATCGCCCATAGCCCAGACAACCCATGCCCGCGCCCGTTTCCCCCGCACCCCTCACCGGTTCCGAAACCCCGCGCGGCCTTTGGCGTGACATTTGGCAGCGCCTGAAGCGCGATCGCCTCGCCGCAGCGGGCGTGATCGTTTTGGCTTGCATCGCGATTGCCGTCGCGATCGGCCCCCTGGTCTATCGCGTCTCCCCCACCGAAATCGACTTCGCCCGCGCCAGCCTGCCGCCGTCCTGGGCGCACCCCTGCGGCACCAACGACCTCGGACAAGACCAGCTCGCGCGGCTGCTAACCGGCGGGCGCATCTCGCTGGCCGTCGGCCTGGCAGCGATGGCCGTAGCGGTCGGCCTCGGGACGGGCATCGGCGCGATCGCCGGGTTCTACGGCGGCTGGCTCGATACCGTGCTGATGCGCGTCACCGATCTGTTTCTATCCCTGCCGCAGTTGCCGCTGCTGCTGCTGGTGACGTATCTGTTTCGCGACAGCCTCAGCGCGATCGTCGGCGCAGAACGGAGCGTCTTTATCCTCGTGATTGCCCTGATCGGCGGGCTGAACTGGATGTCGGTGGCGCGTCTGGTACGTGCGGGTTTCCTGACCACGCGATCGATGGATTTCGTCACCGCCGCCCGTGCGCTCGGAGCCTCGACGCCGCGCCTGATTTTTATCCATATTCTGCCCAATGTCATCGGCACCGTGATCGTCGCCGCTACGCTCGGGGTGGGGACGGCGATCGTCACCGAATCGACCCTGAGCTTCCTCGGCCTCGGCTTTCCGCCCGACGTGCCGACCTGGGGGCGAATGCTCTACGACGCGCAAAACCACATCACGACTGCGCCTTACCTGGCCTTTTTTCCCGGTCTCGCCGTCTTCCTCACGATTCTCAGCATCAACTATCTGGGTGACGGTCTGCGCGATGCCCTCGATCCGAAGCTGCGCTAGCCGTTAAGCCTTACCTTCCGAGCTGTCCGAGTCGCTGCCCTCCGCCGCCGCGCTATCGCTCTTGCGGCTCTCGGCAGCTACTTCACCACCCTCGCCCGCGCTTTTTTCCTGCGGCTCGCCTGCTTCCGAGCCATCTACTTCCGGCTCGTCCGCTTCCGGCTCGTCGTCATCAAAGCTAAAGTCGATTTCCTCATCGAAGAGGATTTCTTCACCCTCATCAGGTTGCGAATCGTCATCTAGCTCGATCGCGCCTTCCGGCAGTGGCGTTTTGCGGATGCGGCGAATCGGCAGGTCGGCGGTCAGCGAGGTCATGCGATCGCTGCTGCGGAGCGCGAAGTTGAGCTTGTCAGTGTCGATCTCGACGTAGCGCGTCACCACCGCCAGGATCTCTTTTTGCATCGACTCGATCGTCGCCGGGCTCAGCGCCGCGCGATCGTGGGCGATCGTTAGCTGCAAGCGCTGCTTTACGGTCTCCCGGCTGCTCTCTTCGCGATTTCGGTTAAACAGGCGTCCGATGAGGTGCATGAACATAACAGGCTGAGGGCGAACGGTCGGAAGCGGCGATTCGGGCGAGATCGGGGGAGCTGCGCGCTGGCGCTAAAAGATACGCTGGGTCAAGAAATTTTTGAGACGAGTCAGCCAAGTCTCCTCTGGCGGCGACAGGTCGATAAACTCCACCGACTCACCCTCGAGGCGGCGGGCGATATTGTCGAAGGCTCGACCGGCCAGCGATAGCTCTTCGTCGAGCACCAGTGGTTCGCCTCGGTTGGTGGAGACGATCACCTGTTCGTCGTCGGGGACGATGCCCACCAGCGGAACGGCCAGCAGCTCCTGCACGTCCTCGACGGACATCATGTCGTTGGCGGCGACCATATGCGATCGCAGGCGGTTGACGATTAGCTGGATCGAACGCACGCCGCTGGCTTCGAGAAGGCCGACCACGCGATCGGCGTCGCGAACGGCGGCGATTTCCGGCGTTGTCACAATGACGGCTTCCTTGGCCGCCGCGATCGCGTTTTGAAAACCCTGCTCGATGCCCGCCGGACAATCTACGACCACGTAGTCAAATTTCTTGGCGAGCGCCAGGACGAGCTGGCGCATCTGGCGGGGCTTAATCGCGTCCTTGAGGCGGTGCTGGGCGGCGGGCATCAGCGCCAGGGTGTTTTGGCGCTTGTCGCGGACGATCGCCTGGTCGAGGCGGCACTCACCGGCTAGCACCTCCACAGCGGTATAGACGATGCGATTCTCCAGCCCCAGCAGCAAATCGAGGTTGCGTAGCCCGAAGTCAGCATCGATCAAAATGACCTTGTTGCCCCGCTTGGCGAGCGCCATCCCCAGGTTCGCCGTCGTGGTCGTTTTACCGACTCCACCTTTTCCGGACGTAACGACAATAATGCGGCTCATTAACTTGCAAAACGCGATAGTGCAGTGGGTAGGCGCTGTCCTCTGAGGGCGGCGACAAAAATACCGGGCGCAGTTGCAAATCCTGTGGGCAAACTCGCAGCGAGCGAAATTTACCGATTCGACCGATTCAAATTTGCCGATCCAATGTACCACAGCGGATTTGCGGTCGGTCTCTGGCGGGGCGGGCGCGCAATCCTGCCGGTTGGCGGAGCGGCCTGGAGCGATCGCGAGCATCTGGCGGGCATCCAGAAGACACAATACCGGCCATGTCTAACCTATCGGGAAAAGCTTGTCATCCTATTGCAAATGCCTATAGATTGAGATGGAAATTTGCCTGCCCCAGCCACTGGAACGTTCCGCCCAACATGAGCGATGAGATTCTCCGGCTCGCTCGAGTCACGAAATATTTTGGCAGTGCCGCAGTTCCGGCACTGGACTCGATCGACCTTTCGCTGACGCGGGGCTCTACGCTATCGCTGCTCGGCCCGTCGGGTTGCGGCAAAACCACCCTGCTGCGGCTGATCGCCGGGTTTGAGAAGCCCCATAGCGGCACGATATCGCTGGCCGGTCGCGTCGTCTCCGGCGAAGGCTCCCACGTCCCTCCCGAGCACCGCCACCTCGGAATGGTGTTCCAGGAGTTCGCGCTCTTTCCGCATATGAGCGTCGAGCGCAACGTCGGCTTCGGGCTCAAACAGGCCGGTCTGCGCGATCGAGCCCTGAAGCAGCGCATCGGTGAAGTGCTAGAACTCGTCGCCCTCAGCGGCCTCGAAAAGCGCTACCCCCACCAGCTTTCCGGCGGGCAGCGCCAGCGCGTTGCTCTGGCCCGCGCCCTGGCCCCGAATCCCGACCTGATTTTGCTCGACGAGCCCCTCAGCAACCTGGACGTACAGGTGCGCCAATACTTGCGCTACGAAATCCGCCAAGTCCTGCGGGAAACGGGCACGACGGCGGTGTTCGTCACCCACGATCGCGAAGAGGCGATGACGATCTCCGACTACATCGGCGTGATGCGTCAAGGCCAGCTCGAACAGCTCGGCACGCCCGAAGAAATTTACTGTCAGCCGCGATCGCGCTTTGTGGCCGAGTTCGTCAGTCAGGCGAACTTCCTAAGCGCGCGCTGGGGCCATTCCGGCTGGGAAACCGAAGTTGGCACGTTTGCTGCAACGGACGGCGGCGCGCGCGAGGGCGAAACCTACGAGCTGGCCATTCGTGAAGAAGACTTGACGATGCGCGCCGACGATGCGGGCCGCGCCACGATCCTCGACCGGCAATTCCTCGGCCACAGCCACCGCTACCGCATCGAAACGCCCTCCGGCCAAAAGATCCACGCGCGTACGCCGCCTGCCTCGGCGCTGCCGATCGGCGCGCGGGTGTGCCTGTCGGCGAGTAATATTCATCCGTTCCAGGGCGATCGGCTCGTCGAGAAAGTGCCCTCGGTGGTGTAGCGCGTCAGGCCCGCCCGACTTCAAGTTTGTCACCGCACAAAAAGTACACAAACAAACCCGCCCGAGAGTTTTTGCTCCGCGAGCGCGCTTGTTCTTGAGTTGTCTTTGGGCTGTTTTTTAATCGTTGCCGGGCGCGATTTCGAGATGCTTTTAGCGACGATCGCGCGGCTAAAACTCGTCCCAGCCACCAACCCCCGACGACATCATGTAGCTCGTCACCTGAGCCTCGAAGAAGTTCGCCTTCGTATGGCCCGCCGACTTCGTATCCGAAAAACGTTCGAGGTGGGCGTAGGGGCTTTTTTTGTAAATATCTCCTTCGTAGAGCGGATCGAGGCCGATCGCCCGCAGGCGCATATTGGCCATGTACTTCGTATAGTGCTCGGTGCTGCCTTCCGTGATGCCGAGAATATTGTCACCGACAATATGGTTCGTCCACTTACACTCGTGCTGCACTGCCATGTCGAACATTTCGTAGACGCGATCCTTCGAGTGGGTAAACGTCCGCATCGCCTCGGGAATTAGCTTTTGGTAAAGCCGCACGTGGCTGAGTTCGTCGCGGTTGATCATCTTAAAGATATCCGCACTTCCCGGCATCAGCATCCGCGACGCTAAGTTGTAGAAAAAGATAAACCCGTTGTAGAAGTACATGCCTTCTAGCAAGTAGTCTGCCACCAGCGCCGTAAAGTAGTTTTCCGAGGTCGGATTGTCGATATAGTCTTGGTACAAGCTGGCGATAAACTTACAGCGATCGCGTAGCACTTTATCGGTGCGCCAAAACTCGTAAACGTTCGAGCGGCGTTCTGACGGCACGATCGTTTCGATCATGTATTGATACGACTGATTGTGCATGCCCTCCTGGCTGATTTGCTCGGACATGCACAGCGATACTTCCGGTGCGGTGACGCTGCTTTTCAGGTGGGGAATATTGCAAGTTTGGACGGAGTCGAGGAACGTTAGATAGCTCAAAATCCCGTCAAACGCGCGGCGCTCATCGGGCGTTAGATTTCCATAGTCCGTAACGTCTTGGGTGATGTCTAATTTTTCTGGAATCCAGAAGTTCTCTCTCATCTGTTTGTACAAACCCACCGCCCAAGAGTAGCGAACGTCATTGAGCTGCATGAGGTTTGTCGTTTCGCCAAACCAAATTGTCCGGTTCAGAGTATCGTCATTGCCATCCGGATTAAAAATCGGATTGACCGGCATTTTCGACGGGCGCTTAATCGGTGTATAAACCATCTTTTACCTGAGGGTTGCTTGGATTTACTCGTGGGTTTACTCGGACGTCTCGTTTACTGAAAGTACCAATCGCGATCGAGTGTTGCTGCTTTCACCGCGATCGCGATGTTTTGAAAGTTCGGGGAGCGGGGCTTGAAAACGCTTGCGATCTGCCGTCTGCCGAGCGAGCACAAGCGTTTCTAAGTCACGAAAGCCGCCTAATTCGCGCAGGAAACGCAGCCCTCGCCCGCGCCTTCTTTAAAGTCGTCGCGCTGGACGGTGCGAATGTAGTAAATCGCTTTACAGCCCTGCTTCCAGGCCAAAACGAGCGTCTCGAAAATATCCTTCGCTTTCAGCGATCGCTCCGGTTCGTTGGGGAAATAAACGCCCGCGTTGAGATTGAAGATTAGCTCCATCGAGATGCCGGTATCGATCCACTTTTGCATCGTCGCGACGGCCTTGACGATTTGCGTCTGCTCGATCGATTTGTTCTCGTGGTAGAACCAGAAGCAGTCTTTAATAAACGGCGGCGCGATCGGTACGGTTCCCTTCGCCCACTTGTCGTAAAAGAAGCGGCTGTAGGTGGGCAAAATGCTGGCGGTGCAGCCCTGGACGAGCGATGACGAGGTGTTCGGCGCGATCGCGGTGATGTGGGAGTTGCGAATGCCGAACTGCTGGATATCGCGCGAGAGCTGCGCCCAGCGATCGAGGCGATCGGCCTCGAGGTTCTCGGCGTACCAGCTCAGCGGCTTCGCGCCGATCAAGTGGCCCTTGCTCCACTCGCTGCCTTCAAAGGCCGGATACGCACCGCGCGTTTTGGCGAGCTCCATCGAAGTGCGGGTGCAGTGGTAGCCGATGTCCTCGAAGAGCGTATCGATACGATCGAGGTCTTTATAGGTCAGGCGGCGCTTGGCGAGCCAGTCGGCAAGGCCCATCGCACCGACGCCGATCGTGCGGTATTTGGCGTTGTGGGTGGTGCTGGCTTGGAAAGGCGTTTCGGTCAGTTCGATCGTATTGTCGAGCAAGCGCACCGAAAGTTCGCAGGCATCGCCTAGCTCGGACTCATCGATATTCGCGAGGTTGAGCGATGTCAAATTGCAGACGTGTGCCTCTTCACCGGGCTTAACATTCGACCAGGACTCCTGGCAGAGGTTGCCGCCAGGGATGTAGCCTTCGTGCTGGTTGGGGTTGGTGCGGTTGGCAGTGTCCTTGAACCAAAGGTAGGGCATCCCGGTTTCCACCTGGGATTTCATGATTTCTTTGAACAGATCGCGCGCGTCTATTTTTTTGTAGAGCTGGATGGTGTCGCCGAGGTGGGACTCGATTTCGGCGTAGGCGACCTCGAATTTGTCGCCCCAGAGTTCGGCTAGCTCGATGCCCAGCTTCGTGCGGACTTCGTAGGGATCGACGAGCGTCCACGTCTCGGCGCGCTCGACGCGGCGCATAAATTCGTCGGTGACGACGAGCTGCGGGAAGATGTCGTACGCTTTGCGGCGCTGGTCGCCGTTTTCGGTCTGGCACTCCAGGAATTCCGGCACGTCCAGATGCCAAACGTCGAGGCTGACGGTGACGGCTCCGGCGCGGCGTCCGCCCTGATTGACGGCGATCGCGGTGTCGTTGAGCAGCTTCGTCCAAGGGATCGTGCCGCCCGAAGCATTGGCCTTGCCCATCACCCAGCTACCCGTGGCGCGAATGCGACTGACGTTAACGCCAACGCCACCGCCGTTTTTCGAGATGCGGGCGGTGTCGGAGATCGTGCCGAAGATACTCTCCAGGTCGTCGTCCATGCTGGTGATAAAGCACGACGAGAGCGAGCCGCCGGGGACGCGCAGGTTGGCCAGGATCGGCGTCGCCAGCGAAAGCTTGCGCTGGGCGATCGCCTCGTAGAACCGCCGCGCCCAGGGCAGGCGATCTTCTGGGGCTTCCGGCGTGGCGAGCAGCAGCGCGCAGGTCAGTAGCGCCTCCTGGGGTAGCTCGTCGTCGAGCAGGTAGCGCTTGGTGAGCAGCACCGCCCCGGCGTAGTCGTAGTCCATGTCCCAGGCGGGGACGATCCAGCTTCCGGCGGTTTTCAGCTCCGTGGGTGAGTAGGCCGTCATGCGCGCGTCGTACTCTCCGGCGGCCAGCTTCTCGCGTACCGTGCGGGCGTAGTCGCCGTACTGGTAGCCGCGACGGACGAGGGTGTCTTTCCAGAGGCTCCAGATATGCAGGCGACCGGCTACGTAGCGCCAGTCCGGCTCGGAGGGGCTGCACATCCCCAGGGCGCAGTCGATTAGGTTGTCTTGAATCTCGCGCGTGGTGACGCCCGATCGCAGGCGGGTGGTCAGCCCGGCTTCGAGTTCGATCGCGTTGGCGTCGAGCCTGTCGCACGCCCAGTTCACGACTTTGCGAATCTTCGTAACGTCGAGGGGGGCGATCGTCCCGTCGCGTCGGATGACCTCGATCGCCGTCGCGGTCGCGATCGCGGAGGCATTGGGGACTGACGTTGCCGCAAGAGTTGACTGCATAGACCGACATGTCTAGATTGCGTTACCAGTCTAGTTGCAAAATCGCGGTTTACAACACAAAGTCCGCTACTCATAGCGTAAATCAGAGTAAACTTGCGATAGATGTAGCGTTTTTTACGTTTCTTGTGCCAGTGTTGTTTTTAACCTGAAGCATGAAAAAAGCCGTCGGCTTCCTGTGAGAGAAACCGACGGCTTTCGATGTTTTCGGATTGTTAGTCTGCTTGCCGCGTGGGGCGCGGTTCGCCCGGTAACTCGCGAGAGTTCTACAGGTAAAGCACGTAGTAGGTGGCCATCGGGATCACCGTCGCCAGTACGAGCAGGACGATCACGAGGGTGGTCGTGTCGCTGCGCGAAGCTTCGGTTTCTTCGGCGGTGGCGAAGCTGCCTTCGATGTCGATGTCGGCGACCAGGCTGACCGCGCCGGGGTCTTCTTGGCCGGAGATGACGGCGATGAGACGATCTCTGACATCGCCAAAGGCTTGGTTGTACTTATTGCCATCGATTAACGGAGCCACCATCGTCGTCTCGGCGACGCTATCGGCGATTTCGGTGCTGAGCAGTTCGCCGACGGCTTCGCCTTTGCGTACGGCGGCGTTGTTGGTGACGACATCGAGGGCGACGAGCACTTGGTTGGCGCTGGCTTCCGGCGTGGAGAACCAGGCGGCGAACAGGCCGTCGGCAAAGCTGTCGATCGTCTCGCCGTAGTCCAGGCGGCGGATGGCCACGTAGCGCAACTCGACGCCGGTTTCGTCGCGGAGTTCTTTCGAGGTGGCGGCGAGGTTGTTTTCGGTGATGCGGCTGAGGACGTCGGCGTCGTCGATCGTCCAGGTGTCGTCTCCGGCGCTGACGAAAGGCAGATCGTAAATGCCGGTGGCGAGGGCGGGGCTGACGGGCAGGGCGATCGCGGCGAGCGCGAAGACGGCGGCAAACAGAGCGGTGGCGAGCTGCGATCGAAGGGATGTAAAGCGCGAAATCATGGCTGTCGAGAAGGTCTAGGAACGGGTCGTGCGATCGCAGCTTGCGGCGTCGAAACTCACGCGATCGCGACGTATTGGCATATCTAATCCAAACGTGCGGCAACAATTATATCGCTCTCTTGATAACCTGGGAAATCCGCCCGCTGCGGTGTCTACCGTTCTGCTTCGACGCGCCTCAGACGCGCTATTTCCGTGTCCGCCGACTCTTTTTCGCCCGACGATCTCGAGCGCCTCGCTGCCTTAGTTCCGTACTTGCGCCAGTTTGTCACCGACGATCGCGCTGCCAAGATTTCTGCAAACGTGGAGCAGCGCACGCGCCACGTGGTCGTCGCCCTTGAAGACGTTCACAAGCCCCATAACGCCAGCGCCGTGCTGCGAAACTGCGATGCGTTTGGAATTCAGGACGTGCACGTTATCGAAAATAAGGCCGAGTTCGATCCGAATCACGAGGTGACGATCGGAGCTGACCGCTGGCTGACGCTGCATCGCCATAACGACGTGCCGATCGAGGCCGATCTGCGGGTAGAGGAGCGCCTCGCGGCCTGCACCCACGACAATACGATCGCCTGCATCGACCGCCTTAAAGCTCGGGGCTACGCGGTTGCGGCCACCACGCCCCATACCGATCTAGAGCTGCGCGATTTGCCGCTCGATCGTCCGGTGGCGCTGCTGTTCGGCACGGAGCTACTGGGCCTGTCGGACGAGGCGCTGGCGCGGGTCGATCGCCGTGTCAAAATACCGATGTGTGGCTTTAGCGAGAGTTTCAATCTGTCGGTGAGCGTGGCGGTGTGTTTGTACGACGTGACGCAGCGGCTGCGCGCTAGCGAGATCGACTGGCAACTGCGCGATCGCGAGCGGCTGACGATCGAGCGCGACTGGCTGCGGCAGACGATCGATGCGAGCGAGGCGCTAGAAGCGGAGTTCGATCGGCGTTGGGCGCGAGGGCTGTCGCTGGAGCTGCCGGACGGTCGCCAGCGGCGGTTGCCGTAGCCTCTGTGGTCTCAAATATCCTTACGACGCAGAGCGTCTGAGGATTGCGTTGTCCACGCGGAGCGTGGGAACGATTCTTGATTTGGCGGTTTAGCGTTTAATTGCAGCAATCATGACCGAACTCGAACCTACGCTCGATACGCCGATTCTGTTCGGACAGTTTGGGGAATATACGATTACGCCGCGCGATCGCCTGGAAGTGCGGCTGTACCGGGCGGGGCTGGTCGTCGCGGCGCTGAGTTTCGCGATCGGGGCAGGGCTGGTGCTGGCGATCGGGGCGACGCCTGCGGTGCTGGGCTGGCTGACGCCGCTTTGGATTGCGTTCGGTGTTGGCATCGGCGTCAGTCTGCTGACGATTCATATTTACCTGCGGCCGCTGCATCGACTGCTCCAGCTTTTTTGGCTGATCGGCTTTTTGGCCTCGCTCGACCTGACAACCCAGACCGCGACGCCGCTAGTGGCCGAAATCTACGCGCGCCCCGAGCATCTCTGGACGGTGGGCTGCTTATTTGCGGCGCTAACGGGGATTGCATTTAAGGAAGGGTTTTGCTTCGATCGCGCCGAGACGAAGTTTCTAACGCCGCTGATGCCGATCGCGATCGTCGGGCATATGGTCGGCATTTTCTCCGTGCCGATGGAGAAGCTGCTGCTGGGCATTTGGGCGGTGCTGCTGCTGATGTTCGCCAGTCGCAAGCTGACGCAAAATCTGGCGGACGATATCGGGGATAAGAGCGTGTTCGACTATCTAAAAAATCCCGACGCCTACACCGATCGCTTTGCGATCGGCGAGGACGAAATCGAGAGCGAAACCGAAACGGGCACGTCCGAAGCGGGCACGTCCGAAGCATGATGACTGGAGCGACCGACACGACCGAGCGCATCTACTGGCTGGCCTGGAAGAGCCTGCGCGGCATCGGCCTCAAAGGCTTGCTGGCGCTGCGCGATCGCTTCGGCTCGCTGGAAACCGCCTGGAGCGCCAGCTCCGCCGAGCTAGAAGAAATCGACGGATTTGGGAAAAAGACCGTCGCTGCGATCGCCGAGCAGCGCGCCGCCAAAGATCCCCACAAACTCTACGCCGACTACGGCAAAGCGAACCCGAACTTCTGGGCACTGGGCGAGGCGGACTACCCGACGCTGCTGCGCGAGTGCCCGGAGCCGCCGCCGATTTTGCACTACCTGGGCGAGCCGAACGCCGACGACCTGACCGGGCGCGCGGCCTGCGTGGCGATCGTCGGGACGCGCTCACCCAAGCGCAACGGCTACGGCGAACGGGCGGCGCGGCAGCTCGTTAAGGCACTCGTCGAGCGGGGCTACACGATCGTCTCGGGGATGGCGGCGGGCATCGACTCGATCGCCCACCAAACCTGCCTGAACCTGGGCGGGCGGACGATCGCGGTGTTCGGCACGGGCGTCGATATTGCCTATCCGCGCTCGAACCTGAGGCTTTACGAGACGATTCGCGATCGGGGGTTGATTCTGAGCGAATATCCAGCGCAAACCGCGCCACGCGGGTCGAACTTTCCGGCTCGCAATCGCATCATTGCCGGACTCTGCCGCGCCACGGTCGTTATCGAAGCTCCGGAGCGATCGGGCGCGCGAATTGCCGGTCGGCTGTCGATCGAATACGGTCGCGAAACCTTTGTGGTTCCCGGCGAGATGTTCGATCCGCAGTTTGCAGGCAGCAATCAGTTAATCGCCAGCGGCACGGCGCAGCTCGTTCCCAGCGCGGCCTTCTTGATCGAGGCGCTGGAGGGGCTGCCCGGGCTCGATGCCCCATTAACCCGTCAGCCCGCCAACCTGTCCGCTAGCCCGGATGCTGGCGGCGCGCCGCCAGCCCCGAAAGTCGCACCGATTCCGACAGATTTGGCCGAGCCGCTGCAGCGCGCGCTCGCTTGCGTCACCACAGAGCCGATTTCAGTCGATGGCATTGCTGCGGCTTCGGGGCTTGGCGGCGGCGAGGTACTGGCGGCACTATCTCAGTTAGAGCTGCTGGACTACGTGACGCGGCTCGATGGCGGTACGCTGTATCGGCGCTGCTGAAGTTGCGACTAAATTTGTGGCTGAGTTTGCAGCCAAACTAGCTGCGGACTTCTGTAAAATTTTTCCGCAAGGTTTTCCAGTGAGGTCTTCGGCAAAGCTTTCCGCGAGGTCTTTCGCCGCGCCTGGGCGCAGGTTGCGAAGCTAATCTCAAAGTCGAGCCTAAATAAGGAGCCGACTTCGCTACTTTTGGGTCTTCTAAATGTTAGAACTTACCGAAGTTTACGGAGGCTTTTTAACGAGAAAAATCGCCGATCCCAGTCGCCCTCCGATCGCTGCCCGCCAAGGTTGAGGGCCTCGACAAAACCTTAAATCTTTCTGGATTTCTCGCCCATTCAGAACGCCCAGAAAGCCTGCATCGTCGAGTCTTGACGTTTTATGTTACAAATGGTAAAGTCCGTAATATATCTGCTTAACCGTAGGGAAGAGAGATTTGGATTTCGTTCGTTGAGGCCGAAACTCCTGCGCTTCGATTGATTCCCGAAACTGTTTTAGAAACCGCCTAAATTCTCTGCGAAGATGAGCAAAAACTTAAAGAAGGGAAAGGAAACAATCCTGGTCGTAGATAGCGACCGTGCCGTCTGCCAGATGCTCGAAATCCGTCTGCCGATGGCTGGATACAGGGCGATCGTGACCCACGAAGGAAGAACGGCCCTAGAGCTGGTCGAGCAAAAAACGCCAGATTTGGTCGTTCTCGATGCCGTCCTGCCCGATATCAGCGGCTATGAGGTATGTCGGCAGCTCCGCGAGCGCTACCGCGTCCCGATCGTGATCCTTTCAGCACTTTCGGAAATTAAGGAGCGCATCCTGGGGCTGGAGGCGGGTGCGGATGACTATATCACCAAGCCCTTTTCGCCGCGCGAACTCGAGGCGCGCATCGCGACGATCTTGCGCCGTACGAAGGACTCCTCGGCGCTGTCGAGCACGCCCCCAGGGACGATGCGCGTCGGCCAGTTGCAGATCGATACCAACCGCCAGCAGGTATACAAGAACGAGCGCCGCATTTGGCTGACTTACACCGAATTCAAGCTGCTGGAGCTGCTGTTCGAGCAGGCGGGCGAAGCGGTGTCGCGGGCGGAGATCCTCGAGCAGCTGTGGGGTTATGCGCCCAGCCGCCAGTCCGATCTGCGCGTGATCGATGTATATGTGGCGCGCCTGCGCGCCAAAATCGAGGACGACCCGAAGAACCCGGAGCTAATTATTACGATTCGCGGCTTTGGCTACGTGGCGCAGCGCTACACCAAGGTGCAGGAAGCGATGGGGGCGTAGGTTTCCGTCGGCTGCTGGGAGCCGGTCTCTTTCGCGGTTAGTGAGAAGTTCGACTTCTCCGAGAGGTCGGACTTCTGAGGTTGCGGCCTTCTCTGGTGGCGCTTCTACTTGTCGGAGTCTTGGAAGCGCTTGAGCTGGGGCGGGTCGATCGCGATAACGACCAGGCAGAAAATGCCGATATTAATTGCCACGTCGGCAATATTGAAAATCGGGAAGCGAATCAGCCGGAAGTCGAGGAAATCGACCACCTCGCCGCGCAGAAAGCGGTCGATACCGTTGCCGACCGCGCCGCTTAGAATCGCGCCGTAGGCAATTTGCTCTAGCCGTCGCAGCCGCTTCGCCGTTAGGCCGAAGTACGCGAGCCCGAGGCTGACGATTAGCGAGAGCCACTTCAGCCAGCCGCTACCGGCAAATAGGCTAAAAGCTGCGCCGGTGTTGGTGACGTAGGTGAAGTGAAAGACGCCATCGACGATCGGCCAGGACTCGAACATCTCGAAGACAGAGACGACCCAGATTTTCGTCAGGCGATCGAGCGCGATCCCGAGCAGGGCGATCGACCAAAACCAAGGATTGCGAAGGCGAAACAGCAGCATGGATGCGTAAACGATGCTCGGATAACGGTCGGGCGGGCGAACGGTCTTCGGAATATATCAGCTCTCGCTGCGTCTTGCTCGGCGCATTGGCAACGGGGGCGCGATCGGGCGCGCCGGTTTCCGGGAGAGCGGTTCTTTTGGAGAATTCAGTTCTGGGGCGAGATCAGCTCGACGCCGTCGCGACCGTCCTGTCCTTTGACGTAGACCTTGACTTTCTCGTCTTTGGCAGTAGGCAGGTGCTTGCCGATAAAGTTGGGGTGGATGGGAAGCTGGCGGTGGCCGCGATCGACCAGAACGGCGAGCCAGACTAGCTCGGGGCGACCGTATTCGTGGACGGCGTTGAGGGCCGCGCGGATCGTGCGCCCGGTGTAGATCACATCGTCGATAAGGATGACGCGCCGATCGCTCAAATCGAAAGGAATGTCGGTTTTTTCGGGGGTGCGGACGCCGATGCGATCGAGATCGTCGCGGTAGAAGGTGATATCGATCGAGCCGACGGGGACGCGGATGCCTTCTAGGGTTTCGATGCGATCGGCGATTTCTTGCGCCATCGGCACGCCGCGCGTGTGGATGCCCAGCAGCGCGAGGCGATCGGGGTTGCCCGCCGACTCCAGAATTTGTGACGCGAGGCGGACGAGGGTGCGGTTGATTTCTTCGGCGGACAGGATTTCGACAACTTTCACGGTTACAGTCCCCAGTACAGTCCCCAACCGTCCCCAGCTTCCGAGATGCCTTGGCGAGCGCGTCAAATGAGGAAATTCCCGAGGTCGCCCTGGGCGGCTTGCCAGCTTCGGAAATCGTAGTACAGCTCGGCGAGTGAGACGGTGTAGAGTGCTTCGTCGAGTTTACGGCGTAATCGTCGGCGCAAACAGGCGATCGCCCAGTCTTCGGCGCGATCGGGCTTATCGACGGCGGGCTCGGGCAGCTCGATGGTTTCACCGACGGCGGCAAGGATCTGGCCGAGCAAGATCGCATCGGGCTCGCGCGCCAGCCGGTAGCCCCCCTGTGCGCCGCGCACCGACTCGACGATCGCGGCGCGGCGCAGTGAAATCAGCAGCTTTTCCAGGTAGGGAGCGGGGATCTCCTGGCGTTTGGCGATCGTCCGGACGGACAGGGGCGCGCCGTCCGCCTGTAGGCTCAGCTCGAGCAGGGCTTTGATGCTGTAGCGGCTGCGGGTGCTGAGCTTCATCGCCAAACGTTTGGGTGTCGGGCTGCGAGCGATCTGCGGGCTTAGGAGCGCTCTTGCAGCGTGCCGGTCACGACCGAGAGGTTGAGCGTGCGGTTGCCGCGTTTGACCTCGAATCGTAGGGTTTGGCCGACTTCGCTGTCTTCGACGATGCGCTGTACGTCTTCGGCGCTGTCGATCGTCTGGCGATCGATTTTGACGATGACATCGCCTCGGCGCAAGCCCGCTTCAACCGATGGCGTATCGGGCACGACGCCGACGATCAAGACGCCATCGACTTCCGGCAGGACGATCGCCGCGTTCGGGTCGCTGTTGTTGCGGCGGGCGTCGTCAGCGGTAATCGAGCGCATTTGGATGCCGATAAACGGGTGATCGACGGTTTCGCCGCGCGCGAGCTGGTCTTTAACGGCCTTAACGGTGTCGATCGGAATCGCAAAGCCGATGCCCATCGCGTCGGCACGGATCGCGGTGTTGATGCCGATCACGTTGCCTTCGGCGTCGAGCAGCGGGCCGCCGGAGTTACCGGGATTAATGGCGGCGTCGGTTTGGATAAAGTCGAGGCGCTTCTCGGGGATGCCCGCCTGGGCGCTGGAGCGCTTCAGGGTGCTGACGATCCCGAGAGTGACGGTGTTGTCGAGGCCGAGGGGGTTGCCGACGGCGATCGCCCAGTCGCCGACGCGGACGCTGTCGCTGTTGCCCAGGTTCGCGACGGGCAAGTTGTCGGTGTTGGCCGAAATCTTGACGACGGCCAGGTCGGTGACGCTATCTGCGCCCTTGACCTCGCCTTCAAACTCGCGACCGTCTTTGAGCGTGATGGTGACGCGATCGGCGCGATCGACGACGTGAGCGTTCGTCAAAATCGTACCGGAGCGATCGATGATAAAGCCCGAACCCTGGCCGCGCTGGCGACGCTCGCGGGGCATCGTCGGCATTCGATCGCCGAAGAACTGACGGAAAAACGGGTCGTCGAGGAACGGGTCGGCGCTGCGGGTCACGGTGCGCTCGGTGTCGATGCGAACGACGGCGGGGCCGACTCGCTCGACGGCGGCGGTGACGAAGCTGCTGGGTGTGGCAGGCGCAGCGGGTGCGGCCTGGGCGATCGCGGGCGCTTCTACCTCGGCAGGGGCGTTGGGGGCGGCTTCACTGGCGCGCATCCCGATAACGTTCAGCCCGACCGAGAGGCAGAGGCAGAGCCCGATCGCGCGGTTCGACCAGCGCTTGAGGTTGGCCTTGAGGAAAGATTGAAGGGTCGCGAGGCGCGCAGACGGTGGCGTTCGCATGGGCATTGTCGAAAAGTCGGATTGTTGTGAGGAACGGGGTTAGAGCGAATCGACGCGCGGGCGGTGAAGCGGCTATGCACGGATCGCAACGACCCCTGACGTGTGCGTTGCTCGCCAAACAGACAAGCGCAGCGCACGATACGAACAGTAAAACAGAGTCGGCAAGCGTCTGGGTTGGCGATCGGAGTACGGCCTTCCGATCCTCGCGCCTTCCGAAATCCTCCGAAATCCGCCGGAGCCTCTGCAAGAGCGTTCCACGAGTCCCATAGACTTCTGAGGTTTTGGAAACTGGGTCTACACTGCTTGCACGCGAGCCGAGAAAAACTCGTTAACCTGAGAGCGAGCCAAAGTCCAACCCATTCCCCACGACTATGTCTGCATCGACTCGCCAAATCGAAACGCTCGCCGCCGCGATCGCCGACAAAATTTATATCGACGTGGCCAAATGGCATCTGTACCTGGGCGACGCCAAGCTGGACGTTCCACTGGCCGAAGCTTTTTTTCCCGATCTGGAAGACCGCTCGATCGATGAAGCCAAGGTGGAGTCGGTGTTGCGGCAGATGGCGATTTCGCTGGGGGGCGATCGCACGACCGTACCGCTGCGCGACTTGATCCCCCGCGCCGTCCAGACCGACTTGCTAGAGCTGCTGGTGGATTTTCAAGACGAGCTGTAGGCGAAACCCACCGCGCAACTTTTTCAGAAGCCCGATCTTTTCCACAAACCTTCCTAACCGCACGCGGGATATTGTTTGTCTGGCCGAATCCGCTCGAGCGGAGTCGCGGTTGAGTTTTATTGCGATCGCCGTTGCCATTTGAAAATCTGCGCTTGTTTAGGGGAGTAGCGCGCACCGATTCTCGCGCGCCTGCCGTTCAGAGTGTCCACGAGGCTACAGCGATGCCGACCCCGAACCCGGCGGAAACCGCACCAGCGATCGAACCGATCGTCCGCCGCCTGTTTTGCCACCCCGTCAAAGGGCTGACGCCCGCCGAGCCGGAGCGCGCCCAATTCACCGCCGAATGGGGGATGCAAGGCGATCGCGTCTTTGCGCTGATGTTCGACGACGGCAAACGCAAGCCCGCGCCGGATCTACCCTGGCTCTCGAAGCGCTACTTCGCGGTGCAGAACGATTGGCCGGATTTAGCCAGACTGCACTGCACCTACGATCGCGCAGCGCAGACCCTGACCGTCGAGCGCGACGGCAAGCTCGAAATTGAGGCCCACGTCGATCGAGAGCGCGAGGCGATCGGGCAGTGGTTCGCCGAGTTTCTCCGTGGCTGCAAACCCTCACCCGGCGCGCGCCACCCGAAACTCGCGCCGCTGACCCTCGTCGGCCAGCCGTCGGAAACCACGACCTTTCGCGATCGTCTCCACGGTCAGGTTTCGCTAATCGGCACGGCCACCCTAGCAGCGCTAGAAAAGCTGAGCGAACAACCCGTCGATCCGCGTCGCTTTCGTCCGAATCTGGTCGTCGAAACCGCGACCCCCTGGGAAGAGTTCGGCTGGATCGGTAAAACCTGGCGCTGCGGCGAAGTCGAGTTCGAGCCGATCGAGCGCATCCAGCGCTGCATCAATATTGAAGTCTGTCCCGACAGCGGCGAGCGCGACCTGCCGCTGCTGCCGCTGCTCAAGCGCAACTTCCGCCACACCGACACGGGCGTTATCGCGCGGGTCGTAAAAGGCGGGGCGATCGCGGTGGGCGATCGCTACGCGGTGTAACCGGCGATCGTTGCAAGATGCGACATTCGCGTCACCGCCATTGTTTGAAAGTCAAAATTCGATCGAAGCTCGAGGGGCAAAATCGGCGAAAATTTTGCGATTGGGACGCGATTATCTATCTATACGACCGCGCTCCCGAATCTACTCTCGCGATCGGCCCCCCTCTTCGGAGAACGGCAAGCCTTTGTCATAATGTACCGAGGCAACACTCGCCCAGTAATCGTGGATCGCACCCTTCGGGGTGCACCCTGTCGATCGAGACTTCAGCGCGCCGACCGGCGTTCGACATCACCTCAGGCAGCTATGTTTTTGATTCTGACGCGTTTTCTTCTTTGGGCTGCTATCTTCATCGGGTTCAGCTATCTAGTTACTCTCTTCTTTCCAAAGAAATACCTCATCTACATCGGCTACACGATCGCGACCATATTTCTTCTGCTCGTATTTTTCCCGCCTCCGGACAGTTTGACGTTCGACCTGGCCCAGATTCTCTCACTGCCGTTCAAACCTCTCGGGCTGTTTATCATCATCCTGCTGAATATCCTGAGGGGAGATCTCGGTTCGCCCGCCGTCAAGAAGCGTTTGGTCACATTCTCGATATTCCTGCTCGTCACGAGCTTGCCCTACGTGCCGCGCATTGTGTCCCAGACCATCTTCGAGCGCGACGCCTTCAAGTATCAGGAACAAGGGGTTCGCTTTCCCCCTGGCACTCCTGAGGCGATCGTGCTTCTGGGCTGGCAGGGCAACGACTCCTACCCTACCCAACGCAGCGATACGAGCCTCGCAGAGGGTAGCGATCTCGTTCTCCACACTCGCGATCTCTACTTCGGAGGCGCAGCGCCTCGCATTATTGTCAGCGCCGGGCCTCGCTATGACTACACCGTCTCGGATATTGCCCCCAACGAAGGGCAAGCCATCAACCGTGCTTTGATAGATCTCGGTGTTTCGACAGGCGACATCATTGTTGATAAAAAGGGTCGCGGTATTCACAGTAGCGCCCGCAACGTCGCCGCATTGATGGACAGATTCGGTATTGAGAAGGACATTATATTAGTCTCCACTGCACTATCGGCAGAGCGCGCGCTGGAGACGTTTCAGGAGTTCGACATGACCGTTACTCCCAGTCCGGCGGCTTACCGCACCGTGCAGCCCGTCACGGGCGTCGATTTCTTGCTTCCTCAGGTTCACGAGCTGATCCCGAGCGTTGAAGGTCTGGAGTTTTCAACGGTGGTTATCGATGAATTCTTTCATTCTGTTTACTATCTGCTGCGCGGTTGGATTTCACCAGGCGAGCTGATTACCAACCGCCTGTATCGCGCCGAGTTGCCGACGAAAGCGCCGGTGGCGGCTGCGCCTCAAGCGCCATTTGGTGGCGTGGGTGCGCGCGCGCCGTCGCTGTAGCCCGATTGAGTCCGATCGCAGGAGCGCGGCGTTTGGGAGGTATGCGCCCGATCGCTGGCCAAAACCACCGCTCCCGACGCTAATCTCGCCCATCCCGATGCCTCTCGCGCTCGCGTTTCCACCGCTACTACTGGCGCTCCGGGCTGCGACATCGCTCGACTTGGCAGTTGCTGTACTTCGTAGCTGGGCACGATGAAAGCGAGGCCGCCATCGGGTGTTTCCGGTAGGCCCGCTCGACCCGTAACGGCAAACGAGCCGCCGCCTACCGCGCAGCTTTGGGCCACGATCGCGCTCGAATCGACGAACTCAGCGGGTAAGTCCACCAGTCCTGCCGTGGCGTCCACGTCCGGCGTCGCGATCGTCACTGTGCCGCTAAAGGTCGCGCCCAGCGCTGAGGTGGCGGTGATATCGCTTTCGGGTGTCAGCGCCGGACGGAAGGCTGTACCGAAGACGCCAACGGCGTCGATCGCGATCTGTCCGCCAAAGCTGTCGGTGGCGTTGGCGGTGATATCGCTGTTTTGCAAAGCGACGAGGGTGCCGGTGTCGATGGTGATATTGCCGCCGGTGGCATTTCCCGTGGCGTTGGTGGCGATCGTCGTCGCGTCGGCCAGGCGCAAATCTTGGCTCGCGATCGAGATATTGGCGCGATCGCCTTCAGCGGCGTTAGCGGTCAGGCTTGCGGCGCTGAGGCGGACGTCGGGTGCGTCGATCGCCAGGTTGCCGCCCAGTCCTGCGAGGTCGCTATCGACCCGCAGCGCGCCGCCGTTGCTGACTTCCAGGCGCTGGGCGCTCAGCGAGACGGAACCTGCATCGCCCGTGCCAAGAGCATCGGCGGCGATCGCGCTGGCCGTCGGATCTTCCACTTCAGAGACGCCGGACAGCGAGACGTTTCCAGTCGCCACGATCGTGATGTCGCCCCCGGCGCGATCGCCAAAGGTCGAAGCAGAAATCTGCGAGCCGCCAGTGACGCTCAGGTCGCCAACTTCGAGAGCAATGGTGCCACCGCGTCCGTCGCCTTCGGTTTGGGTTCCGACGATCGCGCCGCCCGTTAGGCTGAGTCTGGGCGCAACGATGCGGATCTGTCCGCCGTCGCCGATCGCGTCCGCCTCTACTGCGCCGGAGATGCGGCTGTTGTCGATGGCGATCGACTCGCTGGCGATGAGTTCCGTAACGCCCGCGTTGCCCGTACCGTTGGTGCTGGTGGAGATTGTCGCGCCTTCGCCCAGAACGATCGCGATCGCTTCGATTCGCAAATCGCCGCTGTCGCCGATCGCGCCGCTGTCGGCATCGAGAGCTAGGTCGCTGTTGAGGATTTCCACAAAGTCCGCGACGATCGCGATCGTGCCGCCCGTCCCCACCGCATCGTCGTCGAGCTTGGCTTCGAGCAGAGCTTCGTCGGTTAGCGAGACCACCGGCGCGGAGATAAATAGCGAGCCGCTGGTGCCGCGCCCGCGCTCGTCGATCTCTACCTGGATCTGGCCGCCCGCGATCTCGACGCGATCGCTCGCGACAATATTGACTGTGCCGACGACACCTTCGCCGTCGATTTCCGCTTCGATTTCCGTCCCGTCGGCGATGCGGATCGTTGGCGCGCGCAGGACGATATTGCCGCCGTTACCCACCGCCTGACTGTTCACCTCCACGTCCAGATCGCTGCCGTCTTCCAGGCTCAGGCTCGTGCTCGCCTCCAAAATTAAATCGCCTGAGTCGCCGATGCCACGCATCGTGCCGGAGAGCTTCGCCGATCGCACGACGATCGCTTCGGCGCGAATAATGATGTCGCCACCGTTGGCGATCGCCTGCTCCTTCACCTCATTAAAAATTCCCGTGGCCGTGCGCTCGCCGCCGCGCGAGTCGATCGTCAGTGCCCCGCTCGCCGTGACAGTAATTTCGCCGCTGTCACCCGTGCCGAACGTGCTGGAATCCACGCGCGCCGCACCGAGGATATCGAGCTGCGCCGCCGTCAGCGAGATATCGCCCGCCCGCCCCGCGCCGCGCGTCTGCGTCGAGACCAGGGCGTTGCCGTCGTCGATGCGAAGCAGGTCGGTGGCGGTTAGCGCCACGTTACCGCTGTCGCCCCCAGCGAAGGCCACTGCCGAGAGTTCGCCACCGTTGGCGACGGTGATATTGGTGGAATCGATCGCAATATCGCCCCCGCGCCCGGCATCGCGACTGAGGGAAAAGATGGCGCTGCTATCGCCAAAGTTCGGGTTAAAGATTCCCGGCGCGATCGCCTCGCTCGGCTCTAGATTTGGCGTACCCGGCGCTTCGATTGAGAGCTGCGCCACGTAGGTTCCGCCCAGGCGCGTCGGTTCGCCGATAACGGGCTCGAAAGTGGTCGAGTTGGAGACGCCGCTATCGAACTCGCCCACGGCTAGGACGTAGGTTCCGGCATCGGGCAGGGTGGTATCGATATAGGCGTCGAAGTTGCTGGTGCTGCCCTCGCCACCGAGGTCGGGGTCGAACGCGCCCGCCGAGGTCTCGATAAGTTCGGCGGTGTCGTAGTCCAGCAGAAAGATTTCGGTGCCCATACTGCCGGGGCTGCCGTCGTCGAACAGGCCGTTTGCGCCGAAGTCGATATCGACGATCGCGCGGCTGTTGGGTGCGCTGATGGCGAAGATGTAGTAGTCGAAAACGGCGTCGGCGGCGGTGGCCAGGACGGTATCGACGATCGCGCCGTCGGGACTGCCGCTTTGGATCGTCGTAGCCGTGCGGGCAAGGCTGAGGTTGGGGATCGTTTCAGAGGCTTCGATATTGGGGTCAGTTCCCGTGGTGAACTCTAGACCGGTGGTGTCGTAGGCAGAGGGCAAATCGGCGAAGGGCGAGGCGCGAAAACGATCGCTGCGCCCGTCGATCGTTACGTCGGCAGTGGCGCGCAGCGCGATCGCTCCAGCGCTTCCCGTGCCGGTAGTTTCAGTGAGGATTTGGCCACCGCTGGTTAGGGCGATAGTGGCCGCGTCGATCGCGATCGCGCCGCCCGCACCGCTGCCGGTGGTTTGGGCGGCGATAAAGCCGCGTTCGCTGAGGGTGACCGTGGGTGAAATAACGGCGATACCGCGACCCGCACTGCTGCCGGTGGTCTGCGAAAAGACGCCGCCGTACTGACCTTCGGGCGTAAAGCCGGAGATATTGACCCGATCGCTTAGCACGAGGCGGATGCCGCCGCCCGCGTTGTTATTAGAAGCATCGGAGACGATCGACTGAATGCGACTGCCGCCGATCGCATCCAAACTTGTACCGACAATCTCGACGCCGCTGCCCTGGGCGATCGCGGCATCATCGAGCAAAATCTCGCCGCCACCCAGGGTTAGCGTCCCCGGCGCGACGAGCTGACTGCCGCTGAGAGAAATCGGCGCGTCGATAACCCCACCCAACTGCAAGCCGATCGGCACGTTCACGCTCAACACCGGCGCTTCGGTGGCGATCGCCGAGAAGACCTCGCCGCCCTCAAACAGCAGCCCCGCTGCCGTACTGCCTGTAAACGAACCGCCGATCGCCAGCCGCGCGTTTTCCCCGAAGGTCAGGCCGCCGGGACTGAGCAGATAGAGATTGGCCGACCCCAACGCTGCAATCGTGCCGTCGATCGTCGCGCCAGAGTCACCGGTGACGCGGGCAATGACGTTATCGATCGTCAGGGCATTGTTAAACTGCGCCGTCGCGGTGCCGGAAAGATCGAACTGGCCAAAGCTATGGAACAGGTTTGCCCCGGCGGTGGTTCCGCCCGTAATCTCGATCCTACTGCCGTCAACGGTGACGCGCGAAACGTTCGGGAGAGTGGCATCGGGGACGAGCTGGGCGGCAGCGGGCGAGGCCAGCAGCGCGATCGCGCCGCTCGAAAATATATGGCCGAGTTTCAAAGCCACGTGACGCATAGCAAGAAGGTTGCGGTCGAGACTGGAAACCCTCGGCGCACAAATCTGGAAGAATTCTTGGATTCTACGCGATTGTACTGAGATCGTCTGTCATCGATAGGTTAAGGAAGGCGGCGCAACACGGGCGCGAGATCGCGATCGGGCGTCGGCGCGAGGGCGGGCAGCGTCTCATTAATTTGGCCGCCCCAGGCTTCCAGCTCGGCGATCAGTGTCTCCTGGGCGGCGCGCATCGCCTCGAAGTCGTTGCCGCCGTTCATCATCCCCAGCCAGATAACGCCGCTGGCTGTCGGGATGCCGCCGGACATGGTGCTAACGGCGTTGAGGCTGCCGGATTTGAGCACGGCGCGATCGGGCAGCGGGCGATCCTGCAAGATCCCCGGATCGACACCCGCGACAGCCACCACGTCGGCGACGGTCAGGCCGTGGGGCGCGAGCTGGCGGTTAATGGCGCGGTACATCATCGCCGCCGCACGGGGCGAGAGCTGGTTTTCGCGTCCCAGGCCGGAGCCGTTGATGAGCTGCACCTCGCTGGGGTCAACGCCGGTCGCGGCCAAGACTTCACGCTCTAGGGCCGCCGCGCCGCCCGCACTGTCGGCAATAATCTGCGCGATCGCGTTGTTGCTGTAGCGGTTCATCTGGTCGAGCAGTTCGGCCAGCGGGCGCGAAGCGTTGGAGAGGAGCGGCTGCGCGTTGCTTGGAGCTCCTAGAGCCGCACCGCCCGATCGCACCGCGCCACCGATCGCCACCTGCGGCTGCGGCGTCCCGGCGGGTAGCGTCGCGTGCTGCGCCCGCGTTTCGTTCGTCCAGCGGCGCGCATCGAGCCCGATCGCCAGTAGCTCCGCCGAGTCGGCCACGTCTTGCTCGAAGTTCATAAAGAAGTCACCGACAACGACCAGCTCGCCACGCACTTCGCGGATGCCGATCGCGTTCAGTTCGTTGCCCACCGCGATCGCGTCTTCCCAGACAAACATCGGGTCGCGTCCGCCGATAACGACGAGGTCGCCGTCGAGGACGCCGTTGGCGATCGGGCCGGTGGCCGCAAGCTCCGTGACAAAGCGATGCTCCGGCTCGAACGCGCGCAGTGCCGCCAGCGCCGTGGCGATTTTGGTGACCGAAGCGGCGGGCAGCGGTGTCGTGCCCCGCCACTGGGCCAACAGCCGGTCGTCGGTTTGCACCCAGACGGTCTGCTGGTTTGGGTCGAAGCCGTGCGCCACCAATCCAGCCAGAACGCGATCGACGATCGCCTGGACTTCCGGGTCGGGATTGTCGGGCGGCAGCGGTGTGAGGAGTTGCGGCTCGTCGGCGTTCGGTGCATCTGGCGCATCAGCCACCGGCGCAGGCGCATCGGGCTCGAAGTTTAGCTCGCCGCTGCCGCCGGATGTGGCGGACGCCCCCGAGGCTCCGGGCGGCTCCGGCGCGGGCTGGCAGGCAACGATCGCCAGCGCCAGTATCCCAAGCCCCGGCGCGGCGGTTCGGAAACGTTCCATCTCGAAATTTCCCCTGCGTACTATCTCCTGCCGATTTTAGGAGGCGAACAGGCGAGGCTCCAGCAGGCAAAAAAAAACGCCCGAACCGAAACCGGCTCAAGCGTTGCCATCAGGGTGCATCTACTGAATGTAAATATGCCATACAGGGTGACACCCCTCACCCTTGTTTGCGGAAACTTCACAATCGAGCGGAGAAAGCCGTCCGGATCGATGAAAATGAGCCTTCTCGGCGCGGTTCGTGTTGGGGGAGGCGCGATCGAAACTGACGTTCTTCCGGCGATCTGGCGCATGGCCCGTTTAACGAAGCTGGCTCTCGATCGCCGTCGGCACGTCGCCCACTCCGTGGCGCTCCGGCTCGAAGCGATACACCGATCGCAGGGCCGCGCGATCGGCGCGGAGATGGCCGCGCAAAAAGCGTCCGCTCCAGTCGGCGATCGCCGTGATGCTGTCGGACTGCGCGATCGTCGATTCGCTCTGCTCTAGCGGCGAACCGGACGGATTGTCTGTATCGGTGATGCCGTAGTGGTTGACGCCGCGCAGCTCGATTAAGGCGCGGGGCGGTGTGACGATCTGGGCATAGGTCTGGCGGGTCTCTTCGATGCCGATCAGGCTGTCGCGATCGCCCGCGATCAGCGCCACCGGAATCGAGGTGTTGTCGATTCGCAGGTATTCGCCGTCTTCCCAGAGCGCCGTCCCGAAAAACACCGCCGCCTTAAGCTCGTCCGGCAAGCTGTATTCGCCAACGCAAAAGGGTACGTCACACGCCCCGCGAATCGCATCGAGGCCCATCATGCCGCCGTGGGAGTGGCCGAGCAGCACGAGCTGGCTGCTATCGATGCGATCGAACAGCGGCGAGCCCGGATCGCGGTCGATCGCGCGAGCGGTTAGCAGAGTATCGGTGACCTGGCCGACCTGGGCGAACAGCTCGTCGCTACCGCGAATGCTGGTGCGGTGGTTCGGCACGACAACCACAAAGCCGTAGCGGGCAACGCGCTGGGCGTAGCGGCTGTAGTGGGCTTTATCGACATTCAGGCCCTGGAGCAAGAGCGCGATCGGGAAACGCAGCTCCGGCGCGGGCTCCTTAACGCGCGGATAGTAGACGTCCGCTGGATCGCCTCGGCTCGTGGTCAGTTCGAGCTTGGCCATAATGTCCGATGGGAAAAAGCGCGGCACTTCGGGGTTGGATTCAGCAGGCAATTCAGCAGGCAATTCAGCAGGCTCCGGGGTTGGTGCAGCAGGCGGCTCGATCGCGGCATCCGAGTCGCGCAGGCTCGCCAGCTCGGCGTCGGTTGGCATTGCCACCAGCCAGCGATCGACGGACGTGCAGCCCGCAACGACCGCAGCGGCAACGAGCGCGCAGCCAAGCAACGCCAGCGATCGGTGCTGGATTTGGAACAGTCGGGCTGACACGGGGAATCGCATACTGTCTCCGCGATCGGGCTGTTCGACGAGCACGTCGCTAGCCGTCGATCGCCTCCAGCTCGAAGTCCTTAAAGTGGGCGCGGAATTGTTTCCTCTCGTCGAGCTGGAACTGGACGACGATCGGCAAGGTAGGGCTGATGTGGCGACCTTGCCAGTTGTCGAGTAACTCGACGACCTCGCCCTCGCTGCCGACCGTATCGAACGGCTGGTTTTGATGGAGCGGATGGACGTACACCACGACGGATGATTTCACGCAGACGCGCTGGCCGACCTCGATGGACATAGTTTCTGGGCCTACATTCAATCTGGTACGCGAAGCAGCCGCCGACGGGCCAATGGCGGCGGGCTGGTGTCATCATCCCACGGATTTATCGCCGCCCTGATTTCTGAAGCCGGGCTGCCTACGGCGTCGTCTCGATCGGCACTTCCGTCGATTCGTCGGCCGCGCCCGGTGTCGAATCGTCGCCAGATGCTTCGGCGGGCTCGTCGGGCGATTCTTCTGCCTCCGCGTCGGGCGATTCTTCTGTTGATTCGGGCGGCTCTGTTCGTTCGGGCGATTCGGCAGGCGACTCTTCCGGAACCGGCGGCTCCGGGGCGCGGTTCGATCGCAGCCCAGCCCACAGCGCCACCACGGCCAACACCAACAGCGAAACCACCGCCGCAACTTGCTGCGTTCGGGTCGGTTTCGGGCGGCGGCGGCGGCGGGTCGGCTCGCTCGTTTCCCCATCCGCCGGGGCCGAGAGCAGCGCTCGCGACGAGTCGGTTAGGGTCTCGAACGGGTTGTTCTCGATCGCGCGTTCGAGCTGCAGCGGCGGGCGTTCGGGTGGGTGTTCGGGCGATCGTTCGGGCGATCGATCGATCTGAGGCGCGAAGCTGCGATCGCCGATCGTCGGCTCGAAGATTTCTAGCGGCGGCGGCAGAGTCTCGGACACCCGGCATTCGATTAGGGCGATCGTGGCGTTGTCGTGGCCGTTGTACTCGCTAGTCACCTCCAGCCAATCGCGGGCGGAGGCTTCCAGGGTTGTTTCCCCGGCCAGCAGCGGCGGCACGAACGCCCGCCAGGATTTTTCCACCCAGTTGTTATCGCTGACGCCGTCGGAGCAGAGCAGCAACACCCCGTCCTCCTCGAGGATAAAGCGGCGCACGTCCGGCTCGATCGTCGTGCCGTCCCGCGTGCCGATCGCCTGGGTCAGCGCCGCCGCCTCTTCGTACTGCAACGCCTCGCGGTACAAACAGCGCCCCGCTGCCACCTCCTGGGTCGCCAGATCGTCATCGACGGTTAGCTGTTGGCAGTATTCAGCAGAAATCCAGTAGGCGCGGCTGTCGCCAACGTTAGCGACAAATAGCTCGTGGGCGTTCGGGCGCGTGTCGTCGTCGCTGTCTACATCGCCATCGATCGCCACCGGCGCAACCCCCGCCGGGCACTGGGCGAGCTGCCATGCCACTACCGCCGTCGTGCCCATCCGCTCGCGATCGTAGCGATTTTGGGCGTCGTTCTCGCTGGCGATCGTATTGTTCGTCACCCGCAGCATCGTCGCGAGTTGCTGCCGCACGGCCTCGGGCGCGACGAACTTTTTCATCTTGGCGATATTGCCAAACGTCTCCACCTGAAGCTTGAGCGTCCGCACCGCCAACTGGCTGGCCACCTCGCCGCCGTCGTGACCGCCAACCCCATCGCAGAGAATCGCCAGATTCGCCGCCTCGACGCCGCGCCGCTCGCCCCCAGCGTTCTCCTCCGCCAGCGGGTAGCAGCAGTCCTCGTTTTGCAGGCGGCTCGGCCCCGAGTCGGACACGCCAAAACTGGCAAGCTGTAGCGGCTGGCTGGCGACGGCTTCGAGCAAAATGCGATCGAGCCGTTCGTCGGCCTCGCGGGCTTCTACCGCGCCCGATCGCAAGTCCTGACACAGCTCGCTCAGCGGCGCGATCGTCGGGTCGCCATCGCCGAGGTCGAGCCAGCGCCGCCAGTGATAGGCCAGGTCGGTCAGGTTGGGCTTACCGATCGTCGGCTTCAACTCCAGCAGCCAAACGCGCCAGCCCTGCACGCGAATGTTACTAACGTCCACTAGGCTCGCCGCCAGCTTCTGCGGTTCTAGCTGCTGCCAAATGTTCAGGAGCTGCGCGAGCCAATAAACGCGGCGCACCGGGCTCGCCTCGGGCCACGCCGCCTCGATAATCGGGTAGAGCGTGCCGGTCTCGTCGATCGGGGCGTTTTCCAGCAGCATCACTTCGCCCGCCCCGTTGGCGCGCCCGTCGCAGAAGCCGTACACCTGCGGAATGTGGAGCGGCTGGCGGATTTGCTTCATGTAGGCCAGCGCTTCGTCGGGGATGGCCTGCGGGGCGTCCGGCACGCGATCGCCCTGGCGATCGACCCAAACGCGAGGCGCGACCACCTCGTAGCGACCGGCGATCGTCGTCCCCACCGCAGCATTCTCCACCTGATTTCCGACCGCCCACAGGTGGCGCACGAGTCGGACGGAGCTGAGGCGGTCTTCGAGGGAGGGCATGGCGCGCTGACGAAGGGAATATTGGCGACGGGGCGATGGCCGGAGCGTTCGCGCGATCGCGGCGTTCACAGTATATGTACCTTAGCCCGTGGCAAAACGCGACTGTTTTGGCCGCAGGACAGACCACAGGGCAGACCCCTACAGCGCCGTAGGGCGAACGCAGCGCCGCAGGAGAAACGCCGCTACGCTTGCGCCACGATCTCCCCGTAAGCCCGCTCCAGCATCGCCGTATTCGCCCGCAGATCGAACTTTGCTTCCACCTGCGATCGCCCTGCCCGCGAAAACTGCTCCCAAACATTGCTATCGCTCAACACCCGCGCGATCGACTCGCTCAGACCTCGCACGTCGCGCTCCTCCACGAGCAGACCGTTGCGATCGTGCACCACCGCCTCCGGCATCCCCGCGTGGCGCGACACCACCACCGGCAACCCCATCGCCATGCCTTCCAGCAGCACGATCGGCAGGCCCTCGGTTTCGCCCTGGGCCGTCGTCACGCTCGGCACGGCCAGCACCTTCGCGCGCCCCATCCATTCGCGGACGACCTCCTGCGGCTGTTTCCCGACAAATTCGTAGCGCGCCAGCTTCTGCGCTGCCAAACCCTTCAGCCGCGATCGCAGCGGCCCGTCGCCAACGACGACGAGTTTCATCTTCGGGAATGTCTGCTGCAAATCCGCCACCGCCTCGATCAGATACTCGCAGCCCTTCTTCTCCACCAGCCGCCCGACGAACAGCACCGTTTCTTCACGCGCCGTCGCCCCTTGCGACTGGAACTTCTGCACGTTTACGCCGATGTAGTGAACGTGGATTTTCTCCGGCGGACAGCCTTGGGCGATAACTTTTTGGCGGATGTGCTCCGACACGGCCACCATATACGGGCTCGTCTCGAAGAGCTGCGATCGCCGCCGCAGATAAAAGTGACGAAAAAACTTGCCGCGATTGCGAAAATAGTGCCGCCAAGGGAACGGGTCGCGCTCTTTAAAGTCAGCATCGGGCTCCAGCGTCGCCGCATAGCCATGGAACGTAACCACCAGCGGAATCTTCAAGCGTCGCGCTAACGGCATCGCCAAAACACCATCGAGCCCGAAGTGGGCGTGAATAAGACCGGGATGGCAGCCTCGGAGCTGGCCGATCCAGGCTGGGTGGGGGTAGCCTGTCAGCTTGAAGATCGCCTTCCAAATGGCCGCCAGCGAAACCGTTCGATCGAGCGTCACACAGCGATCGCGGCGGAAATCTAAAGACATCTCCGGCAGCAGAGACGAGCCGACGTAGATGCTTTTATAAGTCCGATAGTTTTGGGCCTGGGCGGGGATAAATGTTTCCGAATACGGAAGTAGCCGATCTCGATAAATTAGGATCTGTAGATCTGACATAAGTTCACAGAGTGGTAAAGATGCAAAGGTAATGGCAGAGAGGGTAAGGATGGAGAGACGCAATCATCAACCTCCCCATGAATTGCCCGAACTGCCAATCGAGCCAAATCATCAAGTACGGTCGCATCCACACTGGCAAACAGCGCTACCGCTGTCATGACTGCGGGCGACAGTTTGTGGAGAATCCCAGTCATCGACCCATCTCGCGTGAGACTCGCGAACTGGTAGACCGCTTGCTACTCGAACGCATCGCCCTAGCCGGGATTGCCCGTGCCGCACAAGTCTCGGTGCGCTGGCTGCAGGATTACGTCAATCGTAAGCTGGAGAGTGAACCCGCAGATTTGGCAGTCTCGTCAAAAAAAGGGAAGTTGACCGTAGAGATGGACGAGTTGTGGTCGTTGTGCAGGCAGAAAAGAGAACAAACAGTGGGTCTGGCTGGCCATTGACCGTGAGACCCGAGAGATGGTGGGGTTTGCCCTCGGAGACCGTAGCCAAACCACAGCGAAGCAGCTGTGGGATTCATTGCCAGGAGTGTATCGACAGTGCGCGGTCTGCTACACCGACGACTGAGAGGCGTATGGCTGCGTCCTGCCAAAGAACCGACATCGAGCTGTAGGCAAAGAAAGTGGCCAGACCCGTCACCTTGAGCGCTTGAACAACACCTTGCGGCAGCGAATGTCACGTCTCGTCCGCAAGGCGCTGTCGTTCTCGAAGAAGCTCGTAAACCATCTCGGGGCGCTGCGCTACTTCCTGCGTCACTACAATCGCTCTCTTGCTTGCTGTCTGACCATTACCTTTGCATGTCTACCGACAAGTATTTGCGTCGGATGTGGTCGATCGGGCTCATAATGCTGCTGCGGTACAGCTCGAATTCACCGGCGATTACGGCATCACCAGCGATGCGATCGCGGTTTGTCATCCAAAACATCGCCGCTTTTCGCAGGTCGTTGAGCAGATAAGCGCTGACGATCGCGGGTTTATGCCACTTCGGTCGCCCGAGGGTGCGCGTGTAGTAGCGGCTCAGGCCGACCCCTTGGAAAAAGCGAATTAGATAGTCGCGATCGAAGCGCTCTGGTGGAATGTGGTGGTAAATGTGCATGTTGGCGTTGTACCAAATCTCCCAGCCCTGCTGCTTGATATAGGTCAGAATCTCGATATCTTCGCCTTTGAGGGTCAGCGACCCCCTAACCGGTCCTTTCAAGATCAGCTTGGGCGGCACGCAATCCATCCAGGCTTGTCGCAAAATCACCAGGCCCGCACCTGGCGGCATTACGTTTTTGCGATCGTACAAACCCTCCGTAAAGCAAATTGAATGCGATCGCTCGATCACCGGTAAAAAACCGGCGATGCGCTTGAAATTTCGAGGCGGCTCGGCTTCAAACTTGCCGTGAATTTGACTGCCGAAAGCGCCCGCTTTGGGATGTGCCTTAGCAAAGTCAACGGCAGCGCGAACCCAGCCCAGTGCAGGCGTGTTGTCGTCGTCTAAAAAACCAATCCAGGGCGCGCGAGCTTGCTCGACAGCGCTGCGACGTGCGATATCTGCCCCCGGGGTCGGCTCGAAGTAGTAGCGCAGCTCGCTATCGCTCTGCCAGCTCGCCTGGTAGCGCCGCACGATATCCGCCGTGCTGTCCGTACTGCAATTGTCCACGACCAGCACTTCCCAGGACAGATCTTCAACGTCAGACTGAGCCTGCAGCGCGTCTAGAATTTCTGCGAGATGCTTCTCTCCGTTGTAGGTGCGAATTGCGATGCAAATGTCTAGCATGGGAAGCGCTCGTTGGATACGAGCGGGAGGACCAAGTCGCGAACGCTTCAAAGCAAAGAGGAAGGTGATTGCAGGGTCTTGCGCTGACGAGAGCGAGATGCGCCGACGCAACTTCTAGACTCAAATTCGTGCGGTTGCGCAGAGTCCCGACTATTTCTGCCGGAGGGTTCGATCGCCCCCATCCCTAGCTAGCTGTCATCTTAATTCAAGGATTGCGAATCGCAGCGATCGCGCCACGACCGACTCAGGTCTCGATCCCGCGCCCTTTCAGCCCTATCTTCCGCGCGAAGTAATAGCGGCCCCGCGTGCCGCCGAGAACTGGCCTAACGGAGAGTGAGGAGAGCCGATCGCCCGCGATCTCGCGAGATTGTTAAAATACGTTAAATAGCAAACGAACAGAACTGCCTGCACGATCGCGAGGACACCGCCGCATGATTGCACTGCTGACCCGAGACATTGACACCCGCGATTACCGCTCCACCAGCGATCGCTTTGACGATACCTGGCGCGAGCCCCTCTCCACGCTGCTCGGCCTCGGTCGCGCCGCCGGGGCCACCTTTATCGAATTTTTCCTCGAGCGCAAAAACTACATCAGCGCCCTCGCCGAAGACGACATTATCTCCAGCTTGTCGCCCGCCCTCTCCACCGGCGCAGGCGTCCGCGTCTTTCGCGGCACCATCGACTGTTATGTCAGCACCAACGACCTAACGTTTAACGGCCTGAAATCCGCCCTCGATAAAGCCCTGGCCACGCTGGGCATGAACCTGCCGAGCGCCACATCCTTCGTCCCCGAGGTCAACCTCGAACCCCTGCGCGACTACGGCAACAGCGGCAATAAGAACATCTGGCTCGGCAACACCAGCTCCATGCGTGAGATGAGCGACGTGCTGCTGGGCGCAAACGATAGCCTCAAGCGCCAGGCCAACCACGTGCAGTCCCGCCGCGCAGCCTATTTCCGCGACTGGCAGGAAGTCCTCGTTGCCGCCAGCGATGGCACCTTCGCCCGCGATATCCGCTTGACCCAGTCGGTGGGCTACAGCCTCCTCTGCGCCGATGGCGACAACCGCTCTTCGATTTCTCAGCGCATTGGCGACAGCAGCAATCCCGGTTTCCTGCGCGACTGGAGCTACGAAAACACCGCCGCGAACGTGGCCGAGTCCGCTGGCAAAATGCTCTACGCGGACTTCGTCGAGTCGGGAACCTATCCGATCGTCATGGCGAACTCCTTCGGTGGTGTAATCTTCCACGAAGCCTGCGGCCACCTGCTAGAAACGACGCAAATCGAGCGCGAAACGACGCCGTTCCTCAACAAGAAAGGCGAGAAAATCGCCCACGAAAACCTCACCGCCTGGGATGAGGGCATGACCGATCGCGAGTTCGGCACGATCGATATGGACGACGAAGGTATGCCCGCTCAGCGCACGCTGCTGATCGAAAACGGCATCCTCAAGAACTTCATCTCCGATCGCGCGGGCGAGATGCGCACCGGCGAACCCCGCACCGGCAGCGGCCGCCGTCAGGGTTATACCTTCGCAGCCGCCTCACGGATGCGGAACACCTACATCGCTCCCGGCGAGTTCAGCAACGAGCAACTGTTCGAGTCGATCGACAAGGGCATCTACTGCAAGAAAATGGGCGGCGGCAGCGTCGGCCCCACCGGCGAATTCAACTTCGGCGTGGACGAAGCCTACCTGATTGAAAACGGCAAGGTCACCAAGCCGCTGAAAGGCGCAACGCTAATCGGCGAAGCGGTGGACGTGATGCAGAAAATTTCGATGTCGTCGAACGACCTCAGCCTCGCGCCCGGCTTCTGCGGTTCGGTCAGCGGTAGCGTTTACGTCACCGTCGGCCAGCCGCACATCAAGGTCGATAACATTACCGTCGGCGGTCGTTAATCGTCTCGCTCAGGCTCTTACCCCGCTATCGTTATGGGCTTCATCGATCCTCGCACTGACTTCGGCTTCAAGCGCATCTTCGGCTCGACCCGAAGTCAATCGATCCTGCGGAACTTTCTGAACGCGATCGTCTATAACGACGAACCGCGTATCGCCGAGCTGGAGATTACCGACCCCTACCAAAATCCCGAGACCTACGACCTGAAGCAAAGCATCCTCGATGTGAAAGCCGTGCTCGATAACGGCGCGACTGTTCTCATCGAGATGCAGATCATGCCCGTCGAAGCGTTCGCCGAGCGGGTGGTGTATAACACCGCCAAAGCCTACGTGAACCAGCTTCAGCGCGGCCAACCCTATCTCTCGCTCAAGCCGGTGATCTCTCTAACGATTACCGACTTCGTCCTCTTTCCCGACTTTGGTTATCCTGTCAGCCGCTACCAGCTCCTCGAGCGCGGCACCGACCACTGTTGCAGCGACCATATGGAGCTGATTTTCGCCGAGCTGCCCAAGCTGGCCGAACAGCCAGACCAATCCGATCGCGACAGCAACCGCTGGCTCTATTTCATCCAGCAGGCAGGCAATCTAGACGCGATTCCCCCGGCATTGGGAAGTCGCGATCTCAGCGAAGCCTTTGCGATCGCCAGCGAAAGCCAGCTATCGCGGGAAGAGTACGAGCTGGCCGAAAAGCAGCGCCTCAAGCTCCTCGACGAGCAGGGACGTCTGAATTACGCCATCAAAGCCGGGATCGAGCAAGGAATCCGACAGGGGCTTGCACAGGGTCGAGAGCAGGGTCGAGAGCAGGGTCGAGAGCAGGGAATCCGCCAAGGCCGCGAACAGGGGCTCGAACAGGGGCTCGAACAAGGGCTCGAACAGGGGCTCGAACAAGGGCTCGAACAGGGGCTCGAACAGGGGCTCGAACAGGGGCTCGAACAGGGCCGCGAGGCCGGAATTCTCGAAACGGCGCGACGGATGCTGGCGGAACTCGACTCAGACGCCGTGAGCCGCCTGACAGGTCTGCCGATCGAGACCGTGCGCCGCCTTTCCGATACCGATCGCTCTTAATTACACACAGAACACTCGATACAGACACTTTCATCCACCATGCCCGCAGAAATCACCACCCTGACCCAGCAGGTGCGCGACATCGCCACCGAACTCGGCATCAACAAGTACGACATCTACGGCTCCAGCGTTGACGAAACCAGCGTCCAGGTCGATCGCGGCGAGCAAAAACAGGTGAAAGCCTCGAACCGCTCTAGCGTCACCGTCCGCGTGTGGAACACCGCCGGACAGGTGGGCATCACCTCCACCACCGACACTGACGCTGCTGGCCTGAAGCTGGCGCTGAAAACCGCCCATGAAGCGAGCGAATTCGGCGCGACGGAAAACGTGCCTGACTTCAGCCCCGAAGCCACCCAGCCGATCGCGGGTTTGGGCGAAGATCGTCGCCAGCCCCAAGCGCTGGTAGCGGAACTGCTCGAAACGCTAATTGGTGCTGAAAAGCAACTGCTCGACGCCCACGAGGCGATCGCCAGCGTGCCTTATAACGGTCTGGCGCAGCGCGACTTCGATCGCTTCTACATCAACAGCGACGGGGCCAGCCGACGCGACGTGGGCTCCACCTGCTCGATTTACCTCTACAGCAAAACCGAACAGGAGGGCAAAAAACCCCGCGCCGCCGGAGCCTTTAAGGTCAACACTGGTCTTGCTAACCTCGACTTGGCGGGTTGTCTTGCGGAAGCGACTGAGAAGACCCTCTCACACCTGAATTACGCGAAAATCCCCACCGGCAAATACCGCGTGGTGTTCTCACCCGAGGCGTTCTTGAGCCTGCTGAATGCGTTCTCGAATATGTACAACGCCCAAAGCATCCTCGATAACCGCAGCCTCTCCACCGCCGAGTCGCTGGGAACCGAGGTGGCGTCACCGCTGTTGTCGGTGTTTAACGACGCGCTGCACGCGGACAATATTGCGCCGGACTTCTTCGATGGAGAAGGAACGCCGACACGCCGCGTGCCGCTAATCGAGGCGGGCAAGCTGACGGGCTTCCTGCACAGCGCCGGTACGGCCAAGCGCATGGGCACGACGCCGACGGGTCACGCCAATATGGGCGCGAAGGTGACGGTGAGCCCGGATTTTTATCACGTGTTTGCTGCGTCGCAGCCGGAGGAAGCGCTGAGTCTGGACGAGGCGGACAACGTGCTGCTAATCGACGAGGTGAGCGCGTTGCACGCGGGGGTTAACGCGCTGCAAGGCTCGTTCTCGCTGCCGTTTGACGGTTGGCTGGTGAACAAGGGCGAGAAGGTGAGCGTGGATTCGGCGACAGTGGCGGGCGATATTCGCGAGTTGCTGAACTCGATCGTCTACGTGGAGCCGGAGACGGAAGTGACGATGGGCGGCGTTTGCCCGCGTATCTGGGTAGACGAGCTGTCGGTGACTTGCGAGTAGTCACCTCGGAGACGTAAGTGCTCGATCGTCATGGGCGGAGCGACTCTGCTTGCTGGCGATCGACCTCGGCGCGGCGATCGTCACCGAGTTTTTCCCATAGCTCGGCGCGTAACGACCACCCTGCCGCGAGCCGGTTGTCGAGGCGCAGGCCAGTGTTGAGTGCGATTTTGGCTTCGTCCAAACGTCCCAAATCCATCAACACTCGCCCTCGCCCCAGCCATGCGGGTGCAAAACGGTCGTTGAGTTCGATCGCGCGGTCGTAGGCTTTGAGGGCATCAAGGGGGCGGCGCAGTTCGATCGCCAGCAAATTACCGAGCATGTACCACAGCACGCGATCGCCAGAGCGCAGGGAGGTCGAGCGATAGAAGGTCTCCAGCGCTTCCTCCAGCTCGCCTAGTTCTACGAGCAGCGCACCTTTTTCCCGCATGGCTTCATAGAATTCGGGGTCGCGATCGAGGGCGCGATCGAAGGACTGCAAGGCTTCGACGTTGCGCTCCAGGGCGTAGAGCGTGTTGCCGCGCTGATACCAAGCGGCGGCGAATTCCGGGTCTAGCTCGATCGCACGCTCGAAGTAGGGCAGCGCTTGCTGAAGCTGGCCTTGGCGGTAGAGTCGGTTTCCGGCATTCGACCAGTCGAGCGGGCGATCGCTGTTGGGTGTTTCGACAGATGCGAGGCGAGCGGCGATTTTCCGACGTTCTGAGGCCGATAGTTCTGGTGGTGGTGCGTTGGTTGAGCGCAACGCCAGCGTTGGCGCACAGTCACTGCCTCGTGCAGCTTCAACCAAAGTTTCGCTGGGAATACCGGAGCTGAGCCCCAGGTGGACTGCGGCCAGTTCGGTCGGCGAGGCGGCGCGCTGATGGCCGTCCGCGCGTCCGTGAATCCCTACGAGCCGACCGGCGGTGTCTAGTACAGCACCACCACTCATGCCGCGCTCGGTGAAGTTGCTGTAGAACAGCGTGTAGCCCTCGTCGTGCTGGAAGCGCATTTGACCGATCGCTCGGGCACGGGGAACCGCTTGACCCACGGTCAGCACGGGCGATCGCGGGCGAGCTACGTCTCCATTTTCCGGCCAGCCGTAGGCAAACACCACGTCACCGTCGCGATCGGGCGCGTGGGCGGCAATGTCGGCAACGTCGTAGTCCCGATCGCTTTCAAACCGGAATAGCGCTAAGTCCAGCGGCTCTCCAGTCGTCTCATCTAGATAGCAAACCGTATCGCGATCGAAGCGATATTCCTGGCCCCCCGCAGCGACGACGCGGCGGTGGGCGTCAGTATTGGGGTTGCCATCGATCGCGTGACGCGCCGTCAGTACCCAGTAGTCCCGACTCGCGCGACCGACGATGACACCGGTGGCGGACTCGTCCAAGCCGTCAATGCGTACCGATATTGCTTCCGCCTCCTGGCGTACGCGATCGAGTGGTGTTTTGGGGCGATCGCCTGCGTAGTGAATCGCGGCGGGCAGCACGCAAAACAGTACCGATAAGCCCGCGATCGCCCATCTTTCGTAGCGCGACATTATGACGCCTCCCGAATCTCTGTCTGTCAGCGCGCGTCGAGGCCGCAGATTTATCGACTTTATCGACGCGCGCCGAGTATGGTTGCTACTCGCCTCGCTCTGCCTGTGCGGCACTGTTGATGAGTTCGTCTAGCGATACGTAGGGTCGATCGCCGCTTTGCACGAGCATTGCCTCTTCATGCATCCAAGCACCAAAGAGTGTGTCGAGCGCGATCGCGCCGTCATCCGGCAGGCGATTGTCGCTGCTTGGATCGGTCAAGCGAAACAGCACACTGTCTCGATTGCACGGATAGCCGCCTTCTACAGCGACACAAATCACCGAACTACCGCCTACTCGACCCGTCGTAATATGGGTTTCTACACGCCCTAAACGATTACTCCAATACTGCATTCTTTCAGCAGCTTGCTCGCAGCGCAGGTTTCGATCGATCGTCCGAGCATTAACGGAAGAGTTGTGATCTGCGCCTTCAGAAATCCCAAATTCCCAGCGAATTAGCGGAATCTTTTCGCCACCATCGTACACAAACGTCACTGGCAAAAAGTCACGGCTGCGACGTTCGCAAGTAAAGGTCAATGCCGACCCCTGTTTGCCGCCTGTGGCAGTCGGCGGAATGCTGACACCGGCTCCAGGAGACGGAGCTATACCGGTTCCTGGAGCACCATCCGTACTCATGCGATAGTATTCCGGAACTGTACCCGAAAAGCCTCCAGTCGGTTCCGAGACACCAAAGCCATTTCCCTCAATATTGCCTTCAGGGTCAGGTGACGGTTGCGGCTCGGGGTCACCGTCTGTATTGCCTTCAGGGTCAGGTGACGGTTGCGGCTCGGAGTTGTCGATTGTTTCAGTGCTGCTATTTTCTGAAGCAATACCGGGCTCGGCTGGATTATATTTTGCAGAGAAAAAGTTAAGAGCTAAGAAAGCAGAAGTGCCGAGAAGTATGGCACTAATGCTAATATCGCGACTGCTTAATTTCATGGCTTATCAAGCAAAAGCTTGTTCGCAAGTGTGATCTTTTAACCCATACGTAAAATGATTGAGTTCTCCGGGAGTTTTAGGTGTGAATCTACCTAAGTGATTTCACAATGTCCCAGGTTCGCATTAGGATTTTTTGAGGATTTGTAAACCACCGAGCGACGGACGCCGCACCAATATTTCGGGGTTGGCCATATTGCTCGAAGGGGTCAGACGAGACGGCAAGCGATCGAGGCTCGGAGTCTGTGGCGCGGCTGGTGGCACTTCGCGCTCGGTAGGAAGAGTGGCGATCGCTTCAAGAACGCCAGTGCCCACGTAGCCATTTGCAGCAGCAGCGAGAACGAGCGCTGCCCAACCGACGAACGAGCTGTCGGTCTCGCGCTCTTCCCACCAAATCGCGAATTCCGTCACGCACTCTCTCCCCTGTCCGCTCTCAACGCTACGCAGCGGGCGATCGAGAATCCCATCATCCGTACAAATCGAGAGAGCGAGGTGGGACATATCGAGACCTTCAAGAGACTGCTCTGCCTCGCAGTCTGAATCGAAGACGGCTGCGAGTTCGTATCAAGACTCTGTCGGTCGCGTCGCGAATCCGGGTACTTTGGGCGATTTCGACGATCGGCCGGGCGTACGGATTCAGTCCTTGCCAAACGGCTGACCCCACCGCGACCAACACTCCCGATTAAACGGCGGCTTCCACTTCTGGATCAGCCCCTGCTCCAAATCCTGCCGCGCCTTGCGACCCTTCGGCGCGTGCAGCCAAAACGCGATCGCCACCCCATGCTCCAGTCCCAGGTTGTAGTTCAGCGCGTAATACCGATCGAGATAGCGCTTGCAGTCGTGCTCCCCCC
This sequence comes from uncultured cyanobacterium, assembly GCA_937899645.1. GTDB lineage: Bacteria > Cyanobacteriota > Cyanobacteriia > Cyanobacteriales > Geitlerinemataceae > RDYZ01. Next base: position 4,992 of record CALCCD010000023.1, on the reverse strand, counting down.
GCCAGCGCCGTTCCGAATTATTCGACTCGCCTACGTACAGCAACAGCGGCACAAACCGATCGACCACGAAATACAGACATGGATAGCCCCGCGTCGTCGCCGGAGTCCGCCAAAAGCTCATCGACTGGAACGCCAGATTCCACGGGTCGATCGCCTCCGGGTCGATTGCCTTCGGATTCGCGGGCTTATCCTGCGGCACCTCGGAGGGCTTCCCGACGCTATAGCTCGCCCCCGGCTCAAACAGCGATCCCTGTACCGGCTTTGCCTCGCCCCGCAGCGATCGCTGAAAACCCGCAATATCCGTCTGCCACGCCAAAAACTGCGCCCGCGTCATCTCCAGCGACAGCGGCGATCGCAGGGTCTTGTACGGCTGCGCTTTTGCCTCAAATAGCCGCAGTTGCCGATCGGGACTCTCGCTCATCTCGCCAACCCCTTATGAACTCGGCAACAACCCAGCAGCAAAACTACAGCCAGGGCGTCTCCAGGCCGCACAGCGCCTCCAGCTCGCGAATCGACGGCTGAAAAAACTCGCGCAGCCGATCGCGTACTGGCGCGTCGCCCCGATCGTATTGTGCGACATGGCGCGGGGCAACGTCCGGAATCTCGCGATCGGCGATGCCCAGAAACTCGAAAACGCGGCGCAGCACCCCGTGCGGATCGGCGAATAGGTCGTCGCTGAGGATGACCAAAAAACGATCGCGCCCGAACTGCGACCGCCAGCGGGTAACGTGGGGCGCATACAGACTTGACGCCACGGCATTATCGAGGCGCTGGGGATCGTTCTCGCCCGCCGCGACCGCTGCAATCTGCCGGTCGATCGCCACCTCTAGCGAACGCAGATCCGAGGCGCGACGGTTGTTGTGGTGATGGTGGGAAATCGTGCGATCGACCGGATTTCGCAACACTGCGATCGCCTTGAAGTTCGGAGCTGCTTCCAGCATCCGCTGCGGCGCGAGGGCGTGCTGGAGGTAGGTGGGGCTAGCATCCCCGGCGATCGCCTTCCATGAGGCCGGAACCTCGGGAAAGTGCGATCGAAACCACCGAGCGCCGCGATGGTAGCGCCACGACCAGTAATCGACCTCCTTACGCGCCAGCGGCAGCACCTGCGGGTGCTGCTGGAGGTAGGCGTAGAGCGAAGTCGAGCCGCTTTTCATCGCACCGACAATCGCAAAGCTGGGCTCGATGGCGATAATGGGCTCGCTGGTGGTCAGGATTTCCGGGCGGCGCTGGGCGAGCTGCTGGCGGGCGGCTTGGCCGTAGAGCTGCTGCGCTCGTCCGAAACGTCCCACGCACCAGGAGATTTCGGCGTAGTTGAGCTGTCGTACGTCGGAGTCGGGTTCGCGATCGAGCAGCCGAGCAAATCGATCGCAGAGCCGATCGCCCCAGGCAAAGTCGGGGTCGTCGCGCCGATCGCGGCAGATGCGGAAAAAGGGATGGCCGCGCTTGTCCCAGCCCCGGTCGGGCTCTCGCGCGATCGCCACCAGCAATGCATTAAAGGCCGCGTCGCGCTCGCCGATCGTCAGCAGCGACAGAGCTAACGCCAGCGGGTCGGCAGGCCAATCGATGGACTGTGGGCTCGCAAATCGTTTCGGGCCGGTTGACCGGACGCGCCTGCGGGCCGCCTCGATCGCTGCGCCGACGACGCGCTCGCGCTCGAGTTCGGCGGGAGATTTCTCGCCGTCGGGCCGCTGCGAGACGCGATCGCGCAGGTCGAGTAGCCGAATATCGAGCGCGGTCTCCCAGTCCTGCTGCGCGTCGTAGATCGCCTCGAGTTCGTGCCGCGCTCGCTCGCCGAGCTTGGGGAAAGCAAAGAGCTGGCGGTAGGTGGCGATCGCCCGGTCGAGCTGGCCCCGCTCCTGCCACAGCGTTGCGAGCTTAAAATCGCGCTTCGGCGACTGCTCGTACATCCACCAAACCCAGAGGTAGCGCACCCGCCAGGGAAGCCGCTGCCAGATTTGTTTGCGTATCTTCCGCAGCTTCGTGCCTGCCAATTTCGCCACTTTAATCTTACGGGTTGCGTTTTACGTGTTGCCTACCGTCTTGCCTGCCGTCTTGCCGACCGGCTGAGCTTTTCGTGGGGCGATCGCGTCATACCGGACGCAATGTCCCGACGATCGCCGATTTTCCGTAAAAGCGCGTGCGGTTGCCCTCGATGGCGATTTCCAGCGTGTCGCCCACGCGCGTGCTGCCGGTGAACTCCGTGGCGAAATAGGGCTCTTGGTTTTGGAAGCAGGCCGAGACTTTTCTGTGGATGGTCTCGATATTCTTGGGTTCGACCAGCTTAAAGAATGAGTCGAGCGCCACCAGGTCGTGGAACTCATAGCCAAAAATTTCTGCCAATCGCGGGTTGGCGTAAAGGAACTGGCCGTTCGCCGTCAGAATATAGACCCCCGACAGCTCCCGCTCGCGGTTTTCTGGGTCGGGCAGCGCCGAGACGGGGAAGCCCATTGCGTCCGCGTCGTCCTCGATCGGCGCGGTGGCCTCGCTTAGTTCCACGCTCAGTCGCAGGTTATCCAGTGCCAGGGAGATTTGCGGCACGAGCAGCTCGACGAACAGATCCGCCGCTGCCGAGCTAAAGTGCTTCGGGCGGCTGTGCATCAGCGTCAGCAGTCCCAGCACGCGCTTGCCTTTAATCAGCGGCACGCAGAGCACCGATCGCACTTTGTAGGGCTGGCTGCGCAGCTCGATCCAGCGCTCGTCGGTTGCCGTCTCGTCCACTTTTCCCGGCTTGCGGTGGCGTATCACCCAGCCCGCCAAACCGCGATCTAGCACTTGGCCGATCAGCGTATTTTTGCGCTCGCGGATCGTCGCCCCGCGCGCCAAGATGCTCTCGATCACCACCTCCGACTCATCGAGCAAAAAGATACTGCACTCCTCGGCGGTCAGCAGCTCGCTGGAAACGCGCATAATTTCTAGCAGCATCGACTTCAGGCGCAGGCGACCCGTTGCGGCCTGCTCCATCGTCGCGACGCTGCGGGCGATTTCGTGTTGGGCGTGTGCCACCCGCTCGATCTGCGTCAGGCGCTGTTGCTCGGCGTCGCGCTTTTGGAGGGCGGCGATCAGTTCGTCGCGGGACAGTTGGGAGTAGTCTCGGGCGTCCATAGCGGTTACGTCGGGGTGAGAAAAGATGCGGGCAACACAAAACAAAAATCGCTCCGATCGCCAGATGGTACGCGCGATCGACAGCGCAGCGAACGTAAAGCCGCGTAATACAATATTACGGCTGTATTCGCGACGGATGGTATATGTCGATCGAGCGCTACACGTTGCCTGAGATGGGTGACATTTGGACGGACGAGTATAAATTTCAAACCTGGCTGGACGTTGAAATCGCCGTCTGCGAAGCCCAAGCCGAACTGGGCTACATTCCCCAAGAGGCCGTGGACGAAATCAAGGCCAAAGCGCAGTTCGAGGTGAAGCGCATCCTCGAGATCGAAGCCGAAGTCCGTCACGACGTGATCGCGTTCCTGACTAACGTAAACGAATACGTGGGCGATGCGGGCCGCTATATCCATAGAGGGATGACCAGCTCGGACGTGCTCGACACGGCCCTGGCGCTGCAAATGGTTAAGAGCGCCGATATTCTGATGGGCTCGCTCGACAAGGCGATCGAGGCGATCCGCGTTCGGGCGGGCGAACATAAAGACACCATCTGCGTCGGTCGCTCCCACGGCATCCACGCCGAGCCGATGACCTTTGGCTTTAAGCTCGCGGGTTGGCTGGCGGAGATGCTGCGTAACAAAGAGCGGCTGCAAGCGGCACGCGAGTCGATCGCGGTCGGTCAGATTTCCGGCGCGATCGGCACCTACGGCAACATCGACCCGAAAGTCGAAGAGCTGACCTGCGAAAAGCTGGGCCTGCGCCCCGACAAAGCCTCCACCCAGGTGATCTCCCGCGACGTTCACGCCGAGTTCATTCAGTGCATGGCGCTAATCGCCGCCTCGATCGAACGCTTCGCCGTCGAGATCCGCAACCTCCAGCGCACCGACGTTCTAGAAGTTGAGGAATTCTTCTCCAAAGGCCAAAAAGGCTCGTCGGCGATGCCCCACAAGCGCAACCCGATCCGCTCCGAGCGTCTGACCGGTCTGGCGCGCATCATTCGCGGCAACGCCGTTGCGGCGCTGGAAAACGTCGCCCTCTGGCACGAGCGCGATATCTCCCACAGCTCCGTCGAGCGGATGATTATGCCCGATAGCTGTACGGTACTGCACTTTATGCTCCACGAGCTGACGCGCCTGGTAGAGAACCTGCTGATCTACCCGGAGAACATGATCCGCAACATGAACGCTTACGGCGGCGCGATCTTCAGCCAGAGCGTACTGCTGGCGCTGGTCGATAAGGGCCTGACGCGCGAGGATGCCTACGCGATCGTGCAGTCCTGCGCCCACACGGCCTGGAACAAAGAGGGCGGCGACTTCCGATCGCTGATAGAGGCGGACGATCGCGTCACCGCTCAGCTTTCGGCGGACGAGATCGCCACCTGCTTCGACCCGCACCGTCAGCTCAAGTCGCTGGATATGGTCTACGAGCGTCTGGGCATTTAGGTAAAAAACTCATCGTTCCGACGCTCTGCGTCGGAATGCTCTGGCAGACGCTCTGCGTCGAGTCACGTGGCGCAGAGCGCCGAAAACTGCATTCCCACGCGGGAGCGTGGGAACGATGTGATATCTCAAAAAAACGGTCTCTCCCGGCCTCCACGCAACTCCCGATGAATCTTCTGTTCGTGTGCAGCCAAAACCGGCTCCGCAGCCCCACCGCCGAAACCGTCTTCTCTGCATACGACGGCATCGCAGCCTGGAGCGCTGGAACGAACCACGATGCCGAAACGCCCCTCTCCGGCGACCTTATCGAATGGGCGGATATCGTCTTCGTGATGGAGAAGACCCACCGCAACAAAGTCTCGAAGAAATACCGGGAACTGCTCGCAGGCAAGCGCCTTATACCAAATCTCTAAAGACCGGCTACAGATAGAGCCTCCAGGATAGAGGCTCG
>CALCCD010000022.1 GCA_937899645.1 uncultured cyanobacterium | reverse complement strand
ATCGTCTCTTTCGTCAGCTCCCCCCTCCCCTCCCCCCTTCTTTCCCCCTTCTATTCCCTCTCTTGCTGCTTCGCCTCCCCCCCCCCCCTCTCTCTCCCCCCTCCCCCCGACTGGCTCCCCGATGACCCCGACGCGCCGGTGGTCTTCATTCCGCACCAGTCGCTGTATTTGATGCCGTTCGCCTCGCTGCAAGCGCCCGACGGCTCTTTCCCGATCTAACATCACACCCGCTCGATCGCGCCGTCCGTCAATCCACAGCCTTCAGCAACTCCGCGCCATCGCCGCTCGACCTCCCACCAGAACGCCGCTGGTGTTGGGCAACCCCACAATGCCGCCGGGACTCAAGCCGCTGGAGTTCGCGGAACGCGAAACCACCACTGTCGCAGCAATGCTAGAGGTCGAGGCGTTCGATCGCGAGCGGGCAACGGAAACTGAAATCAAAGCCGGTCTACCCGACGCCAACCTGATCCACCTGGCCACCCACGGCACGTTCGACGAGGCCTCCGGTTTCAATAGCGCCTCGACCTTCTCGCCCTCAGACAAAGACGATGGCTACCTGGCCACCGCCGAAATCGTCGATCTCGACCTGAATGCCGGGCTGGCGGTGCTGAGCGCCTGCGCCACCGAGCGGGGGCGAATTACTGGCGATGGCGTAGTAGGGTTGGCGCGATCGCTGGCGTGCCGAATGTCATCGTCTCGCTCTGGAACGTGGACGACGCGGCGACAGCGTTCCAGATAACGGAATTCTACAAAGCCTGGAAGCTGGACAGTTTGACGAAAGCAGCACTCCGGCAAGCGATGCTGACGACGATGAAGGAGTATCTCGATCCGTTTTTCTGGTCGGCGTTTTCGCTCGTCGGGCATGGGGATTAGCGCGATCGGCTCTGCTCGCTCGCAACTCATCGTTCTGCAACCAAACGCTCCACAACCTCGCGAGCTAGGCCCGTAATACGACAAACTGCATCCACATCGAGCTCTGTCAGCATGCTGCGCGCCACGTCGAGACGCTCCTCAGCACGGCCTTCCTCGCGGCCTTCCTCGCGGCCTTCCTCGCGGCCTTCCTCGCGGCCTTCCTCGCGGCCCTCCGAACGTCCCTCCGCACGGCCTTCCGCACGGCCTTCTTCGCGTCCCTCTTTACGTCCTTGTTTGATGGCGAAGCTCAGTCGGCCCTGCTCGTCGAGCAGCTTTAGGCGCTGTTTTTCCGATAGCTCGTACTCCTCGCGCGACAGTTGACTTTCGTTTGCGATCTCAAAAGCCGTGTCGAACTCTCGATTGTCGAGAATTGCCGGAACGTCGTTTAGTTTTCCAGCTTGCTGAATGAAGTACAGCCAGAGATCGCTTCGCTTGTCGAGCTCTTCCGTTCGCTCCGATAGCTTCGGCAGTTCGGCAAAAATGAGTTCGAGGTGGTCGCTACAGCAGCGACCACGAGCGTCGCGCAGCTTAAATCGGCTGATGGGCACGCTGCCCTCGTCGCCGGGGAATAGAACGAAATCCGCGATAGTCACGGAAATGACAGGCTTGAGCGATAGGTAGGGCTGGCCGCGCTCTAGCTGACTGGCGTAGGCTTTTGCCGTGTTGTAGAGGATACGCTCGGCGAACGCCTCGACGGGCAAAATTTGCATCTCGATCAATACGATCGTTTCGTCGCTGAGAACGGCTTTGATATCGAGGATGCTTTGCTTGAGACTGTAGAGCGCCGGGTTTTGATAGGGGTCGATAATTTCTAAATCGATGATGCGCGCTTCGCCGTCATAGACGATCGCATTCAGGAAGTTACGCAGTACCGGCTTGCTGCGTTCGGAACTGAAGATACGCTTGAAGCCGAAATCAGTGCGCGGATCGACGAAGCCCATAGTCTTGATGGCGGAAGGTTGCTCTCTTCGATCTTGGCACAAGCGCAGCGAGACGATCGCATCCCGATCGCCTCACTGCTTCACTTGTCCGAAGCAAATATCGCAGATGTCTACGATTTCAGCGCTGCGAGAATCTCCGCTGGTTCGAGCCGCTGCGTGTAGTCCACGTTCACGAACGCATGCAGCACCGTGCCATCCGCCGCGATAACGCACGTTGCCGGAACCGGCAGCTCGAACGTATCGTCGCCGTTATGCGCCGGGATATCTAGCCCGAAGCCTTCATAAAGCGGGCGCAGCTCCGTCGCCAGCTCGAACACTAACCCAAACTCGCGCGCCACCGCGTTGCCCACGTCGCTCAGCACCGGGAAGCTCAGCTCGTTCTTCTCCGCCGTGGTTAGCGAGTTGTCTGGCGTCTGCGGCGAAATCGCCACCAGCGTCGCGCCCGCCGCCTCGATTTCCGGCAGCGCCGCTTGCAGCGCCCGCAGCTCCAGGCTGCAGTACGGACACCAGCCGCCGCGATAGAACGAAATAACGATCGCGCCTTTCGATCGCAGCTCGGCAGAACTCACCGGCTGGCCATCCACTCCCGGTAGCGTGAAGTCCGGCGCGGTGTCGCCTTTGCCGATCGCTTGTGCAACCAGGTCGGTCGCTTCCAGGTCGCGGGTGGCTTTCGCCATCGTTTCCTGGGCTTCCGTCGGCACGTTGGCGCGGAAACCAGCTTTGTAGTCGTCAATCTGTTGAGTGAGAGTCATGGTTTTGGAACGATTGGTTGTGTTTGGGGTCAAAAAAAGCGCGATCGCCGAGAGTAGCCCAGCAGATCGCTGTCGAAATCTAGCGATCGAGCATCGAAATCGCCGTGCGGGCGACGTCCCGGATTGCGTTGGCGTCGGGATCGAAGCGCGCCACGACCCGCATCCCTTGCAGGCAGGCCACAAAGAATCGCGCTGTTGCCCGCAGGTCGAGGTCGGGACGGACTTCACCGCGATCGGCTGCTCGAGATAGCGCCCGAAAGAAGGCGTCCTCGATGCGCTGAAACCCGAATTTAACCCGCGCGTTCACCGCCGGAATGCGATCGCCCAACTCCGTGGCCGTGTTGACCAGGAAGCAGCCTTTTGCGTCCGGGTCGGCGATGCAGGCTTCGGCGAAACGCTCGATGCGTAGAGCGATCGCGGCTTTCCCAGCGTCGGGCGCTTCGAGTTCGCGCGCGGCGCGACCGACGTTGTCGGTGCAGTAGCGATCGAGGCAGGCGAGGAACAGCGCGTCTTTGTCGCCGAACGTGCCGTAGAGGCTGGCGCGGTTGACGCCGGTGGCGGACACCAGGTCGCTGACGGAGGTTCCGTCGTAGCCGTTTTTCCAGAAGGTGTGCATGGCGGCCTCGATCGCCACATCGGGCTCGAAGGCTTTGGGTCGTCCCATCGGTTTGCGAGTTTCAGTCTGAATGTCGCCGCGATCGCGGGTCTGCGACCCAGGCGATTAATTTCAGAATACTCGTTCTGGAACGTTCGGTCAATCACGGCCCCAGAAAATAGCGAGCCCGACGGTTTTTCGCTGACGATCGGCGTCGGATCGCCGTTGCGAGCTGTGGCGTGGCGACGTTAGGCCGGAGCATAGACCATCTTCGGGGCAAGCTGCGCCGTCTCGACATTGAAGCGACCGATGCCAAAAAAGTCGCCCGCCGGGCCGCAGACGCGATAGAACTCTGCCGCAACTTCCGGGACGGCAGCGCCCTCGATCGCCACCCGCTGCCCCAATCGCCAGCGCCGCGCGATATCTCCCGCGATCGCGATCGCGGGCAACCCCACCAGCGCTACGTTCGGCGAAATCGGCGCGAACGTCCCCGCCTCGATGCGCTCCGTTAGCGCTTCAATTGCCAGGCTCGTTCCTAAATCCAGGCCGCTACTCAGCGTTCGCTCCAGGCTCGATAGCGTTGCCCCCGTCCCGACCGCTTCGCCCAGGTCGCGCGCGATCGCCCGAATATACGTCCCCGCTCCACAGGCGATCGATAGGTCTAATTCTGGAAACTCACCGCCGCGCCAGCCGCCGACTTCGATCGCACTCACCACCACCGTCCGCACCGGCACGTCCACATCCTCACCCACCCGCGCCAGGTCGTAGAGCCGCTTGCCATTAACCTGGATGGCGCTGAACTTCGGCGGGATTTGTTCGATCGAGCCAATAAAGCGATCGAGTTGGGCGATCGCGGCTTCCTCGGTCAGGCTAGCGGTGGAGCGCGTCTCGATCGTCTCGCCTTCGATATCGTCAGTGGTCGTGGTCAAGCCAAAGCGGACGGTAGCGCGATAGGCTTTCTCGCCGGGGAGATACTGGATCAGCCGCGTGGCGCGTCCCAGGGCGATCGGCAATACGCCTGTCGCCATCGGGTCGAGCGTACCGCCGTGGCCGACCTTCTTCTGCTGGAGGATGCGCCGCACCTTGGCCACGCAGTCATGAGAAGTCCAGCCGCTGGGTTTATGAAGATTGAGAAAGCCGTCCACGGAATTTTTCGGTGTCGCGCGAGATGTCAGGCCGCGCCAGGAAGACGCTGGCTTATCATCTTACCGAGCGATCGCCGCGATACTCTACCCGAAAAATTGCGAAACGATTTCGACAATTTGTGCTGAGGCCGTGCCGTCACCGAATGGGTTGACTGCGTTTGCCATCTCGGAGTAAGCCGACTCCGACTCCAGCAGCTTCGAGGCTTCGGCGACAATGCGATCGCGATCCGTACCGATTAGCTTCGCGGTGCCCGATTCCACCGCCTCGGGGCGCTCGGTGGTTTCGCGCAGCACTAGCACCGGCTTGCCTAGCGACGGTGCTTCCTCCTGGAGGCCACCCGAGTCGGTGAGCAAAAAGTGGCAGCGGGCGATCGCGCCGACCAGCGCCGTGTAGTCCAGCGGCTCGACGAGAAAAGCGCGCGGGTGGTCGTCCAGGGCAGCTTTGAGCGGTTCGCGCACGGTGGGGTTGCGGTGGAGGGGCAGCAGCAGCGCCGTATCGGGGAATCGCTCGAGGATATCGTGAAAGCCCGCCGCGATTTTCTCCAGATTCTCGCCCCAGTTCTCGCGACGGTGGACGGTAGAGAGCAGGACGCGATGGGCATCCCAGTCGAGGCCGGGAACGTCGCAGACGGGCTGGCGATCGGCCACCGCCAGCAGCGCGTCGATCACGGTGTTGCCGGTTTGGTGGACTTGCCCGACGACGCCGGATTTTTCTAGGTTCGCCACCGCCTGACTCGTCGGCGCGAAGTGCAGCGTCGCGATCTGCGAAATTAGCCGCCGGTTGGCCTCTTCAGGGAAAGGGTCGAGCAGATTGTCCGTCCGCAGACCGGCCTCGACGTGGCCGACGGAGATTTGCTGGTAAAACGCCGCCAGCGCCGCCGCAAAGGCCGTAGTGGTGTCGCCCTGGGCCAGGACGACTTGCGGCTGAATTTCCTTGAAAACCGCCTCGAGACCCTGCAAGCTGCGGCAGGTAATGTCCGTCAGCGTTTGCTTTGGCTGCATGATGTCCAGGTCGCGATCGCTCGTCAGCTCGAACAGCGCCATCACCTGCTGCACCATTTCGCGGTGTTGCCCGGTCAGCACCACCTGCGTCTCGAAACGATCGCTCTGGCGAAAGGCGCGAATGACCGGCGCGAGCTTAATGGCTTCTGGGCGCGTCCCGAGAGTGATGCAAACGCGAACGGAGTCGGGCATTGCCTAAAACCAGTAGAGAAAAACGACGGAAACGGAGTTGGGAAAGCGCAACGCTTCGCGCCGGTCGATTTTAGCGCGATCGCTCCCTCCGCCCGATCGCGCCTCCCGATCGCAGAACCGTGCGCCTGCTGCCGCCAATTTCACGCGCCCGAAACGACCGGCGAACGGACAGGCGACTCGAATGTGAGGCGGCGTGTTCAGCTGCAATAAAAATCGTTAGCACGACAGCCCCGTCGCGCCAACGAACATCCTATGATGGGAGAAAGATTTTTTGCCATCTCCGCGAGCTAAATCCGAAGTCGAGGCCATGACACAATCGAAGCGCCCCACGCCGCCGCCCCAACCGGGAAGCCGTCCGACCCCGCCGCCACCGCCTCGTCCGGCATCGAAACGCCCGCCCGCCCCGCCCGCCAGTGCGCCTCACGCTCAGCCTGCCGCCGCCCCGCCGCCCCCTGCTGCCGCCGCCCCGTCCGCCAGCGTCGCACCTCAGGCCGCCTCGGCCAAACGCCACCCCGGCCCGTCTCCGGGACATCCGACGATGGCCGAAATCGTCAAGCGCGCGGAGGCAGAGGACTGCTCGGATATTCACGTCGGCGTTAACGAAGTGCCGCGCTACCGCCACCGGGGCGACATCGTCGCGACGGAGTGGCCGGAAACCGATCTCGATACATTTTTGAGCTGGATGCGCGAGCTGATGCCCGATGAGGACATCCGCAAGTTCCAGGAAAACCTCGACCTCGATACGGCCGCAGATCTCGGCTTCGTGCGCGTGCGGATCAACGCGTTCGATACGCTCGCAGGCCCCGCGATGGTCTTGCGACTGATCGGCGCGGAAATCCTGACCCTAGAGCAGCTCCGTCTGCCGGAAGTCTTTAAGAGCATCAGCCTCGACTATCACAAGGGTCTCGTTCTCGTCACCGGGCCGACGGGCTCGGGTAAATCGACGACGATGGCGGCGATGATCGACTACATCAACCGCAACAAGACCCACCACATCATTACGATCGAAGATCCGGTCGAGTTCGTTCACAAAAGTAGAAAGTCGCTGATCAAGCACCGTGAAGTCGGAACGCACACCCACCAGTTCTTTAGCGCGCTGAAGGCAGCACTGCGGGAAGATCCCGACCTGATTCTGGTCGGGGAGATTCGCGACAAAGAGACGATGAATATCGCGCTCAAAGCGGCCTCCACCGGTCACTTGGTGATGGGAACGCTGCACACCAACAGCGCCGTCAAAACCATCGAGCGGGTGATGGGAATGTTCCCACCTGCCGAGCAGTCCGCCTTCCGCGTGGCGCTGGCCGAGTCGCTGGTGTCGATCGTCGCCCAAGGTTTGTGTAAGACCACCGACGGCAAGCGCGCCGCTTTCCACGATATTTTGATCGCGACCGACGCCATTAAGGAATACGTGGTTCAGGGCAAGCTCGACGAAATTACCGACATCATGCTGCGATCGGAGTTCGACGGCATGACGACGATGAACAAGGCGCTGCTGGAGCTATATCAACAAGGCCGCATCACCGAGGAGACAGCCCTGGACAAGTCGCCGACGCCGAATGAGATGGCGCAGTTTCTCCGGGGCCGCCTCTAGCGTCTGTTGGCCGTGTCCGAGCGCCCCCATCACGCGTCATCCTTCAAGGGGATCGCCCTCTGTACGCCGGGGGGCGATGTGGCTTACACGATCGATCGATCGCGCACCCAGCACTGGCACGCCCAGCTTTGCGAAGCGCTCGGGCAGGCGCTCGGCCTCAGCGAGGCTCCGTATTTCTTGATGCCCCACGGTAGCGCTACTGTCGATTACATTGTTGATGCGTCTGGCGAGCGCTGGTTCGCGGAAGCAGGGCCGATCGCTCTGCGCTATCGCGCCCTACTCGATACACTCTTCGATATGGGTGAGGGCCTCTGGCATCCCCTCGCCGCCGATGCCCTCGAGCTACCCATCGCCCCCGACTACTGCGAGCGTTTTCCGCAGCTCTGGGAAGCTAACGATCTGATTGTCTCCGTTACTCCGTCGCCTGCCGTGTCCGATCGTCCCCCGCAAACAGGATACGTTTTGGAACTCTTCGTCCGGAGCGACAACGCTGAGATGGCCTCTCTGCTGCGCCGCTTTCATAGCTTGCTAGAGCGCGCTCTCGACGAGCCCTACTCGCTGAAGGTGATCGACGTGATCGCTTTTCCCGAGCTAGCGGAGAGCCGCAAGATTATGGCAACGCCGACCTTACTACGCATCTCGCCACAGCCCACGCGCCGCCTGGTTGGGATGTTGGATTCGCCCGAGCGGCTGCGCGCGCTGTTGACATACTGAGCTGCTCGCTCGAACGATTGGCGGAGATCGAACGAAACGACCAGCGGCGTTACGGTGCTACGGGCTCGCCGTTGGCATCGAGCAGGGCGCGTTTTGGGCCGTGGATCGGGTCTTCGACGACGATCGTCTGGTGGCGGCCCGCGCCAACGGAAACGATCGCGATCGGCACCTTCATCAGCTCGGCCAGGAACTTGAGGTAGTCGAGCGCTTCTTTAGGCAAGTCTTCCAAGGTGCGACACTCTTCGGTAGAAACTTGCCAGCCAGGAAGCGTTTCGTACACCGGTGTGCAGTTCGCGAAGTTACGGCCGCTGCTGGGGAAATCTTTCGTGACGACGCCGTCGATTTCGTAGCCGACACAGACTTTAATCTCTTCGAGGGTGTCGAGCACGTCGAGCTTCGTCACCGCCAGACAGTCGAGACCATTGATACGCACGGCGTAGCGGCCGATCACCGCATCGAACCAGCCGCAGCGACGGGCGCGCCCGGTGGTTGTGCCGAACTCCGCACCGCGATCGCCGAGGACTTCGCCGATGCCGCCGGTCATTTCCGTGGGGAAGGGGCCTTCGCCAACGCGGGTCGTATAGGCTTTGGCCACGCCGATCACGCGATCGATCGCCGTCGGCCCGACGCCCGCACCAACGCATGCGCCGCCCGCAACGGGGTTCGAGGAGGTGACATAAGGATACGTGCCGTGGTCGAGGTCGAGCAGTGTGCCCTGCGCCCCTTCAAACAGGATGTTGCGGCGCTCGTTCAAGGCTTCGTAGATGTTGAGCGACGCATCGACGATATGGGGACGCAGGCGATTGGCAAAACCGACGTACTGCTCGAGGACGGTGTCGATATCGAGAGGATCGAGACCGTACATCCGCTCGAGAATTTCATTCTTGTAAGGAATCGTCCAGGAAAGGACTTCCCGCAGCCCTGCGGAATCCATCAAGTCGAGCATTCGTAAGCCCGTGCGTTCGGACTTGTCGGCGTAGGTCGGGCCGATACCACGCTTGGTGGTGCCGATCTTGTGGGAGCCGCGCCGCTCTTCGGCGGCGTTGTCGATCAAGCGGTGATACGGCATCGTCACGTGTGCCGTCTGCGCGATATAGAGATTTTTCGTGGAAACTCCCAGGGCTTCAACGGTGTCGAGTTCTTCGATCAGTACTTCCGGATCGATTACCGTACCGGAGCCGATAATGCACTCGGTATCGTCATAAAGAATGCCCGAAGGAATCAGGTGCAGCTTGAAGGTTCGATCTTTGACGACAACAGTGTGACCGGCGTTTACCCCCCCTTGGTAACGGACGACAACATCGGCAGATTTGCTCAGCAAATCAGTGATTTTGCCTTTCCCTTCGTCGCCCCACTGGGCACCAATTACGATTACGTTAGCCAAGGATCTTATTAAATGATTGGGAGTTTACACAATCCGAGATTATCTACCCTGCCACCAAAACGTGTCAATCAAGGGCGATTGACTTTTAGATTAGTTAATAGACCCCTGACAAAAATCATTCAGAATGCTGGCGAAGCTGGCAGGGTAGGCGCATGCAAAATTCCTGGTGACGTCAGCGCGACGAGGGCGAAAATTGCGTCGCTCTCTGACTAGTGCAGCGTCAAGACTAAAGATTAGGAGAAAGGGTATGGTGAGAGGCATGGAATGTAGCCGAGCCTCATGCCGAAA
>CALCCD010000021.1 GCA_937899645.1 uncultured cyanobacterium | reverse complement strand
TCTTGGGAGCGCCTTTTCTCTACGTAAAACTACTTATTCAGAAGTCCTCTCAGGCTGTTGATGCGGGCACGACGGAGATTTGGGGCAACCTCAGTGCTGACGCCGACTTGTTCGCTTTCGCCTGGGATGGTGGATTCTTCTCGGCATCGACAAACAATGCCGGAACGAGCTTTGACACTCAACTTTTTCTGTTCGACTCCGCAGGCTTCGGAATCGCAGGCGCAGACGGAACGGGCTTCCTCACTCTTCCTTCCACGTTGTCAATTTCTGACCTGGCGGCGGGTGAATATTTCCTAGGAATTTCCGATTGGGATAACGATCCCGTCAGTGTCGGAGGAGAAATTTTTACGGATGAATTTGTCTCGCAGCAAACTCCGACTGGGCCTGGAGGCGGGAGCCCTCTGACATCTTGGGACGGACGGAATGCAAATGCATTCGACGGCTACCAAATCGTCCTTTCGTCTGCGACGGGTGGCGACGAGGTGGCTTCGACGCCCGAACCGGCAGCGCTTCTCGGTCTGATTTCGATCGCCTCGATCGGCTTCTCCGCCAAGCGCAAACAGCGTAGCTAAGACGGCCCCTGCCTGAGTTCGACACAAAATTAAGGTTACGACAGGGCGTTGGAGCCGTGGCGAAAAGCCGCGCGCCTCCAGACGCCCTTTCTCGTGTCCACACTTCGCCATTCGGCTTCCCGCCGGACATCCGCCGCTATGATGAAAACGAGCGGGCCAGCCGACCGCGCGTCCCGGAGTAAAGGTTCGTTCGCGCCACTGCCCCCGAAATTTTCAAGCACTTACGTAATCGCGCCACCGAGCGAGGGCCGCATGATCGATCGTTCCAACGCCTCCACTGCCCCCAACGCGCGACGACCGATCTTGATTGGCGGGCTCGGGCTCTCGGGTTTGCTGGCGGCCTGGATGGGGCTCGGCGGCGCTGCCGAAACCGGTGACGGGTTTGGAACCCTCGGGATTGCCGCGATCGTTCTGGGGGCCTGGTTTTGGCGTCGCCAGCGCCCGGAGCCAGTCGTTATCGTCGCAGAACCGCCCGAAGGAGACCGCGAGACGGCAGTGCGCGCGATCGAGCAGCTCAGCGTGGCGATCGCGCGGCTCGCGTCCGAGTTTGACGCAGCGCCCGGCGTCCGAGCCAAGGCTCACCCCGAAGACATCGCCGCAGAGACAGATTTCACCGCCCAGATTCCCATCGCCCAGATTCCCACCGAACTGGCGCGGCTCTCGGCAACGCGCGACGCCCTAACCGCCGACCTCGATCGCCAGACGCTACGAATCGCGATCGTCGGTGCGCCGCTGGTGGGTAAATCCGCGATCGCCCGCGAGCTGCGCGCCGCACTACCCGCCCCGAACACGCCCGACACGCCCGAGATCGACTGGAGCGAGATCGCTATCCGCGCCGCCGTAGGCGATGCCGCTGGCGACCCTCAAAACGATTCCCAGCGAGATCCCCAGCGCGACATGCTGCTCGCCGACTGCGTTCTCTACACGATCGGCGGCGACCTCACCGCCAGCGAGCGCGGCAATATCGAACGGCTCGTGGAGGCCGGTCAAACGGTCATCGTCGCCTGGAATGCCCGCGACCCGCGCGACGCCGATCGCGTCCTCGGCAGCATCCACCACCAGCTCGCCGACCTAGTTCGTGCCGATCGCATCTGCCAGATTTCCGCCGCCTCGGCGACTTCTGGCGATCGCCCTGAAGACGAGGTCGAAAGACTCCAAAAAAACGAGGCGATCGCTCCACTGCGCGACCTAGTGCAAAGCCTCGATCGCGCGCCCCTCGTTTGGCAACAGACCCAGCGTGCCGCGAACTTCGCGATCGCCGACCTGTGCCGCCACCTCAACGCCCTGCGCCGCCACCGTGCCGCGCCACTCGTACGCCGCTACCAGTGGCTCGCCGCCACCGCCACGATCGCCAACCCCATCCCCAGCCTCGATTTGCTAGCGTCGGGCAGCGTCGGCGCGCAGATGCTCGTCGATCTCGGGAAAATCTACCACCGCGACCTATCGCTCGCTCGCGCCCGTGTTGCGTTTGACGCGATCGCCGAAATGCTCCTTAAGCTCGGCCTCGTAGAACTTTCTACCCAGGCCATCGCCGGTGTTCTCAAGCACAACCCGATTACGTTTGTGGCCGGGAGTGCCGTCCAGGGCTTAAGCGCAGCCTACTTGACCTATGCGATCGGCGAAACTGCGATCCGTTACTTCGAGACCCAGGATACGGAGTCGTTCGACGCACTTCGCGAGAAGGAGGCGTCTGCCAGCTGGGACTGGCCACGTTTCCAGGCTATCTTGACCCAGACGATGGCACAGACGCGGCGCGTTACCGTTATGAAAGCTTGGATAGCGCAGGCTGCTGCTGCTATCGAGCGCCCGGTGCGCTCGGCTGTTACGACGCCCGATGTGGAAGGCGCACGGTAAAGGTCGTTCCGCGCGGACTCGACTCAACATCAAGTTGCCCGCCGTGGGCCTCGACGACGACGCTGTGGCACACGGCCAAACCCATACCCGTACCGTCACCGACCTGTTTCGTCGTAAAGAAAGGCTCGAAGATCCGATCTCGCAGTTCCGTCGGAATACCGCAGCCGTTGTCGGAGATCGCGATTTCTATGTTTCGGCTCCCGTCGGGAAGGCGGCGCTCTGCTGCGATCGCGATCGTCGGCTCGGAAACGATCCCTTCGAGGGCATCGATCGCATTGACAATTAAGTTGAGAAAAACCTGATTGAGCTGGCCGGGGTAGCACGCGATCGGCGAGAGGTCTTCGTACTTGCGCACGATTTCGAGCGTGGGGCGCGTGCGCGTTGCCTTTAGGCGATGCTCGACAATACGTAGGGTATCCTCAATTCCGTCGATCGGGTTAACGATTTTCTGCTCGCTCTCATTCAGACGCGAAAAACTGCGCAACGACTCAACAATTGCTTCAATCCGCTCTGTGCCCTGACGCATGGACTTCAAAATCGCGGGAAAGTCTTCGCGTATAAAGTCTAGATCGAGGTCTTCGAGCGCTTCACGACCGTCCGGAAGGCGCTTTTCGTAGTACGCGATCGCATCGAGCAGGGCATTGGCGTGCTCTTCGGTGAAGGTGAGATTGCCGTGGATAAAACTGACGGGATTGTTAATTTCGTGAGCGACGCCCGCCACGAGCTGACCCAGGCTCGACATTTTCTCCGTGTGAACGAGCTGAACTTGAGCACCTTTCAGATCCGTTAAAGCAGTTTCGAGTTCCGCCGTACGCTCGCGGACCCGAGACTCGAGCGCTTCGTTCGCGCTATAGACCTCTTGAAACTTTGACTGCAGCGCTACGGAGACACGCTGGAAGTTCGCAGAGAGATGCTGAACTTCATCCAGAGAAAAATGAGGCCAGGCTAGTTTGTCCTCGTCCGTTAATTTCTTGGGGATATCAGTCGTCAATCTCGCGAGTTCTTGTAGGGGAATGGCAAGGTCGCGGCCCAATACATTCGCGAGGCCAGCCACGACGATGACAATCGCCATCAGCGTCGAAAGATTTCGAACGTAGAGGGATTCGAGCTGGGAGATTTGGGGCGCAGCGGATACAGAGACTTGAATGCTAAGCGGAATCTGTCGTGTCGGCCCCTGGGAGAGGGAATAGAAGGACTGACGCCACGCCGCGAGTGGGGGCGCGTCTCGTTTCGGCAGATAGTGAATTACCCGTCCCGCAGCCTGCGCTTCAGACATCGCTTTCGTTACGCTGCTGTCGCGATCGTCATGTCCGGCATGTTCATCGCGATCGTGATGTCCGTCGTGCTCTTCTTGCAAGTCGTGCTCTGCGTGCCCGCCGTGCGAGCTTTCATGCGTTGCAGCGCCAGAGTTGCTGCGATCCATTCCGCGATCGGCATCATCATGGGAGTGGGAATGGCGATCGCCAATGGCGTGATGGCTCTCGAGATTTTCCCAGCCGGGAAAGTTTGTTCCTCGGTCGAGCTCGATGTGGATGATGTCGGAATTCAGCCGCAAATGCACCGACACCTCAAATGGCTGCTCGCGTAGGGTCTGCTCGAGTCCGATCAAGTTCGTCGAGTCATTCTCTTGCCAGATTTCGACAGTACGGACAGCCTGCGCGAGAGCAACCTGG
Source organism: uncultured cyanobacterium (assembly GCA_937899645.1). Taxonomy (GTDB): domain Bacteria; phylum Cyanobacteriota; class Cyanobacteriia; order Cyanobacteriales; family Geitlerinemataceae; genus RDYZ01. The sequence goes on along the minus strand of CALCCD010000021.1, from coordinate 3,553 downwards.
AGCTTGCTTTGCCATTCTGCATCGAGCTGATTTCGCGCCAGACGGCTATCGGCGATGGTCAGACCGAAGATAGGAATAAAGACGATCGCGACCAGAAAGTTAAACGTGATCTGCTGAATACCACGCTTGAGTCGCGGGAGTTCGAGTGAGCGCAGGAGCCAAGCGCCAAAAGGCGTGTGCAGCATCAAAAAAGCGACGATCGAGGTGCAAAAGATTCCATTAACGCTCTGCTTGAGTGCGATAAGTGCAACGGTCTTCCAGCTCAGCGCTAGAACGTATCTGTAAAACAGCACCACGAGCGGCATCCCGACAGCGCACCAAAACATCAGATCGCGGACGACCAAGTTCTGACGGCCGCGCCGCCAACACCAGCCCAGCCAAACGGCCTCCAGGGTGAAAATAATGGCCGCGTATGAATGTCCCCACAGCTGCAGGGTGTAGAGGCTCGACACCAGCGCAACAACGCCGCCTCCCCGAGGGCCCAACGCGATGGCCGCGATCGTCGTGGCGAGGCTGCCAAACAGAAAGTCCACCCCGAAAAACATGGGGAGAGACAACACATTACCGAGGTATCCCAGTGCTGCAAGAATCAGCGCCAGCACGATACCGCGCTGCCGTCGATCCTGCAGACGAAAGAAATTCACACGCACGAATCCTGAGATGTTTGATGGGGACAACACTCGGAGTGCGTATCCGATCGGAACTGGTCCATACTTTTCGCCCCATTTTATTCGACGCTCGGGTTTTGTAGCAACGCCTATATATTCGTTGATATAGATCGAAAACCCCGATATTTAAGCTTCAACTTAGCTCGCTGTCTTTTCCCGCCTACGATCCCACGGCTTGGCGCACCCAGGCTAAGGCTCTGAACGTTTCTGCAAGCTCTTAATTAGCGGAGGGCAATTCCAGCGGCATCGAGCCCAGCTTGCCCGTCCGGAAGTCATTAAGGAGCTGGCGCGCTGCCCGCTCGATATCGCCGTTATAGCGGACATTTCCCAGCTCTTCGATATATTCCTCGCCGGTCAAAGTCCCCATCGGCAAATCGTAGCGATCGCTGAGTGGGTTGGAGAGCGAGAACTCGGCGCTGTCGGCGACCAAATCGTCGATAAAGTCCACCATCTGCGCGGCCACATTAAAGTTACTGTAGGACGCTTGGCCGATATCATCGCAAATCGCCAGCTTGACCGCCGCGTCCTGATCGTGGAGCTGCCAGGGAATAATTCCCGGCGCATCCAGTAGCTCTAGCTTGTCCGAAATCCGAACCCAGCGCAGTTGCCGCGTCACGCCTGCCTTGCGCGCACTCTCGACCACTTTCTTGCGCAATAGCCGATTGATTAGCGCCGACTTGCCGACATTGGGAAAGCCGATCACCACCGCGCGCACGGGGCGCGGGCGCATGCCGCGTTTCTTGCGGCGATCGTTGACCGATCGACCCGCCGCCTCAGCTGCGCGTGCGAGCTGACCGACCCCTTTACCCCGTTTTGCATCGGTGAAGAGCGGCACCACGTCGCGATCGCGAAACCATCCATCCCACGCATGGCGAACGTCATCGGGGATCGCATCGCGACGGTTGAGCACCAGGACGCGGCTTTTCTCGCCGAGCCAGCCATCAAGCTGCGGGTGGTTGGTTGCCAAGGGAATCCGCGCGTCGCGCACTTCCAAGACGACATCGACGCGCGACAAGTTTTCCTTAAGCTGGCGCTCGGCCTTGGCAATATGGCCGGGATACCACTGAATAGCGGGATTTTTCACGGGACTCGGTAACTCCCAGCAGCGAAGATGTCACGTCAGCTTACACAAAAAAGAGGCCGGACGAGCCGGCCTCCACAAGCATTGGTATTGAATGGCTCACGCGCTCTAGCGACGCGGCACCATTGCCATGTAGTCGATCGACTCGGGAACGGTCTTGATCGAGCCGGGACGGACTGCGGCAGTCAGCGCGCGGGCCATGCCGATGAACTGATCCGGGCAGCCTTTCATCGCCGTGCTCGTTTGCGGCTTGATGCGACGCATCTTCGAGATGTCCCAGACAATTTGCGGAAAGCCGAGCTGGCCACGGTGGTACGCACCGTAGCGCGGCGTTTTCAGGTTGAACGGCATCTCGCCCATCTCGCGCTGCGGCAGGCTGCGGCGGCGCTGGTAGGGAACGATCGAATCGCCGAAGTTTGCGAGGTACTCGTCGCTTTCGAGCAGTTGGTCGATAAAGGCGTTCACGCCTTTGGTGGCAATGACGATCGACCAGGCGATCGACTCTTGCTTGTTGTAGGTGTCGCGACCGAGGAGGCGCTGAACGCACATATCGACGAAGCGATAGTTGCTGTTGGTTTGGAAGTTGCGGCGCAGGAACGGGTCGGAAGTCGCCAGACCGCGAATAAACTGACGCACCGAGATGCGACCGTCGCACAGCTGCGACTCGAGCATTTTCTGGCGGTTGCTTTTCAGGATCTGGTGCTCGCTGAACACCTGGCGATACGCCGCCCAGATCACCTCTTTCATCTCGACGCCGGACATGATGTTCTCAGCGTCGAAGATTACCGGCTGTTCGTCGCCAGCGATTTCATAACCCGCAACCCGTGCGTTTTGCGAGGCCGGAGTGTAGTTCAGTAATGGAAGTGCCACGTTCAGTTATCTCCGTTTACTTATAAGCTGCGTTTATATTTTCGTGCAAGCTAGTCACAGTCAACAGTATGGGATCTCGCGAAAGCTGACGCATTTTTTATGAGCGCCTGTAACGATTCTTAATGCGATAGGGGAGGGCGTTACGGACTCGATCGCGCCGGATAGTTATGGTGCGGTTGGTCGTGGCACTGGAGCGCGATCGAGGGGCGGATGCTACCAGCCGAAGACCGAGTAAAACGGCTGATTCGGCTGCTCGGAAGCGACCGGTTTGGTATCGACTTCGAGGGGTTCGGGCTCGGCGCTGAGGCGGTTCTCAGTGCAAAACGTCGCGGTGCTAAAGCCACCGAAGCGCTTGACGGTACTGGTACGCATCCGCACGTCTGGCGAGGGAAACCAGAAGCGCTCGATCGAGCTCATGGTTTCGTATTCGGTAATTAGCGTCAGGCCGCCCTCGGCGTCCATCTCGAACTGTCCGGCGACGGGAACGATTTCAGCGTAGCCGCGCTCGCGAAGCATCTTGCCTTTGGTCGGGTCTGCCGGATCGGGGACGATCGCGAACACCGTCGAACCGGCATGGTTTTCGTCGTCCTCGCGATCCCACTGCATCGCGCCGCTCCACTGCACGTACGCGCCGCCCGCCGCTTCGGTGGGGTCGATATCGTGCATTTTGCAGATTTCGGCCACGCGATCGTCACCGGCGCTCAGCGCTTCGACTTGGATCGCCGAACCGCCCATCTCCGAACGTCGGAAGGGCAGGTGATGCGTAGTTCGCTGCGAGTGCCAAGTTCCGGCGCTGCTCTGGAAAAACTCCATCGCGGTTTGCGTCGGTTTTTCGGTCGCGGTCGCGGCGGCGGTCGTTTCGGTTTGTCCCATGTTCGATTTCTAAGAGGACTTCTGAATAAGTAGTTTTACGTAGAGAAAAGGCGCTCCCAAG
>CALCCD010000020.1 GCA_937899645.1 uncultured cyanobacterium | reverse complement strand
CACGGAAATAAATGTCCAGCATTCAGAATTCGAGCACTGAGCTTGTCGAAGTGCGGCACACCCAGGCTTCGACAAGCTCAGCCTTCATTGGCGGCTTCTGGACAAATATATTTGTGGAGTGCTCTTACCAAATCTTCGCCATCGGCAGCTCGAAGCCGGGGAGTTCGGGGTCGGCGCTGACGGCTTCGGGGTTGTCGAGGATTTGCGGCGGGAAGTTGGGGCGGTAGACATGCACCGTGCGGCTTTTGCGGTCGATCAGCCAGCCCAGTCGCGCGCCGTTTTCGAGATATTCCACCATCTTGGCTTGTAGACCTTTCACCGTATCGCTTTGGGAGCGTAACTCGATAACGAAGTCGGGACAGATCGGCGCGAAGGAGGATTTGTCCGCGTCGGAGAGTTTGTCCCAGCGCGATTGCGAGATCCAGGAAGCGTCGGGCGATCGCACCGCGCCGTTTGGCAGCGTAAATCCAGCGCTCGAGTCAAATCCCAAACCCGTTCCATCTCGCTCTGCCCAAACCCACAAATACGCTGAAATATTGAAATTACGATTACCGGTGTCCGAAAAAGCAGGTGGGTTCACGATGACTTCTCCAGTGGCGGTGCGCTCGATACGTAGTTCGCGATTCGCGTGACAAAATTCGATAAATTCCGCCGTACTCATGGTTTCCAGAGCAGGCAGCGCGACCAGAAGCGGCGTCGTTTCGTGCTGAATGCGGAGCGTTGTTGTCATGGCGAATCTCGCAGGGCGACATCCTCAATTCTAGCGATCGGGCACGATCGTTAAAACGAACGGACGAAAGACTTCAAGCGTTCGGCTTGAAGCCCTGCCACGACATCGCGCCACTGCCGAACAGCTTCTCCATCGCCAGGATCTGCGCCTCCGGCGTCTGCGAGAACGAAAACACAAACGGCACCGACGCCGACGGGAAGCAGGCACGGAACTGCTCGAAGGCGTAGGGACTGCCGTAGACGACGAGGCCGGTCAGCCGATCGCGCTCGATCGCCGCTTCCAGCCACCGCTGCGCCATCGCTGCCAGCGCCGCACTGCTCCCGAACGGGTTGCCGCGCACGAACACCTGCAAAACGATCGCGCCGGGAATCACTGACAGGTCGGGATCGCGAAAACTCTGCGCGTCCAGACAGAGCAGCTCGTAGCCCTGCTGCTGCGGAACCGCCACCGCCGCCCGGTGGTGGCCGAGGACGCTACAGCGAAACAGGTCGTCCACGATGATGACGTTGCGCGGCGAGGCGTCGAGATCGTCGATCGGCAGCAGGCCGCCGCTTTTTCGCGAAGCCGTCAGGATCTGCCGATCGAGGTCGATCGCGTCCGGTGTGGCGATGCGATCGCGCAGTTCGTCCGCCGCAACACCACCGGTCTCGCTAAAATCAACTTGCGCCTTTGCCGCAAAGATCCGCGCCACCGATGCTTCGATGCGATCGCGCGTAATCTCGCCCGACTCCACCGCCCGACATACCGCCTCGATGCCGTCGATCGCGTCGTCCGGCATCAACACCACATCCGCCCCGGCCTTCACTGCGCCCAGGATTGCCGCTTCGTTGGAATACTCCCGCGCGATCGCGCCCATCACCAGCGCGTCGGTGGCAATCAGGCCATCGAACCCCAGCTCTTCGCGCAGCACACCGGTGGTAATCGCTGGGGAGAGCGTTGCCGGATTTTTCGCGTCCCAGAGCGGGACTTTCACGTGGGCGGTCATCACCGAATCGACGTTGGCGGCGATCGCGTCCTTGAAGGGCAGCAGCTCGATCGCGTCCATCCGCGCGCGATCGTGAGCGATCGTCGGTAGCTCCCAGTGCGAGTCAACACTGGTGTCGCCGTGGCCGGGGAAGTGCTTGGCGGTGGTCAACACCGCCAGCTCGCGCGCGCCTTCGATGAAGGCCGTCGCCAGTGTCGCGACGATCGCCGGGTCGTCGCCGAACGACCGTACGTTGATCACCGGGTTGGCGGCGTTGTTATTCACGTCCACCACCGGCGCGAGAATCCAGTTAATTCCGATCGCCAGCGCTTCGCGCGCCGTGACGCGACCCATCTCGCGGGCGAGTTCGGTCGCTCTCTCCGGGTTGGTTTGCGCGATCGCGCCCAGTGCCATCAGCGGCGGCAGGTGGCTGGCCCCGGCGAAGCGCTGCCCGACGCCTTCTTCGATATCGGCGCAGACCAGCAGCGGGATGTCGGCCTCCGTTTGCAGCGCTTCGGTTCGCAGTGCCACCTCCGCTGCGCTCCCGTCGATCAGCAGCACGCCGCCGATACCGCGATCGACGACCAGCTCGCTCAGCGCTGCTCGGTTCGGTTCCCAGGCCGGATAGCGAATCTGTCCGTCGAACAGGTGGCCGGACGCGCGCACGACGAACATCTGCGCCACGAGGCGATCGAGCGGCAGCGTGCGGGGGGCGGGGAGAATGGTCATGGCAGTGCGATCGTGGTGTGGCGGACGGTGTACGCGGTAGGGGCGCATGGCAATGCGCCCGCGATCGATGACGGTTCTGACAGATCGCGGGCGCACTGCCGTGACGCCCCTACCCGGATCGGACTTGTCGGTATGCTCTTAGGACAAAGCGTCGGGCGATTCTGCGCCCTCCGCCGCATCGCCCTCGCGCCCTTCACGCTCGCTGCGAATCCGCTCTAGCAGGTCGATCGTTTGGGAGCCGCGCTCTAGCGATCGATCCTCAAAAAACATTACTTCCGGCGTCCGGCGCAGACGCATCCGCGAGCCGAGTTCGCGTCGCACGAACTTCGTCGCTGCCGCCAGACCGGCCATCGTTTCTAGCTTGGCTTCTTCCGAGCCGTAGATGCTCACGAAAATCTTGGCGTGTTGGAGGTCGCCGGAGACGGCTACATCGGTGACGCTGACGAGGCCCGCGCCGACGCGATCGTCTTTAATTCCACCCCCGACCAGCATTTGGCTGACTTCGCGTTTGATCGTTGAAGCGACACGCGAGACGCGGCGACTGGTAGCCATAGTGTTTGCTTCCCGATCGAGGGGCACGAAAGGACAGAGGCGCGACGCTGGCAATAGAGCCTCGATCGCCCATAACATTCTACGGTTTGCGGGAGTGGCCAGACGTGGCGAGCCCGAATCTTCACGTAGGACTCGCCAATTGCTGTCGCTTCTCGACCCCTTAAGCGAGGCCGAGCATCGCCTGAAGCGTAAAGGTGACGAAGAAGAAACCGGAGATAGCAATGCCCACCAGCGCGGCCAGCGTTACGGGGCGATCGCCGAGGGGACGCAGCCACTGAAACAGGGAATAAAAGACCCCGAGCGTAAAGGTGATCAGGTAGCGGGGGTAGCGCGAGACGTTCTGAAAAAATTCGCCCATCGTTCTGCTTCGGTAAAGTCGGGGTAAATCCGGTCGAGGTGGCAGCTTTTTTAAAGCCTGTTTAAAGATCCACATTCTAACGGGCGGGCGGGGGATGCTGCATCCTCAAGCGGCGCGGGTCTCGGGCGCGATCGCGGGGCTTGCGACAAAGTTAGGGTTTCATGGCAGAGCTGGCTGTGCCGCTTTCGATGCCGACCGGAATCCGGCTTATTGTGTTGATATCTGAGATTGATATTTGAAAGCATCGGTGAGATGCAGCCTCGAAGGGCATGCGAGGCGACTGAAGTGGGATTCCCCAAAGCGTCGCATTTGCGCCCATCCGGGCGGTTCCGAGCTTTCTTAGGGTGCGTGCGAACTCGCGCGATCGCCAGAGACGAGCGCAAAATCAGCGATGGTCTTCTCCGCCATTAAGTTGCGTAACTCGTCGCTCGTGCGACCGACTGTAAAAGTGTCCTGCTCGACAAAAACTCACGCCACCGCGCGTGTGATGTTGATGGAGTCCCGGAAGTCCTACACGGTACAGAACTATGCCTTCCTTCCTCGAACGTTTGATGAACTGGGTTCTCGGTGGAAATGCACTACTCGAAGAGTGCGATGTGAATTTCGATCGCACGCCGACTAGTACGCGGACAAACCAAATTCAACGTCTGATTTCCGCTTAAGCCTCTTCTGGCGGCGCACCGAACTCTGGTACCTCTGCCGTCCCCGTCTCGGGCGCGAGCTGCGAGAGGCTCTCGACCTCGAAGCAGCGGTGAAACTTATCCGTGACGCGCACCTCGAACGATCGCGCCTCTGGGTGGCGGTGTCGCCGCACGAACCCCAGTTCCATCAGCTCCTGCACGTGCTGGTACGCGCCCGACCCGCGCAAGTCCACCAGCTCGCTTTGCAGCAGCGGCCCGCGTAGCGCGATCGCCGCCAGCGTCCGCAGTGCCCCGACCCCCAGCTCCGCCGGAACCAGCGTATTCATCATTTCCTGGAAGCGCTCGCGCAGTTGCAGGACATAGCCCTCATCGGTTTCGAGGATCTCCAGGGCGCTGTTGCGATGCGCGTAGTCGTCGAGCAGGTCGAGCAGCGCTTCTTCGGTGGTGGCGCGACCGCAGCGGGCGATATTCGCGAGCTGTGGAACCGTCAGCGGTTCGCCTTTCAAGTACAAGATGGCTTCGAGTTTGGCTGCGAGGGATTCGGCCATAGATATCGCGTGAGATTAGGTATTATCGTTCGCGGGGTTGAAATTCAAACGTCAATCGAACTTAGACCGAAAGCGAGCGGCAGCGTCAAAATTTGACAGAAAAATTTGGATTGCAAGTCAGATTGCAAGTCAGATTGCAAGTTGGATTGCAAATTGGATTGCAAGTGGGATTACAAAGCGGCGACGGCTCCTGGCCGTCGCGCCGCACGTCAGCACCTGCGGCCCAAGCTAGACTTCCAACGACTCGGGCTTGTGGAGCTTCGGCGGGCTGGAGATTGTCGGGACGCTGAAAGTCAGCTCGCGATCGAGGACGCCGATCGAGATCGTCGAATTATTGACGAACCGCCGCGCCAGCAGGCCGCGCCCGATCGGTCGCACGAGTAAGCGCTCGATCGTCCGTTCCATCTCCCGCGCGCCCATATCGGGATCGTAACCGCGCTCGACGAGCAGATCGTAGGCCGCCTCGGAGATGGCGATATCGATGCGGCGATCGCGCAGCCGCCCGCGAATTTCGTCGAGCTGCTTGTCGATAATTTTGCGAACGACTGTCGGCGTCAGCGGATAGAAGTACACGATTTCGCCGATGCGGTTGAGCAGCTCGGGGCGCAGGCTTTTGGTTAGCGCCCGGTGGATTTCGCCTTCGTAGAGCTTTTCGTCGTTCTCGCCGTCGCACTCGAACCCGAGGCCGCGCTGTCCGGCCAGGTTTGCGCCCAGATTCGAGGTGAGCACGATCGTCGTTTCGCTAAACGACACCTCGCGCCCTTGGGTGTCGGTCAGGCGTCCCTCGTCAAGCACTTGCAGCAGCAGATCGAGAACCTGCGGATGGGCTTTCTCGATTTCGTCGAACAGCACGACGCTGTAGGGGTTTGTCCGTACCGCACCGCTGAGCTGGCCTTCGGTTTCGTGACCGATATATCCCGGCGGCGCGCCGACTAGGCGCGAGACAGAGTTGGGCTCCATATATTCGGACATATCGATGCGAACCAGGCGGCGCGGATCGTCGAACAGGAAGTCCGCCAGGGCGCGCGCTAGCCTCGTTTTGCCGGTTCCGGTTTTACCGACGAAGAGAAACACGCCCACGGGACGGTTCGGTACTTTCAGTCCGGATCGCGCCGTACGGATGGCGTCGGCGACGACCTCGATCGCCCGATTTTGGCCGATCACGTGCTGGGCGAGTAAGTCTTCCATCCGCAGCAGCCGGGTGCGCTCGTCTTCGCTGAGGCGCTCGATCGGCAGGCGGCAGCGCTGGGCGATCGCCTGGATCACGTCGCGATCGCGCAGAGTATACGTCGCGCGCGACTCAGGCGGGCGATCGTCGTCGCCATCGTCGAGGGGTTGGGCGCTGGTCGGCAGGCGATCGAGCGGCGGAGCGCCCAGCAGGCGGGCGTTGGCGCAAGCGCGATCGATGGCGTCGATCGCCTTGTCGGGAAAGCTGGCGTCCGTGACGTAGCGTCCGGAGAGCGTCACCGCCGCCTCGATCGCCGCATCGGAAATCTTCAGATCGTGGTGCTGCTCGAAGCGAGGCCGCAGTCCCCGCAAGATTTGGCGCGTTTCGTCCGGGGTCGGTTCGTAGACCCAGACGGTCTGGAAGCGGCGCTCCAGGGCTCCGTCTTTTTCGATGGTTTGGCGATACTCGCGGATCGTCGTCGCGCCGATGCAGTGCAGCTCGCCTCGCGCCAGTGCCGGTTTGAGGATATTGGCCGCGTCGCTCGCGCCCGCGCCGCCCGCGCCGAGCACGGTATGGATTTCGTCGATAAAGACGATCGTATTGCTGCTAGCGCTGGCCTCCGAGACGATGCCCTGGATTCGCTCCTCGAATTCACCGCGATATTTCGAGCCCGCCAGCAGCGATGCCATCGAGACCTCCACGACCCGCTGGCGGCGCAGTGCTTCCGGCGCGGCTTCGGTCATCAGCCACTGGGTCAGCCCTTCGATAATGCAGGTTTTGCCGACGCCTGCTTCGCCTACCAGGATGGCGTTGCGTTTGCGGCGCTGCATCAGAATGCTGGCCAGACTGCGGATCTCGCGCTCGCGGCCGATCGTCGGATCGAGCTGGCCGCCTTTCGCGAGCTGGGTCAGATCGCGCCCGAAGCTGTCGAGCAGCGGCGTGCTGGACTTTTCTTCCGACTCTTCAAAAAACGACTCGCCTTCGATCGCCAGGGCGGCGTCGGCTTCTTCCTCCGGCAGATTTTCGAGGGCGTCCCAGCTCGTGTTGCCCGTCGGGTCGCGATCGAACTGATAGATACCCATATCCGCCAGCAGCGACTCCCAGGGGCTCTCCGACAGCTCGAACAGCGCCTGGAGCAGATGGTACGGACGCACGATATTTTCGTCGATCGCCTGGAGCGCCGAGATCTCCTCCGCGCGAGTGAATAGGCCGCGCGCCTGGGCGTCGCGGTGCATGATGCCTTCGTGAACCGCCGCGCGCTCGCTGCGAGTGGTGCGGGTGCGCAGGCGGCGGCGGAACGTGGTCGGTTCCAAGCCCCAGTTCTCGAACCACTGCTGGAGAATCTGAACGTCTTTTTGAAACTCCTGGCGCTGACTGCGGCTGTCGCGGATCGGCTTCGGGCAAAACCTGTCGATATCGAGATCGCAGAGCTTGCAGATGCCAAGCAGAAGGTGCGCCGGTTCGATCGTCGTCGCGTGACCGGATTTGGCCTCGATCGCGGCAATATTCCAAGCGAGAACGGTACTAGGCGCGTAAACAGCCATCAATCGGTAAGTACTTCAAGTCAGCAAACGGCAACCGAGACCCGCGCGAGGCAGAAACGGGGATCGTCTCGCCGGTGGGCTGGAGGATTGCGCCATCGTACGTCAGCCGTCGATCGCGCCGCAATCTACCTAGCATTATGCACGAGCGGCCAAAGGGGATCGGGGAAAGCCGAGAATTGCGTCGAGATACGGCTGGGGATCGTCCGCAATCCAGCCCAGCGCCGAATTCGATCGCAGCTCGAAGTGCAGGTGCGGCAGCGGTACGTCAGGGTTGCCGGTTTGGCCGACGGTGCCGATCGCCTCGCCCTGCCGGATCGTTTCGCCCACCGCCACGTCGATCGAGCCCAAATGCCCGTAGCGGGTCTGGCGACCGTTGGCGTGGTTGACCACCACCAGATTGCCGTAGGGCGCGCGCTCTCCGGCAAAGGCCACCGTGCCGTCGCCCGCCGCCACGACGCGATCGCCCACCGCCGCCACCAGATCGATTCCGCTGTGGAAATTCACCGCCTCGCGTCCGGGCAGCAGCACCCAGCCGTAGCGAACGATCGCCTCGGTCGGCTCGGCCAGCGGGTAGGTCGTAATAATTTCGTCGGGGTTGGGATCGGCGGCGTCGGGCGTCGGGCGCGCGGGCGGCGTCACGGGCGATCGCGTCGCACCGGGAATAAAGACCGTTTCGGGTACGGTCTCGCAGCCGTTTTGCTCGAACAGGATATCGGCGCGGACGTTGTAGCGATCGGCCAGGTCGCGCCAGGTGTCGCCCGCCTCCGCGCGAACCCGCAGGCCGTTGTAGGGCGGGATTTGCAGCGTCGAACCCACGGGCAGCGCGCCGCCGGATATCTCGCGCAGTGCGGGGTTAAAGCCGGTAAGCGTAAAGACGGAGAGACCGTAGCGGCTGGCGATCGCATCGAGGGTTTCGCCGTCGCCGACGGTATGGGTCGTCAGGCGATCGAGCACCGGTGCGCCGCAGGCTCGGGCTGGGGTCTGGAGCGTGCCGAGCGCGCCCGCCAGCCCAACGAATCCCGCGATCGACCAGCGCGCGATCGTGTCCTGAATGCGGCGGCGGCGTTGTTGCTTCGATCGAGTCATACCCACAGGTGAAATATCTTGACGGCCTCTTACATTCTCGCTCACGGGCCAGTGCGTTCGGGAAGCTTGGAGCATTCCAGCAGCTCGATCGGCCTCTCGCAGCGCGATTCGTTTAGGATGGCGTCCGCTTTTTTTAGACCTCTCGCACAATTCAAAAAGTTGGAGTAACCGCCTTTACAGCTTCGGTAACGTTTTGACGATTCGCGCGAGAGGTCTATTTGCCGACCTTCCCGCTCGCGCCGACCGCCAAACGATAACAACTTTCACCAGACCGCCAGCAAAGCCGCCAGTCTACGAATTGCTTGCGAAATCGAGACTGGTATCCTAAAAAGCAACTTCAACTGAGCCGATCGCGCTGTGGACATCCCAAAATTTTCCGAAGCGAACCACCCCATCGTCAAAGCGCTGTTCCATCAGAGCGATACCGACCTGCTCGCGCTTTACCAGCAGAAGCCCGAAGAGGGCAAATACTTCACCGCGATTTTCTGCCGCTACAGCGCGATCGTCTACACCCTCGTGCGCCATATGGCTAAGTCGCCCGTTCAGGCCGACTACCTGTTTGCCTCGATCTGGCGGCACGTGTTTCACGAGATGCGATCGCTCGATCTCCAGTCCAGGGAAGACGGCCAAAGCACCCTGCAAAACTGGCTGATCGATGTAACCGCGCAGGCGATCAATCAAAGCGAACTGCCACCCGTCGAGTCGATTCACTACTCCCTCGACACCGCGCCGCCGCCGCTGTGGTGCTACCTCCAGCAGGCGCTCGACGTGCTGAGCCCCCTGTCGCGGCTGATTGTGGTGATGTCCCAGACGTTCCGCTGGAGCGAGACGCGCATTGCGGCCTATCTGCAAGCGGAGGGCAGCGCAATTTCGGCGGCGGAGGTGGCGCGGCGTCTGCCCACGGCGATCGCCCAGCTCGAAGACACGCTGCCAAAGGATATCTGCGAGATTTATCTCGGCGTCGAGGCGGCGTGATATCTCAGTCGAGATAGAAATTCAAAGATAGTCGCCCTTACCTAACCCCACACTTCGACTACGCTCAGCGCTCGCTGGCTTTTTTTGCGGGTTTGGAAGAATTTGGTGTTGTCGAAGAGCACTGAGCGGCGTCGTTGGCGTAGCCTTCGTTCTGCGAATAGTGCAGTCTTTACTCAAAATGACAGAGCCGAGATGTCTCATTTGCCACTGAACTGGCTGTGAGCTGATGGCAACAGTCTCCAAAAACTATCCGCCCCCGCAAAAGACGTTGGACAACGCGATTTGCGGGGGCGGTCTAGCGGGTTTCTCAATTGGAACCTGACTGCCGGAAGGAACTCCTAGGAGTCTAGGTTCGCAGAGAACTCATTAGGGTTTAAAGAGTCACGCGACTCTAGGGAATCCTAGAGAACGGCTCCGGCGCACAGCCGGTTTGCTCCAAAATCGAAACCCATAACGCTACTACTGTCTTGCATGAGCATCACCTCCAATCCACGAGACAACATCTAAACTTTGCGCTTCACATTGGAAGGGCTTTGCTTAGCTGACCGTAAGATAGCACAGAAAAATTCGGACGATCGCGAAGCGCTGAAAATCCCGGCGCATCGTCGATCTGTTGGTAGCAAAGGCCACGAAATCGGCCTATTTTTCCGCCTCGAGCACGTCCGCGACGCGCTGCAAAACCGTCTCGTAGGCGTCCTCGACCTTGCCGAGATCCTGGCGGAAGCGGTCTTTATCGAGAATGCGACGCTGGGGATCGCTTTCGCGGCGATCCCAAAGGCGGCAGGTGTCGGGGCTGATTTCGTCAGCGAGGACGATTTCGCCCGATCGCGTCGTACCGAATTCCAACTTGAAGTCCACCAGCGTCAGGTCGCCGCGCGCAAAGAAGTCCTGCAAAATACGATCGATCTCCAGTGCCATCGCCTTCAGCGTTTCGACGGTTTCTTCGCTGGCGACGTCGAGCAAGCGCAGGCGATCGCGGGTCAGCAGCGGGTCGCCCAGGTCGTCATCTTTATAGAAAAACTCCACCAGCGGCGGGTCGATCGGCGTACCCAACGCGATGCCCGTCTGTTTGCAGAGGCTCCCGGCTGCGATATTGCGAACGACCACCTCCAGCGGCACGATTTCGACGGTCTTGACGCGCATCCAGTCTTTTGCGGGCGTGTCGATCCAGTGGGTTGCGATGCCCGCCGCTTCGAGCTGCTGGAATAGGTGCGTCGAGAGCGTGCAGTTCACCTCGCCTTTGCCCGCGATCGAGCCGCGCTTCTGGGCGTTGAAAGCCGTGGCGTCGTCCTTAAAAAACGACAGCAGTACGTCGGCATCATCCGTGGGATAGAGAATCTTGGCCTTCCCTTCGTAGAGTTTTTCCGGCAGCGGATCGGGCAGAAAATCGGACACGATCGGCGGGCGCTCGTGGCGCGCAGAGACAGTCGTGCTTATCGTGACACCGAGCCCGAACGTGCGTCTAGAGTTCGTCACAAACCGCCAGCGTCGGAAACCGGGTTTTTAGAAGTCAGTCGCATCGATGCCGAAAGTCTCGCAGAAACCCGGTTGCTCGAGGTGTCGTCAGCGCTCCTCCGCGTCCGTCTCGATTTCGAGGGCGAGCTGGGCGCTGTCGCGGGGCGGCTTATACCCCAGGTGACGGTAGGCGGCGGCGGTGGCGACGCGACCGCGATGGGTACGCGCCAGGTAGCCGATTTGCAGCAGATAGGGCTCGTAAACTTCTTCGATCGTCTGGGCGTCCTCGCCCGTCGAAGCCGCCAGCGTTTCCAATCCCACAGGGCCGCCGTTGAAGTTTTCGATCGCCACCGACAGCAAGCGCCGATCCGTCCAGTCCAGCCCTACGCGATCGACCTCGAACAGCTCCAGCGCCGTGTGGGCGAGGTCGCAGTCGATCGTGCCGTCGGCCTTCACTTGGCTGTAGTCGCGGACGCGCTTGAGCAGGCGATTGGCGATCCGGGGCGTACCGCGCGATCGACGGGCGATTTCGGCGGATCCGTCCGTATCGATCGGCGTCTCTAGGATTGCCGCCGTGCGCGTGACGATCTCCGTCAGCTCCTCCACTTCGTAGAACCGCAGCCGCTGCACCAGCCCGAACCGCGCCCGCAGCGGCGACGTCAGCGCCCCGGCTTTGGTCGTCGCGCCCACCAGCGTAAACGGCTCCAGGGGAATGCTGCGGGTGCGGGCGCTCGCGCCTTTGCCGATCGTCACGTCGATGCGGCGGTCTTCCATCGCGGGATAGAGGATTTCTTCCGCGACGCGATTTAGCCGGTGGATTTCATCGACGAAGAGAACATCGCCGGGATCGAGATTGACCAACAGGCCGACGATATCGCGGGGGCGTTCCAGCGCCGGAGCCGTCGTGATTTTGCAGCCGACGCCCATCTCGGCAGCGAGGATCAGCGCCATCGTCGTTTTGCCGAGGCCGGGGGGGCCGTAAAGCAACAGGTGATCGAGGGATTCACCGCGTGCTTTGGCTGCGCCGATCGCGATATCCAGCACGGCCTTGAGGTCTTTTTGGCCGATATATTCGGCGAGCGCTTGGGGACGGAGGCTTTCTTCGGGCTGGCTCGGGTCGCGCTCGGCGTCGGTTTCGCTGGCGGCCAGTAGGTTGGGCTCGCTGGCTTGTGGCGGCGCGGCGGGTGGGGTGGGGTTCGCGCGACTGGGGCGATCGCCGGGATCGCCGGGATCGCCAGGGTTGGAGGCGGGTTTTGACGAGACGATAGCCATAGGAAAAAGTGGGATATTCAGCGCCGAGCGCTCGCCTAACGTCAGTCTATCCCAAGGTTTCGTCCAGACAGGCGCGAAAGCAAGCCAGCAGTCACTCAAAGTGGGGAGACAAAGATCTGCCGCTAGCCTCGGCTCCCCACTTTGGTGGACTATCCCGCAAATGAAACTTGCAGCGTGCTGGGTTTGCCCAGGTTGCCGACGATCGTCACGCCGCGATCGTTCGCGTGCAGGTGACGCAGGATCTTGTAAACCACTTCGATCTCATCTGGGCTACCGATTTCTTTGGCGATATCCTCTAGCGTCATCGGGCGATCGGCAGACTTCAGCACCGCGACGAGCTTGGTTTGCAAATCGAGGACGGCGGCGGCGGCTTTCTTCCCAGCCTCGACTCCCGGTTGGTGGTAAGCGTTGATGTTGACCAGCGAGGCGTAGAGTCCGACCGCTCGCTCGTAGAGCGCGATCAGCGCCCCGACGATGAATTCATCGACCTTTTGCACCGTCAGCGTAATCGAGTCGCGATCGTTCTCGAATAGCGCCGATCGCGTGCCTTGGAGCAGTCCCGACAGGTAGTCGCCTGCCGTCACGCCCGGTTCGACCTCCGGTGAAGCGCCGTCGCGATCGCCTAGCACCTCGATAAACGTCGCGAAGAAGTTCGGTACGCCCTCGCGGAGCTGCTGGACGTAGGCGTGCTGGTCGGTCGAGCCCTTGTTGCCGTAGACCGCGATGCCTTGGTAGACCGTGTTGCCGTCCAGGTCTTTTTCCTTGCCGAGCGACTCCATCACGAGCTGCTGGAGGTAGCGGCTAAACAGCAGCAGCGAATCTTTGTAGGGCAGGATGACCATGTCCTTTTCGCCCTTGCCGTTGCCCGCGTAGTACCAGGCCATTGCCAGCAGCGCGGCGGGATTCTCTTCCAGGGTCGGTACGCGGGTCGCGGCGTCCATCGCCTTTGCGCCGTCGAGCATGGCGCGGATGTCGATGCCCTGGAGTGCCGCAGCGGGAAGGCCGACCGCCGAGAGCTCTGAGGTACGCCCGCCGACCCAGTCCGCCATCGGGAATGTCGTCAGCCAGCCTTCGGATTTGGCAACGTTTTCGAGCTTGCTGCCGACGCCCGTCACGGCGATCGCCTGTTTTGCGAAGTTCAGGCCGCGATCGCCGAAGATTTTCTGTGCTTCGAGCATGCCATTGCGAGTTTCGGGCGTGCCGCCGGACTTAGAAATGACGATCGCTAGCGTCGTCGAGAGCCGATCGCCAATTCGGGCAATGGTGCGATCGATGCCCGCCGGGTCGGTGTTGTCGACAAAGTGGATCGCCAGCGGCGCATCGACCGGCGCGATCGCCTCGGCGACGAACTGCGGCCCGAGCGCCGAGCCGCCAATGCCAATCGAGAGGATATCGGTAAACTTTTGGCCGTTGGGCGCGGTGACCTCGCCGGAGTGAGCCTTGCTGACGAAGGCTTCGATGCGTTCGAGAGTCGTGACGATCTCTGCCGTCAGTTCGGAGGTCGGGGCGAGGTCGGCATCGCGCAGCCAGTAGTGACCGACCATACGGCCTTCATCGGGATTCGCGATCTCGCCGCGCTCGAGTTCCGCCATCGCCGCAAAGGCGCGATCGAACTTCGGACGCATCGCCGCCACAAACGCCTCGTCAAAGCCCATACGGCTGATATCGAGATACATCCCCAGCGCGTCGTTGTAGTACAGCCAGTTTTGGTAGCGTTCCCAGAGCGTTATTGCCGTACTCATAATGCCTAAGTTTTTCCAATAAATATTATTGAATCGAGCCCGTCTCGGAGCGTCGGCATACTCGTCATTTTTGCGGACGAGCGATCGACGCTTCAGCCATCGATATCAGGCTGCAAGGCCGAACGAGACCCGACTCGACGCAGTATCGTCCCACCGATCGAAGCATAGATCGCTCGCAGGCGATACTGAGTAAGCATTAATACAGATGCGGCGCTGCCCGATCGTCATCGATCGCCTGCCGTGGTCGCCGCCACGATCCCCGCCAAATCCCTTGAAACCCTCATAATTTCAGGCGGACGGGCTCCACAGATTGCGGTTTAGGCTCTATTATGGAGCAACGTTACTGACACTGTATCTAAGCCCTGTCCCTCGCAGGCGTTCGGCCCACTGCCGAAGCCAACAGTTTGCGGCACTCCGTCGCGCTGAACCCGAGATTCCGACGCCAGCCGCACAGTGTACAGTGGGCGACGCCACACCGCTGCCACTATGCGCGCTCGGTACGGCAAGATGCCACAGGATAAGTGCTTGGTGCCCACAGCGCGCACCAGCCGAAGGGCAGCAGAAATGCTGAACTACTAAGCAATCAAACGGAAGCGAGTCGCGCCTCGACCGGGAACCCCGCAGCAGTGTTTGGGTATCCGATCGCCGCGTCGCGGATTCGACTGCCAAAGATTGCTACACGGTTCCAAAACTGCGATCTCGTAGAAGCGCGTAAGCCGCTCCCGTCTCGGACGGATTGTTAGGGCTTGCGCACGTTTTTGCTCGTCACACTGCGATCGACTCGACCAACTCGGATCGATGTGGGCTTGCGGGTTTCCCGCAGTTCGCCATCAGCGCCCCCAATACGCGACAGATCACGACCCCATTCACCTAATCAATGATCCCGAATACCGCAACCCTGCAAGATCCCGCCGAGTCGAGCAGTACTGAAACGAGCGTAATTGAAGAAGAGCGAGAGGTCTCGCCGCGACAGGCCCGACCGGAGGTCGTTGCTGTCAAGACCGCAAAAGCGAACACCGCAGCATCAGACGTTGGCGATCGACCCGTCAGCGAGGCGGCAGACGGCGACAGCGTTGAAGCAGAAGTCACATTCGATGGCTTCGGTCTCAAGGATTCGATCCTACGAGGCATCAAGGAAGCCGGATTCCGCTCGCCCAGCCCAATTCAGCAGAAGGCGCTGCCCGTAGCCCTGAGCGGACGCGACATCATCGCCCGCGCCCAGACCGGGACGGGGAAAACCGCCGCTTTCGGTCTGCCGTCGATGAACGCCATCCAAGGCCATGGCGGCGTCGAAATGCTCGTCATCGTTCCGACTCGCGAGCTAGCATCGCAGGTCAGCGACGAACTGTACCGTCTCGGTCGCTACGAAAATCTGCGGACGGTGGCAGTTTATGGCGGCCAGTCGATCGGACGTCAGGTCGAACTCATCCGTCGCGGCGCGCAAATCGTCACCGCCACGCCGGGCCGCCTGCTCGACCACCTCAAGTCGGGACGACTGAAGAACTTCAACCCATCGATGGTCATCCTCGATGAAGCTGACGAGATGCTCGATATGGGCTTCCTCGACGACATCGACGAAATCTTCAGCTACCTGCCGGACGAGCGCCAGACGCTGCTGTTCTCGGCAACGCTACCGTCAGCGATTCGCGAATTGTCTCGCAAGATCCTCAAGGAGCCCGTCACGATTGACGTGACGCCCAAGGGAACGACGACCAACGTCAACATCACCCAGCGCTACTACGTCATCGAAGAGCGCGAGCGTGAAGGCGCGCTGGTTCGCCTGATCGACACTGAAGCGCCCCAGAAAGCGCTGATCTTCTGTCGGACGAAGAAAGAAACCGACATGCTCTGCACGACGCTAGTGTCGCGCGGCTATGCGGCTAGCTCGCTCCACGGCGACATGCAGCAGCGCCAGCGTAACGAGGCGATCGAGAGCTTCAAGCGCGGTCGTATCGATCTGCTGATCGCCACTGACGTGGCGGCGCGCGGCCTGGACATCAACGACGTGTCCCACGTTTTCAACTACCATATCCCCTTCGACAGCGACAGCTACGTTCACCGCATCGGTCGTACCGGTCGCGCCGGTCGTAAGGGCACGGCAGTGACGCTGGTGACGCCGATCGAATTTAAGAAGCTCAACCGCATCGTCCACACTGCGGGTGCGCCGATCGCCCACGAAGAAGTTCCCTCGATCGGCGATGCCAAAAAGCTCTACCACAACGAAATCGTCGCCAAAATTGAAGGCAAGTCGATCGAGGAAGACGCTGTCGAGCTGCTCCAGCGCCTTGAAGAAGACATCGACGTGACGCAGATCGCCTGTAAAGCGCTCTCCATGCTGCTCGACGAGCGACCGGTGGACGGCCCGAGCAAGATCGGCTTTTCCCGCGAAGAGGTCGAACACATGATGCGTCGCGCTAAGCGCTCGCGCGGTCACGGTGGCGGCGGCTACCGTCGTCGTCACGGTGGTGGCGGTGGCTACCGTCGTCGCCACAATGGCGGTGCGCGCAACCACTACGGCCCGCCGCGTCGCCGTAACGATCGCGATCGCAATTCAAATCGCTAGGTTCAGAAAGCCACTCGGCAAGCAAACGGTCGCACGCTGTTCTCGGCCGCTTGTTTGCCCTCTCTTTGCCCTCCAGTCTTGAGACTCCCTCAACTGGCGGGTATTTTTATGGTGTTTTGCGGGATCGAAGCCGTTAGAGTAAGGGCGAGGTAGATTAATAACCTGTCTCGATTGTTTACCTGTACTGCGGCCGATCGTTTCCGAATTTTCCCAATTTCTGATCGATGTTCTGGCAGCACTGTCGGCATCTGCCGCAGCCGGTCTGCGGATCGGTTTGCCGTTGCTGCTCGTCGGTTTACTGAAGACGAATCTCTGGGTGAACGTTCCGTTTTTATCCGGGCTCTCGCCCCAGGTTGTCGTTGGCGTTCTGGTCAGTCTGTCGTTATTCGAGATATTCGCCTCGAAAAAGCGCCTCGGACAGCGAGCGATCCAGCTCGCGCAACTGGTTCTCAGCCCGATCGTCGGTGCGTGGATGGGCATGGCGACGGCGCGCTTTACGGGATTGCCGGATGCGATGGTGGCGACGATCGGGATTGTCGGCGGGCTACTGGCGCTGGTGTTGCAGCTCGTGCAGGTCGGCTGGTTTTTCCGGCTGCGCGGTTTTCCGCTGTGGGCGAATCTGCTGCAAGATATTCTCTGCGTGGTGCTGGTGCTGTTCGCGTTTGACGCGCCAACTCACGGCGGCTCGATCGCGCTGCTGCTCCTTTGGCTGTCGATCCGCAGCTCGTCGGTTTGGTATCGCTGGTATCACAACGGGCGGCGATCGCGGCAATCGCCGCCGAATTAGAAGCAGCGTCGATTCAGAAGCGCTGAGTCTCGAAACATAGGCTTCACGCCACGGTGTCTGCCGCAATTGCCGCTTCCGTATCGTGCACATTTGGAGCGGCCTCGAGTTCTGCGTCCATGCACCGATCTATCTCTTAAGGAAAAATACTGATGTTGCCGCCTGGAGTATTCACGGTGGTGTTTTCATCGAAACTTCACAGATAACTCGTCAATCTTCATCGTAACTTCACGTAAAAAGGTGGATTGTTTGTGACCATAAATGTGTCGAATGTATCCATACGGACATTCGTGCGAGCCCATGGCCCGTGTTCTTACCCACTTTTTATCCTCAGGACTCAGTGAAAATGCAAACTAAGCTTCTTCTTGCTGGCGCTGCTGCTCTCACGGCTGTCTTCACGGCTTCCGCTCCTGCTTCGGCAACTCCGCTGATCTGTCAATCCTTGGAATCTGCCGGTTTGACCGGCACGTCGGAGTACAAATCGCAGTGTGCTGCATCTGTCCCCGAGCCCTCGATCGTCGTTGGTTGCCTTGCACTGGGTGCAGCGATGATGACCCAAAAGGCTGCAAAATCGAAATAAGCTCACACGCTCGCTATCTCCTGCGATCGTCGTTCTCAGGGAGTTTCGCGTTCCAATCTTCACAAACTTCCTGAGAAACATAGAGATTTTTGTCGTTCCCAACTACGGCAAATTTTTTTTCCCTTTTTTTCTCCGCTTGTTACTTCTGCTTCCTTAATTCATATACGTGAAACGCCATGGAATTTCTTGACAGACTGAGTGCTGCTCTCCCCGACTCCGTTACGATCAACGTTAACTCTGCAGCTTTCTCCTTCTCGCCGAACGGCAGTGAAGAGGGAAATCCAACCCCTTACGACGTAACAATTGAAGACGATGGAGTCTTTCAGGGCACTTGGGACGCATGGTGTATCGACGTCAATCAGGGAATTGAATTTGGCTTCTCTGGAATTAATGAGGGAGCAGATAATGCGACCTATTCGGCCAAGGTGTACTCCAGCTACGAAGCCTTGCCGGGTGATATTTTGCAGGACAGTGAAGGTGTTGGCCTCGCAAATCCGAATGGTCTGAGCGCTGTAAACTACCTGATCAATAACTTCGCGGCTGGAACTGAAGTGCCAGGTTTCGGTACGGCAAATCGCAATGACCTTCAAAGTGCAATTTGGACGCTGCTCGGAGAAGATCCCAGTATTGGTGACTTGGTCGGTGATGAGGTTCCGGACCCCGATCGTGTCAGTGCAATGGTGCAAGCAGCTCTGGACAATCCCAACTACGTGCCGAGCTTCGGTGAATCTGTTGCGGTGATCTTGGTTCCTCAAGGACTTGAAGGCACGGACACCACAGAAGGCGATCGGCCTTCCTCGCAGATGTTGGTTGCAGCCGTGCCGATCGCGCAGCTCGGCGATAAAGTTTTCCTCGATGACGATGCAGATGGCATCCAGGACGCAGGCGAGGCTGGCGTCTCGGGTGTGACGGTCAACCTGCTGGCCGACGTGGATGGCGACGGCACGATCGAAGACGGCGAAGTTATTGACAGCGTCACGACCGACGCAAACGGCAACTACGGATTTGATGTCGTTCCCGGTGAATACAAAGTGCAGTTCGTCGAGCCGGAAGGCTTTGACTTCACTGACAAAGATGCGGGCAGCGATGATGCTGCCGATTCTGATGCCGACGAAACCACCGATGGCATCACTGACGTCATCACGATGGAGCCGGGCGAAAGCGACCCGACGATCGATGCGGGCCTGGTCGTAGAGCCGGTGGAACCAGCGAGCCTGGGCGACACGGTATTCTTCGACGATGACGGCGACGGAATCCAAGACGCAGGCGAAGACGGCGTAGCAGGCGTGACCGTATCGCTGACCGGCGGCGGTGCAAACGGCATCATCGGCGACGGCGACGACACGACCGAAACGACGACGACCGACAGCGACGGCTTCTACGAATTCACCGGTCTGAATCCGGGCGAAGAGTACCAAGTCACCTTTGAAGAATCGACGCTGCCCGACGGCTTTGAGTTCACCGCAGCCGACCAAGGCGGCGATGACACAGCGGACTCCGACGCCGATGCAAACGGCGTCACCCCGATCGTCACGCTCGACCCCGGTGAGAACAACCCGACGATTGACGCCGGTATTGTCGA
>CALCCD010000019.1 GCA_937899645.1 uncultured cyanobacterium | reverse complement strand
TGCCTACCAAAGCTTGGGGCAAGTCGAGCGTGCGATCGACCTTCACCAGCAGTCACTCAAAATTAAGCGAGAAATCGGCGACCGGCAGGGCGAGGCGTTGTCTCTTGGGAACATGGGTGACAGTTTCGCCAGCCTCCAGCGCTATCCCGAAGCCATCGAACACCTCGAAGCAGCAATATCTCGCTTTGAAGTGCTGCAAATAGCCCACAGAACTCCGTACTATCTCGATCGACTTGCCGCCGTTCAGTCTCACCTCAAGCAGTACGACAGCGCGATCGAGGCGTATCAAAAGGCGATCGCGATTCGGCTCGATCGGGACGAGAAAAAAGCCGCTGCGAAGACAATGCAGTTACTCCAGCAACTTTTGAACGCCAGCGGTCGGGTGCAGGAAGGATGGGCGATCGGTCAGCAAGCTGGTCAGCTTCTCATCGAGAGCGGCGCTGCGATCGATGACTGGATGATTCCCCAGTGGCAGAAAAAGATCGCTCACTTCGCCAAACGCGGAACCGGCCAATTTCTCCTCTGCTTTCTCCTCGGCCTCCTCGCCTTTCCCTTCTTTGTCGTTTGGTTTGTCGCCCTGCTGCTCTTCCGCCTCCTGCGCCGCCCCTTCCTGCGTTGATGAACCCATGCCCCGCCGCGACCTCTACCACGACACCGTCCGCAACGCCCTCATCAAAGACGGCTGGACGATCGCCCGAGACCCGTTCATGCTCGGCGATCCCACATTCCGGGTCTACGCCGACCTTTGCGTCGCCAAAACCGTAGACACCGACGAACAAATCACCCTAACCATCGAAGTGAAAGTCTTCGGAGCCGCCAGCCACGTCACCGAACTCGAAAAAGCTGTCGGCCAATACGCGCTCTACCGCTCCATCCTCAAACACGAAGACTCACCCATCCAGACTTACCTCGCCATTCCCACCAAAATCTACCAAACCTTCTTTCAGCACTACATCGTCCAAAACCTCATTCAGGACGAACAGATCCGCCTGCTAATTTTCAACCCTGACACCGAAACCATCGAACAATGGAAAGACTGAGCAAGATCGATCGCCAACGCCAAGCCATCCAAGACACCCTCCAAGAGCATTACCAAATCGCCCTAGACAATCCCGACCACCCCACCGAAACCTTCATCGCCAGCGACCCAACCACCGATAACTACTTCCTCCTCGCCGCTGCCACCCCTCCACTCCCGCAAAAATACGGCGTCCTCATCCACCTCCGCCTCACCGACGGCAAAATCGTCGTCGAAACCAACAACGTCGGCGACTTCATCGAAGACCTGATCGATCGCGGCATCCCCGAAACCGACCTCGTCGTTCCCCAACGCGCTCGTCTCCCCACCGCGCCCTAACCCCAACTTCCCGACCGCTCGATCGAACACCATGCACGCCACCCCTCCAGTCCCAACCGCTACCGAAAAAGTCCAAACCACCGCCGATATTATCCACCGCCTCGAAACCCACCGCCCCCAACTCGAACAACTCCACGTCAAAAAACTCTATCTCTTCGGCTCGATCGCCCGCGACGAAGCCACCGAAACCAGCGACATCGACCTCCTACTCGAATACACCCGCCCCTTCGGCCTCTTCCAACTCGCCGCCGTCGGTCGCACCCTCGAACAAATCCTCGGACGCCCCGTCGATCTCGGCACCAAAGTCGGCCTAAAACCCGGTCTGTACGAGTCCGTCAGCCAAGACTTAATCGATGTCTTCTAGAACCGATACCCAACGTCTCAACGACATCCTCGACGCGATCGCGATCGTCGAAAACGACGTGCGCGGACTCGACGAAACGAGCTTCCTCGACGATGGCAAAACACAGCGCTCCGTCCTCTACAGCCTTTCCGTCATCGGCGAAGCCGCCGCAAAACTCTCCCCTGAAACGCAAAATCAGTGCCCCAATATCTCTTGGCAAGACGTGAAAGGAATGCGGAACTACATCATCCATGAATACTTTCGAGTCAATCTCGACATCGTGTGGGACGCGATTTACAGCGACTTACCCCGCTTGAAAGCCGCGATCGTCTCTATCTTGAGGACCTAGCCCCGGCCCCCCACCTATGGACGCACAAAACCATCGCAAATCCCCTTATTGCTTGGCGTGACGCTGGGGTTGGTGACCAAGTAATGCCGCACCCAGCGACAACCCTGCTCGAACAGGCTTTCGAGGTCGAGATACCACTGGTGGAGCGCGCCGTCTTCACCGCTGGTGTAGATGGCGTCGGCGCTGGTGGCCACGCTTAAGGCGCGATCGCCGTGGGCCTCGAAGCTCAGTAGCGCCCGTTGCTTGTTGGCGTTCCAGATCCGCAGAGTGCGATCGTCGCTCACCGAAGCCAGCTCGCGCTCGGAGAGAAACGCGAGACCGTTGACCGGGCCAGTGTGGCCGATCAGGGTAGAAAGCGGCGTTCCGTCGCGCTCCCAGGTGCGGATCGTGTTGTCGGAGCTGGCGGTGGCGAGGCGCGTCCCGTCAGGACTAAAAGCGACCCAGTTGACCGAGCTGGCGTGCTCGCTGAGGGTGGCGATCTCTTCGCCGGTGCGGCTCCAGAGGCGCAGGGTGCGATCGGCGCTCGTGGTGGCCAGCAGCTCGTTCTGCGGGTCGAAGGCGAGACCGAGGGCGCTGTCGGTGTGGCCGTAGAGCGTCCGCTGGCGCGCGCCGGTGCGGGCATCCCAGAGCCGCACGACCCCGTCATCGCCCGCCGTAGCGACAGTCTTGCCATCGCTGGAAAATGCGGCGATATTGACCTCGCCGCCGTGGGGCAGCGTCACGCGCAGCTCGCCGGTGTCGCGCTCCCAGATGCGGACCGTGCCGTCCTCGGCGGCGGTGACGATCGCCGTACCCTCGCGATCGAACTCCACGGTGGAGACGGGGGCGGTGTGGCCGACGAGCCGATCGACTTCCTGGCCGGTGGCATCGTAGAGCCGGACGATCTCGTCGTCTGCCACTACGGCGATCGTCCGATCGTCGGTATCGCCGTCGGGGCCGATCGCCACGTTAGAGATACCCGCCTCGGTCACCGTCGCCAGGGCACGCGGTTCGGTGTCCCAGTAGCGGACGGTGTTGTCGGTGCTGCCACTAACCAAGGTCGAACTCATCCGATCGAAGCTCAGGCTCCAAATGCGATCGCGGTGGCCGTCGAAGCGGGCGCGCTCGCTGCCGTCGCGGTTCCAGAGGGTGATGTGGCGATTGTCACCAGTGGCGATCGTCTGACTGTCGGGGCTAAAGCGCGCGTCGAGCACCCAACCGTCGTGGTCGGCGAGCCGCGCCAATACTTCACCCGTGCGGCTCCAGACGATCGCCGTGCCATCCGCCGCTGCGGTGACGAGCGCCTCGCCGTCCGGGCTAAAGTCCACCGCCGTCAACCCTTCGGCGTGTTCGGCGAACTCATCTCGGAGCTGCCCGTCCAGGCCCCAGAGCCGCAGGGTGCGATCGCGGCTGGCGGTGGCAATGCCGTCACCGTCGGGCGCGAAGGCCACATCGAGAATCCAGTCGTCGTGGGCCTGAAAGCGCCGCACCTCAGCTTGGCGGTTGAAGTCCCAGAGGATAACGACGCCGTCGATGCTCGCCGAGGCCAGCCAGCGCCCGTCGGTGGAAATCGCCACGCTGGTAATGGTGTCGCGGTGGCCTTTGAGGTCGGCGATCGGCTGGCCGGTTTCGGCGTCCCAGAGCTTGATAGCGCGATCGTTGCCGCCGGTGACGATCGTCTGGCTATCGGGCGAGATCGCCACCGCCGTAACGGCCTCGCGGTGCGCCTGGGGGATGGCGTAGCGCGATCGCCCTTCCGGCGTCCAGACCCGCAGGCTCTTGTCCCAACTGACGCTGGCGGCAAATTCACCGCTGGGCGCGAACTCGACGCCGAGGACGCTGTTGGCGTGGCCTTCAAGACGGTTGCGCTCGGCTACGGACTGGAGCAGGGGGTTGAGGGTTTGCAGGGTGACGTAGGTGAGATCCTCGCGATCGAGCCCTGTATTGTCCGCATTGTCGGCGCTGTTGGCGCGAGCGGCGCGGGCGTCGAAGTCCGGATTGGCGTCGATGCCCGCCAGTCGGCGCGTCGCCCGTAGCCCGTCGACGATCGCGTTCAGGGGGTCGTCCGCTAGCCACAGAGCCTTCGCGGCGGAGTTGCGCGCGTCCACGGCGGCCAAGGCGGTCTGGTGCTCGGCAATCTCGGCGCGCTGGCGGGCCTGCTCGGTGACGTTGGCCAAAACCCCAAAGGCGATCGCGCCGATCGTCGAGACGATCGCGCCCAAGGCCAGCAGGCTGCGGGATTTGCGCTCGCTAATTTGTCGGCGCGCGCGGGCTTCGGCGAGCTGCTCGAGCAGTTCCTTATCGTGGTTGAGCTGGCGGTTTTCCAGGCGCAGGGCTTCGGTCTCGGCGGTGTGGCGGCGCTCCTGCTCTTGGCGTACGAAGGGAACCAGGTAGTCGTGGACGAGCTGGTAGCGGTAAGCGGGCACGTCGGGCAGTGCGAACATCAGCCCGGAGTCGCAGAGGATATCGAGAATCGAGTCGAGGCGATCGGCGCTGACCTTCACGGCCTGGGCCAGGTCGGCGCGAGTGCGGATCGGGCGCGTGCCGTTTTTGTCCGTCAGGCAGAACATCACCTCGATCGCCGCCGTTTCGTTTTCGGGGCCGCAGTGGCCGATCGCGTCGATGAGGAAGCGGCGCACCAGGTCGGATTTAGGGCCGCGCTCGTGGTACTGCGCCAGGCTGGTGATGCGCTCGTGCTGGAGCTGGAAGCCGACGATTTGCAGCTCGATCGGACGTACTTCACCCAGCGGCTCGGACAGGTCGCGCACCAGCTCGACGATCAAGTCGTCGTCGAGCTTAAAGGTCGATCGCGCGTCGGTGAGGCTGCGAATCAGGTTATGCGCCGCTTCGGGCGAGAAATTGCCGATATAGTAGCGCGAGCTTTGCTTGAGGATATCGCCCTGGGTGACTTCCATCGACAGCGCCCGATCGCACTCCAGCAGCAGGTGCAAGCAGTCGTCGCGCACCGACAGCGCCGCCTTCACGAACGGAAAGCCCAGCAGTCGATCGAGGAACTGGAAGAAAAATCGCCGCTGCGTGGGCTCGGCGTTGGCGAAGAAAAATTCCTCGAACTGGTCGAACACGAACACCAGCGCCAGCCGGTTGCCGGTCAGCTCGGCGGTGGCCTGGAGGACGCGATCGACGTGGGCGATGGCGTCTGCGGCGCTGTCTGCGGCGCTGTCTGCGGCGGCGACGTCCGCGACGGCCTCGGAGGTCAGAGCTTCCGGTGGCAGCGCGGTGGTGTACGGGGCTCGATCGGGCCGAGCTGGAGACGCGTCGGGATCGGGACGCGAAAACGGCTCGTAGCCCAGCTCCTTCAGGGCGCGATCGAGCTGGCGCGCGAGGCGATCGGGCCAGTCGGCATAAACACTGAGCACCACGGGCACGACCACCCGCCCGGAAATCGAGGTGCGCTGTAGGGTCGGCACCAAACCGGCATTGACCAACGAGCTTTTGCCGACGCCGGACTGGCCGTGAATGGTAATTAGCTTGCGATCGGGCCGAATCAGCAGATCGAGAATGGCCTGAATATCGCGCTCGCGCCCCGAGGCGCAGATCTCGCGCGAGACTTCCTCGAAGGCGGGCAGAACGGCGACCCCATCGGGCTGAAGCGAGGCCGCATCGCGCTGGGGCTCGATTTGGCCGATGCCGATAAACGCCTGGAAGCCATACTGTTGCGAGATCGAGCGGTGCTTGAGGACACATTGCAGCGCCTCGCGGTAGTAGCCCAACTCAAAGTAGATCTGCCGCGATCGCTCCAGCAGCTCCAGGTAGCGCGCCGGATCGATGGCGTGGGCCGCATCGTCGAGCATCGCTGGGAGGTAAACCAGAGCGCGATCGACCGCCGAGGCGATCGGGTGGCGGCGATGCTTAGCGGCCAAAGCCTGGTAGAGCTGGGCGAGCTGCACGAAACCAGGCAAAAAGGGCCGATCTCCCAACGGCGCGGCGGGCTGGCGCGGGGTCAGCAGCCGCACGGTGCGCGTCGCCCAAGCCTGCGCGTTCGACCAGCGCTGCTCCTGCACCGCCACCTGAGCCAGCATCAGATAGTCTCCGGCGAGGCGAATCGGCGCGCCGTGCTGCTCGTGCAAGTAAATCGCC
This sequence comes from uncultured cyanobacterium, assembly GCA_937899645.1. Lineage (GTDB taxonomy): Bacteria > Cyanobacteriota > Cyanobacteriia > Cyanobacteriales > Geitlerinemataceae > RDYZ01. Next base: position 18,813 of record CALCCD010000019.1, on the reverse strand, counting down.
TGTCGCAGCACGGCTTTAAGCGGCTTCCAAGCTTCGAGATCTTGGAGAATTTCAGACAGGAAAACCAGGGTGGCAGCGTTGAGTTCCGGGCGCTTGGCGGTCTTGAACGCAGCGATCGCCCGTTTGAGGGTTGCAGCGGCTTCGGTCAGACGCGATCGTCGATCGCCTCGCTCGCTGCGGATCTGGCATAGACCCAGGTGGGTGAGCAGCACGCCCTGCTTGCAGGCCCACTGAATCTGTAGCGGCTGGCGATCGAGCGAGATCGAACCGGAGGGCGCGCTGCTCGCGCCGTTTTGAGAGCCGTTTTTTAAGCCAATTTGGGAACCGTTTTTCAAGCCAGCCCGCGATCCCACCGGCGAACCGTTTCGCGTGCCGCGACGTTCCGCAAGGCGCTGCGTCCAATAGTCGAGACTGCGCCGGAAATATTCAGCGGCAACATCGAGCTTGCCGCGCTCGTAGGCGCGCCGCCCGATCGCGAAGTGGACGTTGGCCCGAAGTTGGGACGTTAGCCGATCGCCATTGCGCCGCAGCCGCCGCAGCCCCAAATCTAGCTCCAGGCGATCGCGCTCGCGAATCAGCGGGTAGCGCGCCAGAAATGGGTCGGAGTCGGTGGTCATCACCCGCTCGAAGACTCGATCGCAAAAGCGATCGATCTGCTCGATGAGCTGCTCGGGCTCGATATCGAAAGCGTAGGTGGTCGCCCAGCTCGCCAGATCGGGCACGTGGCGGACGACCTGACTCAGAAGGCGATCGTCGAGCCAAAAGACCACCGGGAACGGACAGCGATCGCGCAGCAGCTCGCGCCGCTGGTTGAGGTCGTCGAGCAGGACGCGGGCGTTCGGGGCCAACTCTAGATCGGAGATAATCGCGGCGTAAGGCCGGGTCATCGCGCACTCGAGCAGCGGCGGCAGCAGACTGGTGGCGTCCGGCTCGACCTGTAGCTCGACGATCTGGCGATCGCCCCCCGAGCCTGATAGTGTCGTCTGTCCTGCTGAGTCCGCCGCCGCAAAATCTGCCGCCAAACTCGCCGCCTCGGACAGCAGGCGCATGCTGGTTTGCTGTCGCAGGCCGCGGTAGTTACAGTGGCCGAAGAGAAGCTTAAAGTGCCCCTGGGTTTCCTGGAGGGCAAAGCTCAATTCGTCAAACGAGCGAGCGTTGCGATCGTGCAATAGCGGGGGGGCTAAGGTCATCGTCCTCAGTCAAAAGTAGATGCAGGCGCAACCTCGGAGTCGCAGATTTGCGTCAGAGGCGCGTCAGAAGCGCACTTGATTCGCGTCCGATTCGCGTCCGATCTACCGAGGGGGTCGCTTCTGCATCCTAATCTAATTATCGAGACGACCTCGGGCGGGGCGCGATCGCGCCCCACGAGCCAGTTTGCCGATCGTCACCCCAAAGGCGCGTCGTGTGGGGATAGTACGCTAAGCGAAGGAGACCGCCGAACGCTGCGCCAACCGCCTCGACAGCCCACAGCGCGACGATCGCGCCCGCCGCCCCAACTGCCCGACCCTTCATGAAACCGAAATTCAAAACCGAAGCCGACTGGGAATGCGCCGAACTGCTGATGCAGCCCGCATTGATTCGCGTACTCGATCGACTGCGCGCCCAGCTCGAGACCTCCGCCTGGACGGGCGAGTTTCGCGAAGTCACCGAGCCGATCCCCGGTCACTGCCTGGAGCTGACGCGCGGCCCCGACGCCGAGGTGGTCAAATCCATCCACCTGTGGGAGCTGTGCTTCCGGGTGTGCTTTCAGAACTACATCGCCACCGAAGACCTCGCCGAGCCCTTCGAGGTAGAGATCGATCGCGACCTGATCGACGCCGACGACGACGTGGACTGGGAGCGCCTGGACGAGAAGGCCGAGGCGATCGTGCGATCGATTTTCTTTCAGCTTCCCGCCGACCCTGCCGACCCGCCCGCCGACTAAAAAACCCCGACCGATGATGTGGCAAGATTTGGGGTAGTTCACGCCGGAACGTCGCCGATCGCTGAGGCGCACCGGCTCGTAGGGCGCTAGACATGACTAAATACGTTTTCGTGACCGGCGGTGTGGTGTCGAGCATCGGTAAAGGCATCGTCGCCGCGAGCCTCGGTCGGTTGCTCAAGTCTCGCGACTACTCCGTGTCGATCCTCAAGCTCGACCCCTATATCAACGTCGATCCGGGGACGATGAGCCCGTTCCAGCACGGCGAAGTCTTCGTGACCCAAGACGGCGCGGAAACCGACCTCGACCTGGGCCACTACGAGCGCTTTACCGACACCTCCATGTCGCGGCTCAACAGCGTTACCACCGGCTCGATCTACCAAGCGGTGATCAACAAAGAGCGGCGCGGCGACTATCAGGGCGGCACGGTACAGGTCATCCCCCATATCACCGGCGAAATTCGCGAGCGCATCCAGCGCGTCGGCCGCAACACCAACCCCGACGTGGCGATCGTCGAGATCGGCGGCACGGTGGGCGATATCGAATCGCTGCCGTTCCTCGAAGCCATCCGCCAGTTCCGTAAGGACGTCGGTCGCGAGAACCTGATTTACATCCACGTAACGCTGCTGCCCTGGATCGCGGCGGCGGGCGAGATGAAAACCAAGCCCACACAACACTCGGTCAAAGAGCTGCGCTCGATCGGCATCCAGCCCGATCTGCTCGTCTGCCGCAGCGAGCGCCCCGTCCGCATGCAAATTAAAGAAAAACTTTCGGAGTTCTGCGACGTGCCGGTCGAGTGCGTGATCACCTCGCCCGACGCCAGCAGTATCTACGAAGTGCCGCTATTGCTAGAAGCGGAGGGGCTGGCCGAAGCCGCGATCGAGCGCCTCAGCCTCGAGCAGCGTCAGCCAGACCTTTCGAGCTGGCGACGGTTGATCGAGCGCATGAACCAGCCGAACCGGACGCTGGAAATCGCGATCGTCGGGAAATATATCCAGCTCACCGACGCTTACCTGTCGGTGGTGGAAGCGCTGCACCACGCTGGACTGGAAAACGAGGTGGACGTGAAGCTGCGCTGGGTGAACTCCGAAGATCTAGAAGTCAGCCCTGCGGCAGACTCGCTGTCCGGCGTCGCGGCGATCGTCGTTCCTGGCGGCTTCGGCACGCGGGGCATCGACGGCAAGATCGCCGCGATTCGCTACGCCCGCGAGCAGAAGATCCCGTTCCTAGGGCTCTGCCTGGGCATGCAGTGCGCCGTGATCGAGTGGGCGCGGAACGTAGCGCAGCTCGAACACGCCCACAGCTCCGAATTCGTGCCGGACGCGGCCAACCCGGTGATCAGTCTGCTGCCGGAGCAGGAAGACGTGGTCGATTTGGGCGGGACGATGCGCCTGGGGCTTTACCCCTGCCGCGTCACCACCAACACCAACACCTTTGCGCTCTACCAGCAAGAGGTGGTCTACGAACGCCACCGCCACCGCTACGAGTTCAATAACGCCTACCGCGACAATTTCCAGGAAACGGGCTACGTGGTCAGCGGCACGTCGCCGGACGGACGTTTGGTGGAGATCGTCGAACTTATCGACCACCCGTTCTTTATCGCCACCCAGTTCCATCCCGAGTTCGAGTCGCGCCCGAACAAGCCCCACCCGTTGTTTTACGGACTGGTGAAGGCGGCGAGCGGCGGCGCTCCGGGCGCGATCGCCTCGGCGAGCGAGCAGCCGGAAGTCGTCCCGGCCGAAGCCTGACGCCAGCTCAGAACTCCAAGCGCCTCAGAGCGATTCGGATAGAACCTGCGTTAGTGTGCTGAAGAGGCGGGTTTATCGGCAGGAATTTCCCGAAGACGCCCCCCGATGCGAGTAGCGATCTTAGGGGCTGTCATCGATTCAACTTGCGGCCTTTACGTCACGAGGGTTTTAGCCCCTTTGTCTTTTGCTGGGTCGGGCGTTCGACTTCCCACCTCGCAACTCCTGACTCCGTAAAGGGTCTGGCACAAAATCGATGGCACGCCCCGCTCGGCGATCGCCACTTTCTCAGGGCGATCGCGCGTGGCCGGGTTGGATATTTGCGGGCGATCGCCCATCCGCCATCCCGGATCGTTTCCCCTCGTTCATCCATTTCAATGGTTCTGGATCCATGTCCCGTCCGGATTTCTCTCGCGCTCGACTGGCCCCGCCCGCCCGCCTGTACGGGTGGCTGCGTCCCCATCGCCGCGCCCTGAAAAGCCTGACCGGTCTTTGGCCCCAGGTACGAACGGCCCTCGGCGGCGGATTGGCACGGGTCAAGTTCGCGCTGCTGCGGCTCAAAGCAAGACTGCAGCGGCGCGTGCCCCACGCCCAGTACGATGCCGGACGGGCGGCGCTGGATACCGATCGCCCGGATCTGGCCGAAGTGTATTTCAAGCGGGCCTTGCAAGGCTGGCCGGACTGCGGCGTATTCCACATGAGCCTGGGGGACGCGCTCAAGCGGCAGTCGCGCTGGCAGGAGGCGTCGGTGTCCTATCACCGGGCGATCGCCACGGAAACTTCGGGCGACACGTCGATGACCTGGGCGTACCACAACCTCGGTGAAGTCGAAGCCCACCAGCAGCACTGGGAACTGGCGATCGCGGCCTACGAGGTGTCCGCCGAGCGCCAGCCGCAGTTTTTCTACGCCCACCACAACCTGGCCCAAGCCTGCGAGCAGGCCGGACACCTCAACGAGGCGCGCGAGGCTCTAGAGCGCGCGATCGCCCTCAACCCCAAAGACGCCAACCTGCTGCGCGACCTGGCTCAGCTCTGCACCCGCTGCGGTGACTTGGCGGGGCTGCGCGAGGCGCTGGAGCAGACGATCGCCCTCGACCCGAGACAGTTTCAGCCCTACTTCGATCTGGCCGGGGTGTTGCGTAACCTCGGGGAACGGGAGCTGGCCGCCGACACCTATCTACGCAGCCTCGATCGCGACCCGAACTTTTCCTGGTGGTATCACTACTACTTCTGGCAGTGCCTGAAGGAAACCGAGCGGCTCGATGCAGCGATCGAGACCTTCCAGCGCCACACTCGCGAGTCGCCCCAGCGCCCCGCCCCTTACCTCAACCTCGGCGAAGCCTTCGTCCATGCCGATCGCATCCCCGACGCGATCGCGCCCTATCGCCAGGGCCTCAAGCAAAAAATCCGCAAGACCAAACCGTCATACCCGATCGATCGGTGGGACGACGATCGCGTCTTCGGCCCCAACTTCATCATCCTGGGCGCGCAAAAAGCCGGAACCAGCTCGCTATTCGAGTACGTCACCCAACACCCACAAATCCTGCCGCCCCTACGTAAGGAGCTGGAATACTGGTCGCTGCGAATGCGGCGCGGCCTGGACTGGTATCTCTCGCAGTTCCCCGCCATCCCGCCCGGCAGCACCACCTACCTAACCGGCGAAGCCTGTCCGGGCTATCTCGATCGCCAGGAAACCGCCCAGCGCCTCCACGCCGAATTTCCCGAGACGAAGCTCGTCGTCATCCTGCGCGACCCGGTCGAGCGCGCCTACTCCCACTACAACCACTGGGTGCGCCGCCACCAAGAAGCCCAAGACTTCGAGACGGCGATCCGCGCGAACCTCGATCGGCTGACCGCTGGCGGCGGCGTCAGCGAGGCCGACCTCTGGAACGTCCCCCACGACTACCTGGCGCGCGGCGCGTACGTGGTGTTCCTCAAACACTGGATGTCGGTGTTTCCGCCGGAGCGCTTCCTGGTACTTTCCAACGACGACCTCAACGCCCAGCCCCAGCAGACCCTGACGACTCTGTTCGATTTCCTCGGGCTGCCGGACTTCTCGGTAGCGGCGGACGTGCGCTATAACGTCGGGGCCTATTCGCCGATCTCCGGCGGCGCGCGCGCCCTGCTAGAAGAGTTTTACGAGCCCTACGATCGCGAGCTAGAGCGCTTCCTCGATCGCCCGTTCGCCTGGTCGCAGCGCCGCGCGGCTCCCAAGTAGTCGCCGGAGGATCGTCAAATTGTCGTTAAACCGTCGTCGAGCGATCGTCGAGTCAAAGTCTCAACCAAAAGTCGTCGTTAAGAATGGCGCGCAACCGGCACGCAACTGGTAAATAGCCTTCAGGCGACCGGCAGGCGATCGGCCAATCGTCAGCAAATCGTCGGCCAATGGCTAGCGAATCGCGAGCCCATTGAAAGCCCGCTTTCCCGGCGTCCGAATTGACTCAGAGCCGTTCCAGACCCCCTCGGGCCGTCCTGGTGGCATCCAGAGATCGGCCCAGCAAACGGCCCAGCAAACGGCCCGCACCGCCCGCGGGTCGGCGCATCTACGCCCCCGTCCGCCCGAGAACGCTAACTTTTCGCGCTTAGCCGCAATCTTGCAGATATATGGATCGCATCCAGATCCCGTTGCTCTCGAAAACCATCGACCTCCGCCGTGTCAGCTACTTCGGACGGGCACTGGCGATCGTCTGGAACAGTGGCCGCATCTGGACGTTCGCCCTCTGGACGATCTCGATTTCCCAGAGCGTGCTGCCTTTTTTACGGCTATACATCATGAAGCTGCTGCTCGACAGCATCACCACCGGCGCAGCCACCGACGGCGACTTCCAGCCCGTGCTGCCGCTGATCGTGGCGATGGGGTCGATCAACCTCTTCGGGGCGTTGATTTCTTCCTTCAGCCGACTGGTCAGCGAGCTACAGGGCCAGCGCGTCTCCGATCGCATGTTCGAGATCCTCCACGGCAAGGCTGCCGAGGTCGATCTGTCCCACTACGAAAGCGCTGAATATTACGACATCATGTCCCGCGCCCAGTCCGAGGCGCGCGGCGTTCCGCTCCAGCTCTCAAATCGCATCAAAAACTTCATCAGCGATTTGGTGCGGCTCGCGACCCTAGGCGGAGCGCTGCTGGTCTTCGACTGGCGTCTGTTTTTGCTGCTAGTGGTGCCGATCGTGCCGCGTATCGGCATCCGGTTTTATTTCATCGACGAAATCCAGAAGTGGGTGCTGCGCCGCACGGCGACACAGCGGCAGGCGTCGTACTACAACTCGCTGCTCACCAGCGACAACCACGCCAAAGAGCTGCGCCTGTTCGGGCTGGGCGAGCTGTTCCAGAAGCGCTTTTACAAAATTCGCCGCAAACTGCTCGACGAGAAGTTCCAGCTCCTGAAGCGGCGCACGAAGGCAGACTTCAGCACGACGCTGCTGTCGGTGGTGGCGATGTGGGGAGCCTATGCCTTTATCGCGATCGAGGCCGTAGCGGGCGCGATCTCCGTTGGCGACCTGGTGCTCTACAACCAATCGTTTCGCAAAGCCTACGACTCGATTTGGAGCCTGCTCAAGGGCATCGCCGGACTTTACGAGGACATGCGATACCTGGAATATTTGTTCGAGTTTCTCGACTTCGAGCCCGAGATCGTCGATCCGCCCGACCCGAAGCCCGTGCCGAAGCCGATGGAGACCGGGCTGGAGTTTCGCAACGTCGATTTCAGCTATCCCGGCAGTGCCCGTCAGGCGCTGACCGACGTGTCGCTGACGCTGCAACCGGGCGAGGTGATCGCGCTGGTGGGCGAGAACGGCTCGGGCAAAACGACCTTAACGAAGCTGCTCTGTCGCCTTTACGACCCGACAAGCGGCCAGATTTTGCTCGACGGCATGGATCTGCGCGACTTCGGGGTGCGCGATCTGCGATCGCAGATTAGCGTTATCTTCCAGGACTACGCCAAATACCAGATGACGGCGCGCGAGAATATTTGGCTGGGCAATATCACTCGCGACTTTAAAGATCCGGCGATCGAAAATGCCGCGCGGCGATCGGGTGCGGACGAGGTCATCGGCACGCTGCCCGAGGGCTTTGAAAACATGCTCGGCAAGCGCTTCGAGGGCGGCGAGGAGCTGAGCATCGGCCAGTGGCAAAAGGTGGCGATCGCCCGCGCCTTTTTGCGCCAGTCGCAGATCGTCGTGCTCGACGAGCCCACCAGCGCTCTCGACCCCAAGGCCGAATACGAAGTCTTTCGCAAGTTCCGCGAGCTGCTCGAAGATCAGGCCGCCGTCCTGGTGACGCACCGCCTCTCGACGGTGAAGATGGCCGACTGCATCTACGTGCTCGAGGACGGGCGCATCGCCGAGTTCGGCCCCCACGACGCACTCATCGCCCGCGACGGCCTCTACGCGCACCTGTTCGAGACCCAGGCGCAGAACTATCGTTAAGCCCGGATCGTTAGGGCCAGACGGCTCTGTCTGTGATAAAACGTAACAAAAGAGGTGGCGCTCTCAATTCTGTCTCGTCGCCGCTCCGCGCTGTTCCATCGGGCTCCTCATGTTGCGACTGATTACTGATTTCGACGGGCCGATCGTCAACGTTTCGGTGCGGTATTACACCGTTTACCACCTCTGTCTCGATCGCGTCGTCCGCCCCGGCCAGTTTCTCAATCGCTTGCCCTACGAAGATTTTTGGGCCTGCAAGCGCGCCCGCGTCCCTGAATGGAAGATCGGGCTGCGCAGCGGCCTCGACGAGCCCCAGGCGCGCGCGTTCGCAAAAATGCGCGGCCTGACGGTACATAACGAGCACTTCTTGCACCACGACCTGCCCGTTCCCGGCGCGCTCGAAGCCCTGGAGAGGTTACGCAACCTCGGGTTTGACTTAGTGGTGATGACCATGCGACGCACCCGCGAGCTCAACGAAGCCCTCGAGCGTTGCGGTCTCGGCCACTTCTTCGCGCCCGATCGACGTTACTGTCTCGCCAACGATCACGTTAAGATTGGTGATACGAAAGATAAGCCAATCTTGATGCAGCGCGCTTTGCGGGAGTTGCCGCCCGCCGATCGCACCTGGATGGTCGGCGACACCGAGGCAGATATCCTCGCTGCGCAGACCGGACGCGTCCCCGCGATCGGCGTACTTTCTGGAATCCGCGATCGCCAGCAGCTCGAGACCTACCGCCCTGACTTTATCCTCGGGAACCTCAGCGAAGCTGTCGATTTTATTCTCGACTCGATCGACGCGCCGCCGCTAACCGCAACCAGCTAGCCGCCCTGAGGAACGCAGGCTTTTAGCGTCCTCAACCTACAGTTTTCGACGTAGCTTTCCACCTTCCGAGCGCGATCGCACCGCCCGGCTCCGATTTCACCCGTGTCTACCCACTCTCGCCCAAACTCGACCGACTTTACGTAAATCGCGGCCCCGGCCGACCACGACCGGCCACGATCGAACTTAGTTCGCCTACTCCGTCCGTCTACCCTCTGATACTGCCGACTCCGGCTCGCAAAACATACCCGCCCTCGTCTCGATAAGTGACGAGCACGCCCGTGCCAGACTCCCTTCAACTCCCCGATCGCTCCGGCCCCAAAGTTCCAGCTTCACTGCCCGATCCCGCATCGCTCGACCTCGAGCAGCGGCTCGTCGTCGCCGAACTGCTGAACGAGATCAACCTGCTCGTGTCCCGCCCGCTCGAGCTCGACGAAGTGCTCGACGTAACTTGTCGTTCCCTCGGACGAGTACTGCGCTGCAGCCGCATCTCGATTTTGGTGCGCAATTCAAACGGCGAAGCGGCAATGGCGACGCGGGGCGAGTATCTCGGTGGCAACTACCCCAGCCAGCTCGGCATCGAGGTTCCAGTAGCCGGTAACGCCCACCTCCAGCAGACGCTCGATCGCCCGGAGACGGTGCTGGCCGTCGAAGATTTCCCCAACTTTCCCGGTCTGAACGAGGAGGCGCGGGCGGTCGTCGAGTCGCTCTCGATTCAGTCGATGCTGACGACTGCGACGGTTTACCGCGATCGGGTTAATGGCGTTATCGGCATTCACCAGTGCGATCGCCGCCGCCGGTGGGCGCTGTGGGAAGAGCAGCTCATCGACGGCGTCTCGCGCCAGCTCGGTATCGCCATCGGTCAAGCCCAGCTCTACGAATCGACGCGCGATGCGGCAATGCAGGAGTCGCTGATGCGGCGCGTGACCGATCGCATCCGTTCGACCTCGGACATCAACGCTATTTGTCAAACCGCTGTCAATGGCGCGCGCACCCTCCTCCAAACCGATCGCGTCGCGATTTACCAGTTCAAAAAAGACTGGCGCGGTCGGGTCATCGTCGAGAGCGTCGCCGAGCCCTGGTCGTCGGTGCTGGGCGATATCGGCGCGGACGACTGCTTCTCGGGAAAATACGCCGAGCTGTACCGTAACGGGCGCATCCGGGCGATCGACGATATCGAAACCGACCCGAAGCTCGACGCCTGCCACGTTAACTTCTTGCGATCGCTCCAGGTGCGCTCGAACCTGATCGTGCCGATCTCGCTCAAGGACGGCAACCTTCTCAACGCTTCACAGGAAAGGCTCTGGGGCCTGGCGATCGCCCACCAGTGCGGTCGTCCCCGCCGTTGGCGCAGCCGCGAGATCCAGCTGATGAGCCAGCTTGCCGGACAGATTGCCATCGCCATCAACCAAGTCGAACTCGACCACCGCATCCAGTCCCAGGCCCGCCGCGAGCGGATGCTGCGCCATACGGTCTCGCAGATTCGCAGCAGCTTCGATCTGATGGCGATTTTGCAGACGGCCGCCACTTCGGTGCGAGAGCTGCTGGGTAGCGATCGCGTTACGGTCTACCGCTTTCGCAAGGATTTCGACGGCGACGTGGTCGTCGAGTCGGTGTCCGATCGCGCCTTTTCGATTTTGAATCGCAACGTGCGCGACAACTGCTTTACCAACCCGCGCAAGTCGTACTTTGCCGGTCAGATACGGGCGATCGAAGATATCGCCACCACCCCGGAACTCGACGAATGCCACCGTCAGTTTTTGATGGATCTGGACGTGAAATCCTACGCGATCGCCCCGATCGTCATCCGTCCCGAGTCATCTCTGCCCGATAGCCCCTACCCCCACTCGGCGATCGGCGGCAGCCAAATGAAGCTCTGGGGGCTGACGATCGTCCACGAGTGCGAGACCATCCGCGACTGGCAGCGCGACGACCTCTCGCTGCTGCGTCAGGTCAACGACCAAATCGCGATCGCCATCCAGCAGTCGGAGCTGTACGAACGCGCCCGCGAGCGCGCTCGCCAAGAACAGGCCCTACGCCAGTCGGTCGCCCAAATTCGCAGCTCGCTCGATCTGACCACCAGCCTCCAGGCCGCTGCCGACAGCGCCCGCTCGGTGCTGGCCACCGATCGCGTCACGATTTACCAGTTCGACGATAGCTGGGACGGTCGCGTCGTCGTCGAGTCGGTCGCCCGTCCGCAGTGGTCGGTACTCAACCGCGACGTCAGCGACGACTGCTTCCAGGGTGAGTCCGCCCAGCTTTACCGCGAGGGCCGCGTCCGCACGATCTTCGATATCCACACCGACCCCGGCCTCGACGAGTGTCACCGCGACTTCCTGGCCGCGCTGCCGACTCGCTCTAGTGCGACCGTCGGGCTGGTTGTCAACGTCGATCGCAACGGCGAGCCGGTGCGCGATGGCGGTCGGGCCTGGCTCTGGGGGCTGCTGATCGTCCACCAGTGCGAAACCTCTCGCGACTGGACATCGGAAGAAACCAGCATTCTGCGCCAGCTCGGCGACCAAATGGCGATCGCCATCCAGCAATCGACCCTCTACGAACGGACGCGATCGCAGGCCGAAACGCTCCAGGACACCCTCGATCGCCTGCAAAGCACTCAGGAAAAACTCCTCCGCAGCGAGAAGCTCTCGAGCCTCGGCAAGATGGCCGGTGGCGTCGCCCACGAAATCAACAACGCCAACAACTTCGTTTTCGCCAACCTCCACCACGCCCGCGCCTACATCCAGGACGTTCTCGGGGCGCTGGAAGACGCCAGCGGCGCAGAGGTCGAAGCCATCCGCGAAGAGATCGACTTCGAGTTCGTCCGGGACGACTTCCCCAAGCTGATGACCTCAATCGAGTCGGGCAGTACGCGCATCAAAGATATCGTCGAAGTCCTACAGCAATTCAGCAGCACGCAGACGCCGGAGTTTCAGCTCGTTTTGCTGCGCGATCGCATCGAGCGCTGCCTCACCAACCGCCGCCAGCAGCTGGCGGGCATCCGCGTCGTAACAAACTTCGATGTGCCCTGTGGCGTCGAGTGCCATCCGCCCCAGCTCGAGCGGGCGCTGGGCAACGTACTCGACAACGCGATCGAGGCCGTCGCGGGCTGCTGCGCCGATACCGCACCCGACGCTCAACCCGACCCCTGCATCACCATCGACATCATCGATCGCGGCCAATGGGTGGAGCTGAGCATCACCGACAGTGGCGCGGGTATCCCCGACGAGATCCGCGCGCGCATCTTTGACCCGTTTTTCACGACCAAAGACGTGGGCGACGGCACGGGGCTGGGACTGACCGTGACCTATCAGATCGTTGTCGAGGGTCACGGCGGCAAGATCGACGTGCTGACGCCACCATCGGGCGGTACGACCTTCGCGATTTTGCTACCCGTAAACCAAGTAACGAACCAATAGCTACGGCAACCACCCTCAGGGCAAAGATATACGGCAAAGACATACGGCAAAGACATACGCCCTCAAACCAGCGAGATATCGTTGCGGGCAAGGTTCTGCGCGAAGGAAGCAATGGAAACAGTAACCGTAGCGCAAGCGTTCTCGCCTGCTTCGAGTTTTGTTTGCGCTCGCCTCGTGATTGCTCCGTGATTGCCCTATAACGGCCCTGTGATGGCCCTATGACGGCTCTGTAATCGCCCTGTGCGCTCCAGCCATCAGAGCGGCGCTCGACGATCGAGTTCGACCTCCTCGATCGGCACCAGCGCCGTACCGGGATAGTAAAACTCCAGAATTTCCCGACCCGACTTGCCGATATCGGCCAGATTGTATGCCCCCGTCTGGCTGAGGCCGACGCCGTGGCCGAAGCCGCCGCCGACAAACTCGTAGCCCCAAGGCTGTTTGGGCGCGCTGGATTTCGGTGCGTCAGCAGGCGCATCAGCGGCTGCATCCGGTGGTTGAGGCGAGAGTAAAGGTTGCGGAGTTGTCGCGCCTGGCGGCTTCGGCGGTTCGGCGACGGGCTGGATATAGAAAAACGTGCTGATCGGCGGATAGAAAGCCGAGCGAATCTCGTCGCCGGGGACGATTATTTCGCCGCGATCGGTAGTGACGCGCATCTCCAAAATCCGGCCAGCGCGCGATCGCTCGGTAATCTCCACTGCCTCGATCGCGCTGAAATCCGCCGAGAGGCCGCTGCGCGTGCGGTAGCGCTTGAAATACTCCGTCATCTCCTTCAGGCTCGTCTTCTCGCGCCAGCGGAACGTCTCCCACTCGCTCTCGTTAAAATTCTTCTCCAGCGTCATAAACTGCCGAAAGTTCTCCTCCTCCGAAAGCGGTTTCGTTTCCAAATCCCAATTAACGCTCACCGAATCGAGAATCGCGCGCAGATACGGACGCGATTCGCCCCGCCACACGTCCTCGAACGGCGCGGTAAAACCACCGGTGGTCGAAGAGTACAGCGCGTCGATCGGCTTATCGCCATAGGCCAGCACCTGTCCGGCAGTGGCGGCGATCGCGCGATCGGTGGTGGCAGTGGCGGCAGTGATGCCCCAATATGCCTGACAGTGGGTGTCGGCGCACAGCTCGTAACCGTCCACGGCGAAGCGATGTAGGTTTCGCAACGCGTAGGTGCGGGCAATGATCGCCTGGGCTTCGATCGCTGCGTAGGGCGCGCCCGTGCCGATTTCGTAGGGCACGACACCGCGCAGATAGGTCTCGATCGACACGTGGTTGACCAGCGTATACGTGCCGTAAGTGTTGGGCTGAAGGTAGAACGTGCCGCCGTAGGTGTAGCGCTCCGGGCGAGTGACGCCGTGTTCGATTTTCGCTGCGCCGCTGCTGGGCACGATCGCGATCGCATCACCGCGAATCGTCTCACCCAAGACTTTCCAAGCGAGCTGGACGCGCCGATCGCGGGTGCGCTCGAACAGCCCGACCTTGTCGATTTCCGCCGCTTTCGCGCTCTCCGCTAGCATCTGGCGCAGCAGCGGCGAATCGTAGGTGTCGCGATCGGCCCACACTTCCCAGCGATCGGGCTGAGCGACCTCAGTGGCGATGCCGCGCGCGTTCCAGTCGCGGGCGCTGGCCTCGGCGCTCTCGAAGCTGCGGTGAACGCTGAGGACGATACGATCGTCGATAATCGGCGTCTCGACGGGGATTTCGTCTAGCTCGATCGCGATCGCATCGAGGTTGCGCGTCTCCATCTGACCGTTACGCTCGAAGGTCACCCGCACGCTGCCGCCATTGGCGTCGCGCAGGATTAGCCGGTCTTGGGGAATCTCGCCGAAGCGCTGGACGACGCCGACGTGGATGCGATTGTTGAAGCTTTCGGGGGCGGGCGTTTCGGGCGTCTGGGAGGCAGGTGCAACGGGCGCAGGCGCGGCGGGGTTACCTTGTGCGACCGCCGCTGTCGTGGCCGGTGTCATCATGGCGCGGGCGACTGGCATGAGTGCGATCGTCATCGCCGCTAGCCCGCCGCGCAGCAACCGTTGCCAAATTCTCATATCTTTTGCCATCGTTTCTGAGCCCTCCAGTCCCAGCTCCACAAAAAATAAACACACATCGTTCCGACGCTCTGCGTCGGTAACGCAATCCCCAGACGCTATGCGTCGCGAGGTCACAAGACGCAGAGCGTCCATTGAGGCATTCCTACGCAGAGCGCAGGAACGATGTATTTCCCCCTACGGCGCTACATCACCCGCACGTAGGCCCGCGCGATCGCCGCAATGTGCTCCGCGCGATCGAGCCAGTTCACAATCCGTCGCGCGTTGTAAAAGTCCTGCTTGTTCTCGTTGATGTGCTCGTCGAGCGTATGGCCGGTAAACTCCCCATCGCGCATCCCCTGCACCACGATTTGCGCCGCCAGATCCGGCTCGCTCGCCAGGTGCGGCTGGCCGACTAAATCCACGCCCAGGAGCTGCGACCAGCGCTTGTAGTTCGTGCGCCCCGTGATCTGGACGTAGCCGCGACCCTTGTAGCGCGGGCCGTCGCCCCAGTAGATATTGCCCAGATCTTCGCGCCACTCGTAGGCTTGGCCGCTAGCGAACTCCTCCATCCACTGCCCCATCATCGACTCGTGTTCTGTGGTCGCCAAGATGTAGGCAATTTGGTTGGTGTCCGTAACGCCAAAGGTGTCACAGGCGTCGAACAGCAGCGGAATCGAGGTGCGGGCATACTCGCGCACGTTCGGATACGGGATCGAGGCGACAATCTTATCGATGTCGTAGCGCATCCGCACCTGACCTTTGCGCTCTGGCGTGTAGGCGCGGATCGGCATCTGGAGCAGCGCCGACCAGGTTTCCATGCCGACAATGCCATCAGCGACCAGACGCTTGCTGCGCTGGAAGGCTTTGACAGCGCGCTCGGTCTTCGAGCCGAAGAGACCGTCGATCGTCTCGTTGCGATCGAGGAAGCCCTCGCGTCGCAGCCCTTCCTGGAGAACCTTGACCTGTTCGATTAGCTCGATGTACTGCAAGCCGTCGCCGACTCGCAGTGTTGGCATATCGCGCACCGGCTTCTCGCGCGGCGGCAGGCCCAGCAGAGCGATCCAAGTGTCGAGGGTCGTCGTGCCCGTCTGGGGCAGGCCGCGATCGGCCTGGAACTGTTTCAGGGTGCGCTCGGTCTTGTGGCCGAAGAAGCCGTCGATTTTCTCATTGCGATCGAAGTAGCGGTTGGCTTGCAGGGCGCTCTGGAGGCGGCGCACTTCATCGCGGCTGTCGGGGCGCTCGAGGCCATCGCCGACGCTCAACACTGGCAGTGTCTCGGGATCGACGTTGGCCTGCTCGGCGGCCTTGGCCAGCGCTGCCATAATGTCGTCGATTTCCGCCCAGGTTCCCGCGCCGACGATGCCGTCTACCAGCAGGCCGTGCTGCTTCTGGAAGGCGCGTACGGCGTTTTCGACGGTGCTGTCGAAGCGTCCGCTTACCGGGCGATCGGCGGGCAAAAGCTTAACGTCTTTGAGGAACTGCTCGAGAATTTTGACGCTATCGGCGTACTCCGGGTATTCGATACCGTCTCCCGGCAGCAGCATCGGACGTGTCGCAGCATTCATGGTTGGTGTATCTCGCGGGGATTTGGAGGGGCTGAGCGGAGGCTGGCGAGCGCTCCCAACTCCTTTGAGTGTACGACGATCGTCCGGCGCGAGGATTGGCGGGTCGCGGGGAGCGATCGATCGCGGCTCGGCTGCGCTGCGATCGTCGCAGCAAGCCGGGAGCTCATCGAACGGACGATCGTGCCCTGACTTCCTCCTTGACGCGAGAATGCGGAGGACCGATCGACAGTCAAGACTTCACCACGTGGAGACATCTTCCGTTACAGAGCTTCACAGACAAGAAGTGCGCGTTTTTTTCTTAAGAGCAGGTCTTTCTACAAAAAAATATTCGCATTTTTTGCAAGCTGTCCTGAAGCCTCAAACAATCTTGCGCAGCCTCTCCTCCTTACGTATCAATAACTCCAGAAAAATTACTCACGCAAAACTTTCTCTAAAATCCGGAAATTCCGAGTGTCAAAAATCAAAATATTACATAAATATTAATCCTCGTTTATTGCTATTTATTTCACGCTTAATGCGCTAGGAAAGATAGCGCCTATTGTGAAGGCATCATCCCGGCTCGTGGCTGGGAATCTAGAACGAGAACTACGTATGAAAGTTCGTCACCTCTTACGAGGCTACGAGGCGGGCAATCGCAGCTTTGCCGGAGCCGATCTCCACAGCGCTCACCTAGAGCGCAGCACCTTAATCGGCGTGGACTTCACCGGCGCAAACTTGATGGGGGCGGTCTTTTGCCGATCGTTCCTAACCCGCGCGGTCTTCGATCGCGCCACGCTGAACTGGGGAGATTTCACCTTCGCGAAGCTCGATAACTCTCGGTTCGTGGACTGCGATCTAACCAAGGCCAGTCTGAACGGTATCTTCGCGATCGCTTCCGATCTCTCGACGGCAAAACTAAGCGGTACGCAACTCCGGGGGGCAAACCTGCGCGGGGCAAACCTGCGCGGGGCGAACCTGCGCGGGGCGAACCTACGCGGGGCAAACCTGCGCGGGGCCGATTTGCGCGGGGCCGATTTGCGCTGGGCGAACCTGTGCGGAACGCGCCTGAGCGGGGCGGCGATCGCCGGGGCGTGTTTCGAGGGCGCGCGGCTAGAGGGGGCGTGGCTCAACGGCGTTAACTGGTCGGGGGCCGATCTGACGGGGCTGAACCTGGCAGCGGCGAAGCTGAGCGGCGCGAACCTAGAGGGCAGCAACCTACGAAACGTCAATCTCTGCGAAGCGGTGCTGCACGGCGTGCGCCTGCGCGAGGCGAACCTATCCGGGGTGAACTTCACCGGCGCGTCCCTAGAGGCGGCAGACCTGCGCCGAACCAACCTGAGCGATGCCATTCTCGATCGCGCCAACTTAACCCAAGCGCAACTCGTCGGTTCGTACTGAGCGCCCGAGCGCTGCTGTCCTGGCGGACAGGGCACACGCATCTCCCGATTTCCCAGATCGGAGACAGTCGGTCGAAGGCTGGGCTACAGAACTACGGCGATATTCCCGACGTCGATCTCAATTCCATGCTGGCCGACATCAACGCGCCGTTCCAGATGAGCCCGAAGTGAAAAAACACCGGTATTAATGCAGCGCAATGCTCCCTGACTGTGAAACCGTTGCGATTCGGCAACTCAAACCGGGAATACCATTACGGTTGCATTACTACCAAAACACCGAGATTCGCGTGCCTCTATCTCTGTCCGAAGTCTGGGGCGATCGCAGCTTAATCGATGAAGTGTTTGTCAATTTCGACTCCAACGCCTTTAGGTGCAACCGCAGCGAGCACAAATGGGCCGAGAACGGCGTGTGTGGTTCGGATGAGCTAGCCGCCGCCTTGCAAGGCGAGCGACTTCACGCACCGACCAAATTACGGTGGCGACTCGGGGGCGAGCCGGACGATCGTCCGTCGGATCGTCGAGTGTCACGGCGTTACAGTTTGCTTGACTTCCAAATACGGCAAGGGTCAGACCTTCGCGCTCCAGCTTCCGGCCCGGAGCCGCGACGCTCGTCTGCGCGATCGCCGGAGCGCCACACTCCACCCGATCGCGCAGACGAGCGCTCGCGAAATGAGGAAATTACGGTCGTCAAGTTCCGCAATAAAACGGTGATAACGCTCGGGTGAGTCACGTTAAACTTGTAAAGCTGAAAAGCGTTGGAACAAACAAGTTACGGGCTCGAAAAGTAAACTGCATCTAGCTTACTTTAAAGATTTTTTAATATCTTGGCCTCCGGGTTTAATAATGTCAACACCGATACGAGAACCGAAATTGCTTCGGCGACTTGTCGAGAGTCGTCGCTGATGTTTTTGGATTGCAAATTTGTATTGCAAAGCGCAATCCAAAAACGTCGCGAGCTTGACGGTCTAATGACACGGGGCAGACGGTCTACAGCGCAGAATGGCAGCGCGAGACAGCTGGTTCGGACAGCAAATCCGGCGATCGCGGCTCTGTTTTCGAGCTGGCTGCGCTTTTTAGATATCGCAGACGATCTTTGAGACCCATTCAGACGCATAACACCCTTTTTCAACCTCCCCAAAGTGACCTCCCATGCCAGCTGTTTTGAATTCACCCCGGGAAATTTCGGACGTCCCCACTATCTTGATCGTCGAAGATAGCGATCGAGACTTTTACGCCTTTCTGCGCGCGTTCCGCCAAATCGAGATATCCCAAAAAGCGCCGTTTGCATTTCTGCGCTTTGACGATGGAGACGAAGTGCTCGACTACTTGTTCCGCGAAAAAGAGTACGCCAACCTCGACGCGCCCTACCCGATCGCGATGCTCCTCGATCTGAATCTACCCGGAACCGACGGACGCACGATCCTCAGGCGAGTAAAGAAAGATCCGCGCCTCTGCCGCCTGCCGACGATCGTCCTGAGAGGACTTCTGAATAAGTAGTTTTACGTAGAGAAAAGGCGCTCCCAAGAA
>CALCCD010000018.1 GCA_937899645.1 uncultured cyanobacterium | reverse complement strand
ATAACTTTCCACCGCTGCATCGTATCGATTCAGTAGGCCGAGAACATTGCCTCGGGCGTACCAAGCGTCAACTAGGTTTGAGTTGAGTTCGGTAGCACGGTCATAACTTTCTATCGCTACTTCATATTGGTTGAGCCAGCTAAGCGCGTTGCCCCGATAGTACCAAGCATCACCTAGGCTTGAATCGAGTTCGAGAGCACGATCATAACTCCTAAGAGCCCTGTCAAATTGACTAAGCCAGCTAAGCGCATTACCACGGCAGTACCAAGCTTCACTGGATGCTGGATAAATTTCGAGAGCACAGTTATAACTCTCAATAGCCAGGTCGAATTTTTGACTGGCATGGAATAGGCTTCCTAGCCTAATGAGTAATTTGTATCTTTGATTTTTGTTCTCGCTTTCTTCAAGCCAAGTCTGTAGTTTGATACGTTCCTCGCGCTGCTCGGCTTCAGTCATTTGTAGATATTCGTCATACTCCCCAGACTGCAAGACCTGAAACGCTTCCCAATCTACTAAATCTCGATCGAGCCGCCATTCAAACACCCCCGACCCCCAATCCACAAAATCCGCCGCCCGCCGCACAAAATACTTCTTCGCAAACCTCGGCAACACCAACACCAAACAAAACCCAAACGTCTTGCGAAACTTCTCCCGATTTTGATTTAAATGGGATAAAATCCCCGGCGTCCGATCCTCCTGGTAGTAGTCACCCTGACCGCCACTTCCACCCGGCGAAATATCCTCCACCAACGATCGCTCCAACCCCAGCACAAACAAAACATCCGGCGTGTCCTCAGCGGTAAACTCCACCACCCGCTCGAACAACTGCACGATCGGCTCATCCAGCTCTAACACCGCAATCTTCTTCTGCGGTAAATCTTCCCGTAACTGCCCGATCGTCTCCCGCGCGATCGCAGGCGTACACTCCAAAAACTTCAGCCCAAACCCCGCCGTCCGCGCGATCGATCGCCGCAGCGCCGCATAAGTCTCCTCGTTCGTCGGCTCCTCGTCCTCAAACTCCGCCAACGGGTCGAACTGCTCTGCACCGTCCGTCATCACTCCGTCTCCCCGGCACTCAGCGCCGCCTGAAACTGGTCGATTTTTAGAATCAGCGGATGCACGTCAAACCACTCATTCGGTTCCCCATCCTCATCCTCCTCGAAGTACTGCAATACACAGCGATCGGCCAGTAGCTGCTGACTCCGGTTATCGCGCGGCAACATCTTCGTCCGGTACACCCGAGCCAACTGCTCCCAATCCTCGTAGTTAATTGAATCGCGATAGATTTGTCGCGCTGCCCCCAATGCCCGCCCCACTGCTCGCTTCTGAATCGGCAGCACATCCGTCCAGTTCAGCGCCTTGTGCACGAGCTGTATCAACACCCGCACATGCCCGCCGCTCATCTCACAGACCCGATCGAGCAACTCCGGCGACTCAAAAAGCTGCGTCTCGATCGCCTTCGCCACCTCTGGCTCGATCAGTTCTACCCGCAGCCGAATAATCTTCCGCATCGCCGCCATCCCCTCCGCATTCAGCGACCCATCGCGATTTTGCATCACCACCATCGGCAAAATATCGCGATCGCCATAGCGCGCTTCCACTTCCACGCCACGACTGCACACCAACGCGATCGGCGCAGTATAAATTACGTGGCAGTTGAGCCCCTTCATCTGCTCGCTGCGATCGAGGTAAATCTGCTCGTGGTTGCTGCGAGCGTCGTCCGCGCGGCGAATGTAGCTGATGCGATCGAGGTTGTCCGCCATAATCACGATGCCGCGCTTGCCCTTCTTCTGAAGCTGCTGCGTCGCCAGCTCGATAAACTCATTCACCGCCTGCACCAGCGACACCGTATTCGCATCCACCTCCTTCCGCACCTCCGCCCGCACCGACGGAACCGCCCGCAAATTCGCCGACAGCTTGCCGAACTCCAGCAGCTTTTGCTCGAACGTCAGCTTCTCGAACTCAACGTCGCTCTTAGCGAACTCCTTAAACTCGCCCCATCGGCTCGACAGCCAAGTCAAAATCGGGTTCTCCTTTGTCTCCAGCCGCACCGCCTCGACGAGGTTGCGCGTACAGGCCAAAATCACATCGGCATAGCTGGCGTCTTCCGGCTCGATGTCCACCTTGTCCGCCGCAAAGTACACCACAAAAAAGCCGCACTCGTCTTCCAGCCATTGTTTGAGCCGCTGTAGCTCCGTGGACTTGCCCACGCCACGATGACCGCTAAAGAGCTGACAGGTGGGCTTATCCGATCGCTCGATGCGCCATCCCGTCGCCCGCTTCACGTCCCAACCGCCGCGCACGGCTTCGAGATGCACGTACACCTCCGAGGTCGCCGGATAGGGCTCGAAGGCGTTGTAGATTCGCTTGATCGCGTCAGGGTTGCTGGACATGCCGGAGAAGAAGACCTATGGGCAAATTTTAGCCGACTGGACTTCGAGCTGACCTGATAGTGCTGCCCTAAACTGGCCTCGATACATGCTAAAAAATCACAAAAAAGCCGAGGGATCGTCTCGACCCCTCGACTTGCAGTAGGTAACGCTAGCGCGTCGGATCAGGTGTGATCCCAGTCCGGCTTGATGACCTTGCGTTGGTTGACGAAACGGTCGATCGACATTGCCGCGATACAACCGTCGCTTGCCGCCACGACCGCCTGCTGGAATGGCGTGTTGCGAATATCGCCGATCGCCCAGACGCCCTCAATGTTGGTCATCATGGTCTCATCGACCATAACGCCGCCCTTGTTGTCCATATCAATCTCTGGCCCGACGTAATCCGTAATCGGTCGCGAACCGCTCTGGTACACGAAGACACCTTCGACTGGCAGCGCCGAAGTCTCCTCGTTCGCCTTGTCTTTCTTGATGATGCTGGTCACGCCAGCCTGGTCGCCCTGGATCTCCATCAGGCGCGTTCTGTCCCAATGTTTGACGTTCGGCTTTTCGAGCAGCGCCTGAACGTGGCGATCGTCGCTTTGGGGTGATTTGTTCGTCAGCCAGTGAACCGTCGAGGCAAACTTGGTCAGAAACTGCGCTTCTTCCATCGCTTCGGGGTTGAGGCCATAGACCGCGACTTCCTTCTCGCGATAAAACGCTCCGTCGCAGGTCGCGCAATAGCTAACGCCTCGGCCTAAGTATTCCGACTCACCGGTGAGCGACGACTTGCGGCCCATCGCTCCCGTCGCGAGGACGAGCGCGCGCGCGACGAACGTTCCTTCCGGCGTATAAACCTTCTTGTGCTCGCCGGAAACGTCGATACCGAAGACCTGAGCGCGACGGTACGTTGCGCCAAACTCGACGGCTTGATCGCGCATCACGTCCAACAGGTCGTTACCGCTGATGTCTCCGGGAGCGCCGGGGTAGTTGGCGATTTTGTGGGTGATCGCCAGCGCACCGACGGCTGGATTTTTGTCGAGGATGACCGTTTTGAGGTCAGCACGCGAGGTGTACAGCGCGCAGGTGCAGCCTGCCGGACCACCGCCGACGATCGCGACATCGAATTCGTACGTTTCCAAAACCGAATGTTCTCACAGGATGATCTTAATCTCTACTTAGAATACCTTCTAACGATCTGCCGGGTGGACGACCGCGCTGTCGATCTTCACAATTCCCGTGCCTCGTTTGGCCCTTTTCCCTGGGGGCCGCATCTTTTAGGTTTGTTGGATCTGTGGTCTTTGAGGTTTGCGCCTCGATCGCTTCAACCGCCCCGGTGGGGGGTCGCCCGCAGTGCCGCACCCGAGTCAACTCTCTCGCGCTTCCCCGCGCCTTTGCCTGCGATGACTGCTTCTCTTTCGACGGCGACCGACGATCGCGGCGATCGCTTCCCCCACTGGCACGGCCAGCTCGATCTGCACTATCGCCCCGATCGCGAGTCCAACCGCACGGTTCTAACCCGATCGCGCACTGCCGCACCCTTCCGAGTTCAGCGCTCCTTCTATCCTGAAGCCAGCGGCATCTGCCACACCGTCGCATTGCATACGGCAGGCGGCATCGTCGGCGGCGATCGCCTCAGCCAGCGGGCCACCCTGGAACCGGGCTCGCAGGTGCTGGTCTCGACGCCCGCCGCCGCGAAGATCTACGGCAGTCGCGGCAAATCTCGCCGATCGCCCGATGGCATCGAGGCGCGTCAAGACGTGACGTTGCGACTCGGGCGCGGGGCGTATCTGGAGTGGCTGCCGCGCGAGACGATCGTTTTTGAAGGGGCGGTATATCGACAAGATTTGCGCGTCGATCTGGGGCCGGGCGCGACCTGGTGCGGCTGGGATATCGTCCGGTTCGGGCGCACGGCGCGGGGCGAGGGGTTCGCGCGCGGTACGTGGCGATCGCGGACGGAGGTGTGGCGCGAGGATCGACCGCTGTGGATCGATCGGCAGGTGTTAGACCTGGAGGCCGATAGCGACACCTGGACGAGCTACCACGGCCTCAATTCGATGCCGGTCATCGGGACGCTGCTGTGGATTGGCGAGGCGATCGCACCGGACGATCGCGCCGAGATCGTTGCAGCGGCGCGAGAACTGTGGCGCGAGGCCGATCCGAACGACGGCTCGGAAGCGGGCATCAGCACGGCGATCGACGGGGTCGTCTGCCGCTACCGTGGTCGTTCGACAGCCAAAGTGCGACACTGGTTTACGTCCGTTTGGCATCTGCTGCGGTCGCGCCAGCGCGGCCAGACGGCACACCATCCGCGCATTTGGTAGCCCTGGCAAACCCTGGCAAATCCTGGCAAACCCACCTCTCAGCCATGCAACTTTCCCCCCAAGAAAAAGACAAGCTGCTGATCTTTACCGCCGCGCTGCTGGCCGAACGCCGCAAGGCTAAGGGCCTGAAGCTCAACTATCCCGAGGCGATGGCCTACATTTCCGCCGGTATTCTCGAAGGCGCGCGCGAAGGCCGCAGCGTCGCGGAGCTGATGGAGTACGGCACGACGCTACTCGGGCGCGACGAGGTAATGGACGGTATCGCCGAGACGATCCCCGAAGTGCAGGTCGAGGCGACCTTTCCCGACGGGACGAAGCTGGTGACAGTCCACGATCCGATTCGTTAGGCGCGCGTGATGTCCGCCCCAGCAGTGCCGACCAACTTTCTCGAAGTGATGCAGCTGCTCTGGCCGCTGGCGATCGTGCTGCTCGGTGTTATCGGTGGGGTGATTTTCGAGCGGCGGGCGATCGTCTACCTGCGGGCGATCGCGGCGAAGACGGGCTGGCCGGGATACCGCATCGTGCTGTCGTCGCTGCGCTGGATGACGCTGCTGTGGTTTATCCTGGCGGGCTTTTTCTGTGCCAGCCTGACGCTCAAGCTCGACCCACCGCTGCGATCGCTGTTCGACAAGACCCTGCTGGCACTGACCCTGATGTCGGTCACGGTCGTGATCGCTCGCCTTGCCGTCGGCTTCATCGAACTCTATAGCGGCAACAAAGACGACAACACCTCGCCGATCACCTCGCTGTTCGAGAATCTAACGAAGCTAGCGATCTTCAGCCTCGGCGTTCTGATCGTTATCCAGTCCCTGGGGATCTCGATTACGCCACTGCTGACTGCCCTCGGTGTCGGTGGTGTCTCCATTGGTTTGGCGCTGCAAAATACCCTCGCGAACCTGTTCTCCGGGCTAAATATCATCCTCTCGAAGAAAGTCCGCCCCGGCGACTACCTCGAACTCAGCACCGGCGAAGCGGGCTACGTCACCGATGTGGAATGGCGCTACACCGTCATTCAAGACATCCGCGAAAGCCAGATCGTCATCCCAAACTCGAAGATCGTCTCGTCGGCGTTCAAAAACTACGGCCTGCCGCAGAAATATCTGACGGTGGACGTGCGACTCGGCTTTGCCTACGGCGTTGACCTAGCGGCGGCAGAAAAAATTACGATCGAGGTTGCCCGCGAGCTGCAGACCAACTGCCTGCACGCCAGCCCGGAGAAAGCGCCCTTTTTCCTCTACGAAAACTTCGGGTACTACAGCGTCGATGCCCGCATCTTCGTGCACGCAAAAGACTATCTCGCGGGACTCTACATGCGCCACGAGCTAATCAAGCGGCTCCACGCGCGGTATACACTAGAGGACATCGAGTTGGCCTTCCCGATCGCAGCAGGCTTTCCCATGGAGCGCGACTCGTCCGGCCTCGAAGTCTCCCCGCGTCTCTCCGAACGAAACTATGATTCCCGGTGAACTTTTTACACCCGACGGCCATATCGAGCTAAATGCCGGTCGCCTGACGGTGACGCTAACGGTGGCCAATACCGGCGATCGCCCGGTGCAGATCGGCTCGCACTTTCATTTCTATGAAGTCAATTCGGCGCTGGCGTTCGATCGCGACTCAGCTAAGGGCATGCGCCTCGATATCCCTGCCGGAACCGCCGTGCGCTTCGAGCCTGGAGACGATCGCGAAGTGACGCTCGTTCCCTATGTCGGTCAGCGCGAGGTTTACGGCTTCAACGCCGCGATCGAGGGCAAGCTCGACGCCTGAGCGCCCGCCGCGTCCATCACCCATCGTTCTCCGAGAGAAACCGTTATAGTGACATCGGCTCGACGAGCCAACCCAACCGCGCGTTTTCTTCTCCATGCAAACTTCTCCCAAGCCCGCGATCGGAGCGATCAACCAGCTCGATATCGACCAGCCGCGCCAGGAACACCGCTTCGACTTACCAGCGGGCTTGCGCCAGTGGGTTATCGGTAAACTGCTGCGATCGGGCGGCGAGCAAAACATCTATGTCTTGCTGGTGGCCGTCAACATCATTTTGACGAGCATCCCGATGGCCGCCACGCTGTTCTGGCTCGAAGGCCGCGTTCATCCGGCGATCGCGATCGTTTTGGGGATGGGATACTTCGCGTTCCACTTCGTCACCTACGCGCGCTCGTTTATCCTGGCGCTGCACTACTCGACGCACACTTCACTCTTCAAGAAAGAGTGGAAGTGGCTCAAGCATATCTACGGCAGCTTCCTTAGCTGCTTCTTCGGGATCCCGCCCAATATCTACTACGCGCACCACATCGCCATGCACCACAGCGATGACAACGTCGCGCCCTGGGATCTCAGCTCGACGATGACCGTCCAACGCGACTCGAAGCGCAATCACTTTAACTACATGCTGCGCTTTTTTGTGGGCATCTGGTTCGAGCTGCCGATTCGCCTATGGCGCAAGGCGCAAACTAAGGTGCTAACGCAGTGTGTGGCGGGCGAACTGTTTTTCTTCGGAACAGCGGCGTTCTTGTTTACGCTCAAGCCGATCGCGACCTTCTTCGTGTTTCTGTTCCCGGTGGCGTTTATCTCCTTCGCGATGATGCAGGGCAACTTCAAGCAGCACATCTTCGTTGACCCCGACGAGCCGGACAACAACTACAAGTCCACATTTACCTGCATCAACACCGACACTAACTCGCGCAACTTTAACGACGGCTATCACATCGAGCACCACGAAAACCCCAGCGTGGCTTGGCATCGCCTGCCGGAGTTTTTTCAGAAGAACATCAAGAAGCACGCCGAGAACGACTCGTTCGTGTTTTCGGGCATTGGCGCGATGAAGGTGGGGACGCTGGTACTGAACGGCCAACTCGAAGAGCTGGCGGATTATTACGTCAATATCGGTCAGCCGCAGCGCACTAAAGCCGAACTGGTGGCGGAGTTCGAGCGTCGTTTGCGTCCGACGGCGTAAACCAGGCGCTCGGGTGTGGTGGTGGTGTCGCGGCTGCGACCTGTGGGCGATCGCTGCTGTTGTGCGTGTCAGTGACGCAGAGCGTCTGGGGATTGCGTTGCCCACGCAGAGCGTGGGAACGATGAAATAATATATGACTACTTCTCAAGATAAGAAGCTGATCGCGAAAAACTACATTCAGGTCATAGGTGGAAAGAATCCTGAATACTCAAGATTCTTCAATGAAGACGAGTCTTACTCTGTAGATTTACTATTTCTCATAAACTCTCCTTGCCTAAGGGTTACTACAGTAGCTTCCATAGGAGTTTCAAACATTCCTCTGTTACTCTCAAGTGGAGAAGAGTATCCTGTTAGAGCGGAGATAGTAAGTTGTTTTAATGAAGAGTATGACCTTTTCCCTAATGCAGTAGCGACAACTGCATTCTTCGTTATGAAGGATCGGTGGCTTTGTGCGCCAGGTATAGTATTCCCCAACATAGTTTCAACTTACTATCCCGATATTCCAATGAAGCACATATATTTCACATCACCCTTCTTTTGGAATGGTGAGTTAGACACATTGAAGACAGAAACAAAGACTGTTGCTTTTTTGCTTGCGATACCCATATCAGAGGAAGAGAGACGATTTAGAATACGGCATGGTTCGGACAGGGTAAACGCATCTAATTTAGTTAGCCACTATACAGAAAAATATCTTCATCCTTGAGATTCGATGAGTTCACCCGCTTTCCCACCCCATTTAGCCATCGACACTCTGTAGATCCTGTTCCGATCGCCTCAGCAGGTGGAGAAAATCTAAAAAGCAAGCTCTTTGTTAAGCCGAGTGGCGCAAGAGATGCCGAATTACTCCACAATTTGTTGTTTGGAGGCATTTGTTTTGGCTTTCGGACAATTTTTCTGTATGGAAAGATACGAAATTAGATGCGTTCACCCTGATGGTTCGGAGAAGCTAGAGGAGCTGTTTGAGGAGAGGGGTAATGAACGTATTCGACATAGGAAGAGAATCGGTTATCTAGTAGCTATTTCATCGTTCCCACGCTCCGCGTGGACAACGCAATCCCCAGACGCTCTGCGTCGCCACGAATGCCAGACATCGATCGCGATCGCCCCCAGTCTCCCAATTGTCACCCAACAGCGATCGCGCCGATAGGAGTGCGAAAAGAACCGCTAGATTATACGCAGAGACAACCAGTGCTAGGAAATGGAGAAAGGGTGGTGGTCGCGGCTCTTGTTTCTCCAAAGTGGGAAATTACAGATGAGCTGTTTGTTAGATGCTGGGAAACGATACGTGCGTCTGGTGGCGAATGCGTTGGGATATTGATTCAGAGAAGGGGAGTGTCAAGAAGTAAACGTCCCGGTGGAGTTGTGCATTCTAGACAAGCCTTACCAATGTCCCCGGCATACTACTTGGGTAGGGAAAAAGTATATGAGTTAGCGGAAACTGTTGAAGAAAGTAAGGCAACCCTTTGTATTCTGCTAAATCAGTTGTCTGAATCTCAGCGAAAAAGGATTAAATCTAGAATTGGCTGCAGAGTCTTTTTATATCCATTCGACCAAGGATAAGTAATATTCAGATGGATATTTGATGCCAGTCTTAATGAAGATTCTCCGAGCCTTATCAGGCAATTTCGCATCGTTCCCACGCTCTGCGTGGGCAACGCAATCCCCAGACGCTCTGCATCGCCACGAACGCCAAGCCTCGATCTCGATCGCCCCCCACTTCCCCAATTGTCACCCAACAGCGATCGCGCCGACCCAGGAGCGCCAGAAAGATCGCTAGATGAACCGCTAGATTAGAGACAGCGATAAGAGACACCCACCAATGGGCTTCATCGACCCATGCACTGACTTCGGCTTCAAGCGCGTCTTCGGCTCGCCGCGCAGCACCTCCATACTCCGCAGCTTCCTTAACGCGATCGTCTATCAAGGCGAACCGCGCATCGAAACCCTCGAGATCGTCGATCCCTTCCAGCAGCCCAGCCTCCCCGACTTCAAGCTGACGATCCTGGACGTGAAAGCCCAGCTCGACGACGGCTCGATCGTCATCGTCGAGATGCAGGTCGCTAAAGTCCCCGCCTTCCTGAAGCGAATCCTGTACAACACCACCAAGGCATACAGCGGCCAACTCAAACGAGGCCGCTACTACCTCGATCTCAAACCCGTCATCTCCGTCACGATTACCGACTTCGTGCTGTTCGAGAACGGCGATCGCCCCATCTCCCGATTCAAAATCCTCAACGAAGAGACCCACGAAGTCTGCACCGAAGAATTCCGCTGGATCTTCGTCGAACTACCGAAATTCGAGAAAGAACTGTCCGAACTGTCCGACCTCGCCGATCGCTGGATGTACTTCCTGCGTCGTGCCGAAGATCTGACCCAAATCCCCAGCGAACTCAACGCCGACGAAGACCTAAATGACGCCTTCGAGATCGCCAGCGAGAGCCAACTGTCGTCCGAAGAGCTGGCACTGATAGAAGCAGAGCGCGATCGTCGATGGTTGCAGGCAGGCGCGATCGCTTCCGCCCGAGAAGATGCCTTGGAAGAAGGCGATCGCCGAGCGCGATTGGAAATTGCACGCGGGCTGTTGAAGAGCAACATTTCGGAGGTCGTCAGTCAGATGACGGGGCTGCCGGTGGAGGAGATACGAGGTTTGGCGGAAGAGACATAGTGGTTTCGTGCGTACGTAGGATAATGGAGCCTGTTGTTCCGTTCCGGCAACCATGACGAAGACGATCGCCTTGACCACTGAGACCATCTATCGCCTCGACCTCAGCCCGATCGCCGCGTGGGCGAAGTCCGTCGAAGCCGGAGACTTTAAGCCCGAAGACTTCGAGTCGGCGATCGCATTTCAGATCGACTTCGAGCGCGAGCCGACCGACCCGCGCGAGCTGTCGGAGATTCCCGAAGTGCGGCTGTGGTTCGTGCGGATGGAAGCGGCGTATCCGTGGATGCCGCTGTTCCTGGACTGGAAGAGCGAGCTGGCGCGCTATGTCGCGATGCTGGTTCCCCATGAGTTTCACCCGACGGAAGGGATTCAGTTCAACCCGGAATCGCTGGAGATCTTTCTAATGCGGAAAGTGTTCGAGCTGTCGGGGTGGCTCAAGGCGCGGGAACTGCCGCACCAGGCGCGGGCGATGGCATTTGCGAAGATGCTGGGCTACGACTTGGAGGCGGGATTCTTCGAGCTGATTGGGTAGGTCTGCGATCGCGGTGACCCCACCGTCGATACGGCCACTGCTGTCACCGCCACCATCACCAGCCAGCGGGGCTTCGGTCTGTCCGGCGTCCGCGATATCGGCGCGGTGGAAGCTCAACCGCAAGACATCAGCGTCAGCGGCAGCGAGATCGCCAGCGGTGACATCACCCCGGCCACCACCACCGGCCCCCCGACGATTACCGACATCACCTTTTCCGACAACCCCAGTTTTTTCAGCGCCAGCACCGCTCCTGCCACTTTGACACCGAGAGGGCGGGAGACCTTTATTCTGCTGGATTTTAAAGATGGGGTCGATCGCTTTTTGCACGAGTCGCCGCTGAGCTTCGATCGACTGAGCCTCGAGGCGGTGGGTAATGCCACCCAGGTGAAGCTCGATAACAACGTGCTGATGACGGCAATTGGTATGGTGCGATCGCAGCTCGATGTCACGGGTTGTGCAGCTTCGAGTTAGCGAAAAGTCTGTTCGCAACCCGCACGAAAACGGTGAATTAATTCGGCGCGATCGCAGCTCGGATGGTGGCGATCGTCTCCAATAGCTTGCCGCTGGCGATCGTCGCTTCCGCCCGCGTCAGCCCCGCCGCCAAATCCGCGCAGCCCCCCGACTGCCACAGATAAAAGCCGCCCGACCAAATTGCTCCTTTGGCTAGTTCCGCCACGCGCTCGGTGTCGAGCTTGCCCGCCAGCAGCGCCGAGAGATCGCCGAGGTAGTCCACCTCCGAGTCGAGGGGTATATCCGCACCGCTCAAGCCGAACTCGTGCGCCCGTAGAAACAGGCGCTCTTGCAGATCGCCCGTGGAGACGCCGATAATCGCCGTCCGCGACCGGGGCAGATCGCAGCTTCCTTCTAGCCCTTTAACCGTGATTAAATCCGAGCGACCCCGCAGCGCAAACGCCCCGCGCATAAAGTCTTCCGTCGGCGGATGGACGAAACCGCAGATCGAGCGCGCCGCCCCGGCATAGGGCGACCACATCAGCTCGACAGTCGCGAGCGGTGGCCGCTTGCCGATTTGGTCGCGGTAGTCCACCAGCGCCGAACTTTCGGGAAAGATCGACGGCGTATAGGCAAAGGCCAATCGGGCGCGATCGAGCGCATGGCCGAGCCGCCCGACATCGCAGTCCGTCCAGTCCAGGCCCAGCGATCGCCAGATTTCTACCATCGGCAGGCCGTATTTGGTCGCCATGCGATCGCCGCCGTGCATTACCACCGGCACGCCCGCTTCGGCCAAGAGCAGTGCTACGACCGGCGTAACCGGAGCCGTACGGGTGCGGCCATCGTAGGGACAGCCCAACACCACCGGCACGCGGGTCGCGTCGGGCAGCGGGGCGATGCGGGTGCTGAGGCGATCGTAAGCATCGAGAATTCCAGCGAACTCTTCGGGGACGGGGCGCTTCATGCGGTGCGCCACCAAAAAGCCACCGATTTGCGCCGGGGTAGCCTCCGCGCGCAGCATCATCGACAGCGCTGCTTCGGCTTCGCAGCGAGTTAGGTTTTTGCCGGTATGGGGGCCACTGGCGACTTTCTTAAGCAGGACACGAAAGGCTTGGCTCACTGGATTCCTAAGCTGAGAATTGGCTCGACGGTGACTCGGGCCTGTCATCAATTCGCGCCAGAACCTTTAGGAGCACGCACGTCTCAAAAAACAATGCCAAGAGCTGTAGCTCGTGTGGAGTAGGTGCTACAGGTTTAATTGATGACCGCCCCTAGTAGTGTGCGATGTCGGGCCGCGTCCAAACTGTAAAACCCGACAACTTTCGGGGCGACTTTCGGTGCTGGGAGCTAAATTTCAGGAAGATTCGGCAGCGCTTCCCGCTAGCGAGAATGAGTTCAGACAGTGGAGCGTGCTGGTCGGCAGCTCGGCGATGCGATCGCTGGCGAGTTGAGGCAGATGTTGTCGCACGAGGCGGTAGAAGTCGCGCACGGGCGGAATCGAGAGGCGATCGAGCGTCGTTACCAAGACGACCTGGCGCGTCAGGTTGGGGTCGTCAGGGCTGTCGGTGGCGATCGGACGGACGGCGAGACCGGGATCGTCGTCGGCTTCGAGGGTCGCCGAAGCGGGCAAAATCGCGATCGCTTCACTTTGGCGCACCACGCCACGAAAGGCATCGAGCGTATTGAGTTCGAGCATGGCGCGCAGTTCGATGCCTTCGCTGGCAAAAACGTCGTGTACCAGGCGCTGCATGCCGTAGCCGTCTTTGAAAATAATATGGTTGTACTGAGCCA
The DNA here is from genome assembly GCA_937899645.1 of uncultured cyanobacterium. Lineage (GTDB taxonomy): Bacteria > Cyanobacteriota > Cyanobacteriia > Cyanobacteriales > Geitlerinemataceae > RDYZ01. The sequence goes on along the minus strand of CALCCD010000018.1, from coordinate 11,963 downwards.
GGCGCGCCTTCGGGATCGATACGTAGTTCGTTAGCGGGTGATCCGCCGCCATCAGCACCATCACCGATTCTTCATAGAGCGGCTCGATCGCCAGGTCGGCTCCTGCCGTCAGCAGCGGGTTGTTCATTACCACGGCAATATCTACCAGGCCATCGCGCAGGACTTTCAGGGCGCGATCGCTGCCCAAGGACGTCACCCGAAGCTGCACGTCCGAGTAGCTGGCGTGAAATTTTTGCAGGACGATCGGTAAAAAGTTCGAGCAGACCGAATGGATTGCCGCCACGCACAGCTCAGTTTGCTTGCCCTCAACTAGGTCGGTCACCTCCTGCAAGCCCTGAGCCCACTCGTCGCAAATCTTGCGCACGCGAGGAAACAGTCGCTCGCCCGCCACCGTCAGCCGCGCTGGGGTGGTGCGGTGGAGCAAGGGCATTCCGGTCGTCTCTTCGAGGGCGCGCACCTGGCGACTGATCGTCGACTGCGTGACGCATTGCAGCCGTGCGGCTTTTTGAAAGCTGCCGGTTTCGGCGACGGAGAGGAACGCTTGCAGTTGTTCGAGGCGCATAACGCGGTGGGGAGAAATAAAAAAGCCGAACGGGGCACGGGAGAGCACCACGTTCGGCTTTTACGGAAGACGAACGAGCTAGCTCGCCCGCCAGCGCTTCGGGCAAACTCCGCAGAGCTCGCCCGAGACGCGCGGCGGTCTAGAACTTGAAGGTCGTCCGAATCGTCGCGATCACGACGTCATCGTTGTCGTCGCTTTGGTTGGGGTTCACCAGCCAGATCAGACCCGGCGTGATCGTGATGCCATCCGAGAGCTTGAGTTTGTAGAGCGCCTCGACGTGCAGCGGCACGTCTTCGTCGAAGTCGGTATCGACACCGCCATCAACATCGAGGTCGATCAGGTGCGGTGCGGCACCGACGATCAGCGCGCCCATGTTGCCCGGAGCGAACAGGTCGGGGAAGCTCAGCGTCAGCGCGTAGTTGAGGATATCGGCCTCAGCTTCGTCGTCGTTGAGGTCGGCAGCGGTGTAGCCCGCCCAGCCACCGAGACGGAAACTCGAGCTGGGGCTCCAGAGGAACTGCAGACCGAACGAATCGCTGACCACCTCGCCGTTGGCCGTGCCCGACGGGACGCCCGCCGAAATCAGCGCGCCCGGGGCTAGGTTACCGAGGTTGGTTCCCGTACCGCCGTAGTTAAAGCGACGACCGGAGGGCACGTCGTGGTTGTGGATGTAGGTCAGGCCGAACTTAAAGCTATCCGACGGCGCAACGACGGCTTGACCCATGTAAGAGTTGTTGCCGTTGAACAGGCCCGCACCTGGGCTGCTGTCGAAGCCGCCGCGCGCCAGGTAGCCCGCCGAGAGCTCCAGCCAGTTGGTGGCGTCGTAGCGGAAGCCGATACCTTGACCGCCGAGGTTGTGGCGGAAGATCGGGTTGCGTTCGCCGAAGCGCGAGAGCGCGCCGTTCGCGCCACCGCCCGCTTCCAGGCCGGGGTTAAAGGTGTCGGCGTAGAAGTGGTGACCGCCGAGGCTCGCCATCAGCGTCACTTCCAGGTCGTCGCCGACGGGGAATTTGTAGTGCAGACGGTCGATCGTTACGTTGTTGCCGCTCGGGCCGTCGAAGGCGAAGCGACCTTCGTTGGTGCCCAGCTCGGTGGCGAAGCTGTTGCCCAGGTTGCCTGCGGTCAGGCGGGTGAACAGGCGATCGCGACCCGTGAAGCTCGTGACCAGCTGGAGGCGGATTTTGTCGTGGAAGACGGTTTGGGTATCGTCGTCGTCGCCGAAGGTGTCGGCCAGCGTAAAGGCCACTTCGCCGACCAGTTTGGTGGTCGTCGAGAACTGCTGAGATTCGACGGTGTCGAGGCGCGACTCGAGGCTGTCAACGCGACCGCGCAGGGCAGCGAGCTGGGCGGCGAAGTCGTCTTGCAGGCGGCGAATCGTATCCAGATCGCCAGGCGCGATGCCGTCACCGCCGACTTGGGCCAGGATTTGATCCAAGCAAGCGTTCAGACCGGCAGCAAACTCGTAGCGAGTCAGGGGACGATTTCCGAGGTACACCGCGCTGCCGCGACCTTGAGCGACGCGGGCCTGTGCCACGAGCTGCGGCTCATCGCTTTGGCCGAGGGTCGGGAAAGTCATCGGTGCGGCGGGTGCTGCGGCTGGCGCAGCGGCCGGTGCGCTAAGGACGGCAGCACCAGCGGGGTAGCCCGCAATACAGCCGTAGCGCTCGACGAGCGATTGCAGCGCCTGGAAGGCCCAGTCAGTCGGCTGGACGTCCGAAAGCTGTGAAACTGAAGTGACTTGGTCGAGGCTTTCGGGAGCCGAAAGAGCATCGACGCTCAGCAGTTCGTCTGCTTGGGCGATCGTTGCCGACGTTGCGAGCAGCGCGGGGCTGAGCAACATGGCTTTAAATAGGTTCTTCACGAGATTGAGTTCCTCACACTTAGGCGATAAAGAGAGGCGCGCTCGGCGACCCGCACGATCGATAACGACCGGAGCAGGCGAGCGCCACCGGGGACGAACTTCAGGCAAGCTCGGCAAGACCGAACTCGACGAGCGCGGGCCAAAAGTTCTTGTTTTCGTGGCCGGAGCGACTGAGCTTGATCAGCGCAAACCGTTGGAGATCGTCGAGCGATCGCCACTGGTCTACCGCGATCGACGCGTCGAATCGTGCCGCCCAATCGAGTACGTCCGCCGGGATCGCGTCGGTGCGCGACCACGGTGGCTCGTCCTCGATCGGCAGGTCTTTGGGGTCGCTGCCCGTTTGGGCGCGCACGAGTTTTCGCAGTCGATCGCGATAAATCTGAATAGCGACGGGCGTGTCGCAGGGCGTTTCGACGAGGCTGTGTCGGATGCGATCGTCGAATTGATGCCAGTGTTGGAGCTTGAGCTTAACGCCGCAGGTGTCGAGCTTGTGGCGCACCTGCATGGGGATGCAGCGTAGGGAAGTGACGAAATCCGCCTCGAACTGGAAATAGGTCGTCGTCATACCGGCAGCGCCTCCGAAGAAGAGACTGGATCGGTAGAGCCGTTCGAGCTGCTGTCCGAGTTGCCGTTCGAGTTTGCCGGTGCCTCGCCGATCGCTCTATTAGGCGTCTCAGCAGGGGCGTCGGCAGCGGGCTCGGTGACTGTCGGCACGAGCTTGCAGACCGCAACCGCACAAGCCTTTAGCTCCGGCTGTTTGGACTGGGGGCAGGCTTCGGGGTGGGTCAGGCCGTTGACCTCAGCAGTATTCGACCACAGCAAGCCCCAGTGCATCGGCGCAAATACGGTGCCGGGCGAAATGGCGCGCGTGACTTTGGCGGGCAGCTCGCAGCGTCCTCGGCGCGATCGCACCTCCAGCGCGTCGCCGTCTTCAATACCGAGCGCGGCGGCATCGCGCGGGTGAATTTCCAGAAACGGCTCCGGGTGCAGCTTCTCGAGGCGACTGATGCGCCCGGTGCGAGTTTGGGTGTGCCAGTGGCCGTAGAGGCGACCGACAGTCAGCACGAGCGGAAAGGCCGGATCGGGCGGCTCGGCGAGGCCGTTGGAGTGGGCGGCAACGAAGCGGGCGCGCCCGTCTTCGGTGTTGAAGCGGTAGTCGGTGTAGAGGCGCTTCGGGGCGGTATTGGGCCGCTCGCCGGTGGGATAGGGCCACTGCTGGGGGCCGAATTCGATCAGGGTGCTGTAGTCGAGGCCCGTGGTGTCGCAGGGGCGATCGCGTGTCAGCTCGCGGAACTCGCGGTGGACTTCCTCGGAAGATTCAAACGCAAATTGCCCGTCAAAGCCGAGGCGCTTGCCCACCTGGGCGAAGATCCACCAATCCTCGCGCGGCTCGCCGAGAGAACCCTGAAACCCTTGCGACAGCGTTACTACACGCTCGGAGTTGGTCATCGTGCCCGTTTTTTCACTCCACTGCATGGCAGGCAGCAACAAGTGGGCGAAAGCGGAGGTTTCAGTGGGGTGATAGGCCTCTTGATAGACCGTAAACGGCGATCGGCGCAGAGCCGCTTTGGTTCGATGCAGGTCTGGCATGCTCACCGCCGGGTTGGTGGCGGCGACCCACAGGACGTCTAGCGCGTCGTTTTCGAGAGCCTCCACCATTTCCCAGGCGCTCAGTCCGGGGTCGGGAGAGATATGACCGGCGGGCAGATTCCACAGGCGCTCGACCTCGGCGCGGTGCTCGGGATTTTTAACGGTGCGGTAACCCGGCAGCAGGTGGGCCAAACCGCCCGCTTCGCGCCCGCCCATCGCGTTGGGCTGCCCAGTTAGCGAGAAAGGCCCCGCCCCCGGACGGCCGATCTGCCCGGTCATCAAGTGCAGGTTGATAATCGTGCGGGCTTTGGCCGTGCCTTCTCGGGACTGGTTGATACCCATCGACCAGAGCGATAGGACGCACCCCGACTCCGCCCAATAGGTGGCGGCCTGGTGGAGTTCTTCGACCGTGATGCCGCAGCGTTGGGCGACGCGCTCGGGAGGGTAATGCTCGACGATCGCCTCGAAGGACTCGAAGCCAGTGGTGTGAGCCGCGACGAACTCGCGATCGACTTTACCCCACTCCACCAGCAGGTTGGCGATGCCGTTGAGCAGATCGATATCGGTACCGGGACGGATCGCCAGGTGTAGGTCGGCGACCTTGGTGGTGGCCGTCGCGCGCGGATCGACAACGATCAGCTTGGCGTCGGGGTTTTTCTTCTTGTGGTCTCGAAAGCGGTTGAAGACGATCGGGTGGCAGTCGGCGGTGTTCGTGCCGATCGCCACCAGGCAATCGGTCTGCTCCAAGTCGTCGTAGCAGCAGGGCGGACCGTCGGAGCCGAAGCTCTGGACGTAGGCCGACACCGCCGACGACATGCACAGGCGCGAGTTGGCGTCGAAATTATTGGTTCCCAGACAGCCTTTCAGTAACTTCTGGGCGGTGTAGTAATCCTCGGTAAATAGCTGCCCGGAGCCATAAATCGCCACCGAGTCGGGGCCGCGCCGCTCGACGGACTCGCGGATTTTGGCCGCGATCGTATCGAGCGCGAACTCCCAACTCACGCGCTTGAAAGCCCCGTCGAGAGACTCGCGCCACATCGGAGAGCGCAGACGGTCTTTTTGCACCGACTCGAGGATTGTTGCTCCTTTGATGCAGACGCGCCCGACGCTCGAAGGGTGGTCGCGATCGCCACGTACCTTGAAACCTTTGGAAGACTGCTGGACTTCTAGACCACAGCCCACGCCGCAATAGGGACAGATTGTTCGAGTGGTCGCGTTCACGAATTACCGGGGATGCTAGACGAGGTGCAGAAGACGAAGCGTGCGCCCGCGCGTGACGATTCGACAAATGCGGAGGACGCGGGAAGCCTACTCTTCGTGAGCGTGGCGGCGGTAGAGGAAGTCGAGCGCACCGTTACGCAGCTCGTAGTAGCGCGGGTTTTCCATCATACGTGCGCGATCGCGCGGGCGAGCGAAACCGACATCGACGATCTCGCCAATCGTTGCCGCCGGTCCGTTGGTCATCATCACGACGCGATCGGCTAGATAAAGCGCTTCATCGATGTCGTGGGTGATCATCAAAATCGTGATGTTGTGGTCGCGCCAGATCTCGAGCAGCTCGTCTTGCAGCTCTTCGCGGGTGCTAGGGTCGAGCGCGCCGAACGGCTCGTCGAGAATCAGCACCTTCGGACGGATGGCCAGAGCGCGGGCGATCGACACGCGCTGTTTCATCCCGCCGGATAGCTCGTTGGGGCGCTTGTCCGCCGCCTCGGTCAGGCCGACCATCTCGATATGCTCGTCGGTGACGGCCTTTTGCTCGGCGACGGACAGGTCTGGGAAAACCGTCTCTACAGCCAGAAAGACGTTGTCGTAAGCGGATTTCCAGGGCAGCAGGGCGTAGTTTTGAAACACCACCATGCGATCGGGGCCCGGTTCGACGATCGGATTGCTCTCGAGGTTAACGATACCGGTGGTCGGCTCGGTGAAGCCCGAAATCATATTCAGCAGCGTTGATTTTCCGCAGCCGGAGTGACCGATCAGGCAGATAAACTCGCCTTTCTTCACGGACAGCTCGACCTGCTCGAGCACGGTGTAGCTACCCGTGGGGGTGGGATAAACTTTCGAGACGTCCTTGAGTTCGAGGAAGGGCGCGTCAGTCTGCGAGGCAGCGGAATCGACAGTCGTAGTATTCAAAGTTTGCATAACCCAATCGCGGCGAATGTATGTGAAGGAACGGCAGGCAGGCGGGGAACGAGGCCGATCGCGCGCGGCGATCGGCTCCATGCGCCCTTGTCTCAATTAATCTAGGGCGTCACACCGATCGGCATTTCGCGGATGACGACATCGCGCTTTATCTCCAGAGCCTTCAGATAATCGATCGGGCTGTCGGGATCGAAGGTCGTGCCGTCGGGAAACTCGATCGGCTGGCGATCGCGCGGCGAGCTCGGAAGCTTGAGGGCACTGGCCGCTTCCGCGAAGACATCGGCGCGGTTGACCCGCTCGATCGTCTCGACCCAGTTTTTCGGGAAGGGCGTCAGATCCCAGCGCGCCATTTGCGCCAGCGTCCAGAGGCTATGCACCGAGTCGGGCGCGTTGCAGCGGTTCAGGAAAAACTGGTTGAACGCCGCGTGGCTCTCAGGCGTCGTGCCGTCACCGCGATCGTAGGGTGTTTGGAAACCCGCAGCCGCAAAGCGGCCGGAATCGCCCAGGTACTCCTCTTTTTGCAGGAAGCCAAGGATTTCCTCGCGGTTGCGCGGATCGTCGCAGTACTCGCAAGCGTCGAGCAGCGCCTTGACCAGGGCGACGTGGGTTTTGGGATGCTTCTCCGCCCAATCTTCACGAACGCCGAGGACTTTCTCAATATGTCCGGGAAAGAGATCGAGGTCAGTGGCGACGACGGTTCCCAGACCTTCTGACACGGCACGCGAGTTCCAGGGTTCGCCGACGCAGTAGCCTTCGATGTTGCCCTGCTTGAGGTTGGCGACCATCAGCGGCGGCGGTACGACGCAGAGGCTCACATCCCAGTCGGGGTCGATGCCGCCGCTCGCCAACCAGTTACGCAGCACCAGGTTGTGCATCGAGGCCGGGTGCACCATCCCGAAGTTGTAGACGCGATCGGCATCGCGAGCGATGTAATCCTTCAGTGTGGCCAGGTTGGTGATGCCGTTATCGGTGAGCTGCTTGCTCCAAGTGATGGCGTTACCGTTACGCGAGAGCACCATCGACGAGCAAATCGGCACGGAGGATTTACCCCGCATGCCCAGCGTCATCGCCAGTGGCATCCCGGCAACCATTTGTCCGGCATCCAGCTCGCCGGTCGCCACGGATTCGGCCAGCGCGTTCCAGTTAGGCTGGCGGTTCAGGGTTACATCGAGGCCGTATTCGGCGAACAGGCCCTTCTCTTTTGCAACTGCGAGCGGCGCGCAGTCCGTTAGCGGAATGAAACCGACATCGAGAACAGCTTTCTCCAGACCTTCGGGCGAGGCGATCGCGGGCGCTGCGACTTTTTTCTTTTTCTTCTTCTTGCCGCGTTTTTGCTGATTGAGGAAATAAGTAACCTCGTTACGCAGGGTGTAATAGCTGGGGTGGTTGACCACGTCCATGCGGTTGCGCGGTCGGGGAATCGGCACGTCGAGGATTTGACCGACGTGGGCGCTCGGGCCGGTGGTGAGCATGACGATGCGATCGCTGAGCAGCAGCGCTTCATCGACGTCGTGGGTCACCATGATCGCTGTGACTTTGTTCTCCTGACAGATGTTCATCAACTGTTCCTGGAGGCCGCCGCGCGTCAGGGCATCGAGCGCACCGAAGGGCTCATCGAGCAGCAGTACTTTCGGGCGAATGGAGAAGGCACGGGCGATCGCGACACGCTGCTTCATCCCGCCAGAAATTTGGCTCGGGTAGTTGTCGGCGGCGCGGCGCAGGCCGACCATATCGACGTGTTCTTCGACGATGTCCGAGCGCTCGGCTTTGGACATATCTTTAAAGACCGTATCGACCGCCAGGGCGATGTTCTCGCGCACCGTCTTCCAGGGCAGCAGCGAGTAGTTCTGGAAAACGACCATACGATCGGGGCCGGGCTCGGTGACCTGCGCACCCTCGACAACGATCCCACCTTCCGTCGGTCGATCGAGCCCCGCAATGATGTTGAGCAGCGTGGACTTACCGCAACCAGAGTGACCGAGTAGTGTAATGAATTCGCCTTGCTCGATGGTGACGTCAATATTCGTCAGGGCAATATATTGACCGCCGTCAGGCAGGTCGAACACGCGACTGACGTGATCGACATCGAGCAGGGGCAGTGACTGAGGAAGCTTACAATACTCGCCCTTCGGAGGCGTACCGAGACTTTCGGATTGGGAGGTCATAGGGGGTTGCAGTAGGTCGGACGACAGTTCTCCGACGAGCGCGCTTCGAGTCCAGAGCTGCTGCGCGGGCCGGTGTCGATAGTTAAAGTACAGGCGAAGGCGCGATTGGCCTGCTACCTCTAATTTGGGTGACAGTATAGGCGCAAGGTTTTGTAACGCTAGTATGTTTCGCTACAATTTTTTTACGTGCTTGCAGCTTTTGCATCGCAGTTATGCAAGATCGCACTGGAGATCGCACCGAAACAACCGCTGCCGGTTAGCACGATCGCAGGCGTTCGGAGCGCGATCGCCGGAGCTGTTTCCGAAACGACCCCGATCGTAATATCTGCGCCGATCGCGCCTTTACAGTCGAGATCGCCCAGTCCCAGGCACTTTCCTCTAACCCGCCCGCCGAGCCCGCTCGCCCCGATCTAAGCCTTCAGCTCCGGCGCGCTCGCCAGAATCGGGTTGACATCGAACCAGTAGCCATCGTCGTCACGGTACTCGTAGACGAACATGCTGCTAATTAAGGTGTCGTAGCCCTCCTCGCCCATGACTTTCTTGCGATCGCGCACCTGCCGCAGCAGCTCCCACTCGTCGTCGGTGATCGCCAGCATCATATGGTTGCGGCGCGTGCGAATGACTTTTTCCAAGCCTTCGTGCGAGAGCGGCAGCTTGCGGTCTTTTTTAATCCAGTCGTTGAGCAGGCGCAGAATTTCGCGCACGTGGCCGCCGCTGATCTTGCAGAGGCGATCGAACGTTTCCGGCGTGTCGAACAGCTCGGTGATCTTCGCCTGTCGCTCTTCGCTGCTAAGGCCGGGGTAAGCCCGCGCCAGCACGATTTCGCGTACCAGCGGCAGGCCCTCTGTATGTTCGCGCCCATCGCGGTGGCACACCGGCACCATCGGCAACACCACCGGGTCGGTGTTAAAGCGGCTCGAAAGCTGGTTGAGGTCGTTGGAGTAGAGCAGCGCCAGCGGGATCGTATAAACAACGTGGCAGTTGAGTTGGCGGAGCTGTTCGCCGCGATCGACAAATAGATACTCCGGCTGCGGGCGTCCCCAGGGTTTGGGCTTGCGCTCGACGCGATCGAGATTATCGACGATCACCACCAGCCCCTTCTTGCCGATCTCCTTCAGCCGCGCAATCCCCGGTTCGAGCAGCTCGCGGTTGATCGACTCGAGCACGTTGGTGGTACGCACCTCGAGATATTCGCGTAGCTTGCTTCGCAGCTCCGGGCTGTTTTTCGCCCGCGCCGTAATCTTGCCGATGCCCAGCGCCACTAGAGAGATCCCATCGCTGTCGCTGGCCGACACCTGCCCGAGGCCCGGAACGCCCACATCCGCCGAAAACGAGCCACCCTCTTCGGTGCTGGCGCTGACTTTACCCAGTCCGGGCAGCGTCGCCTCGGCGGACAGGTCAATCTCAGTTTGCAGTAGCTTAGCCGCACCGGAGAGCAAGCCCTGAAGCCCTTTCGGCTTTTTCAGCTCGACATTCTCAATCTGCATCAGGCTCTCGCTGACCCGCCGCGCGATCGCCATCAAAATATCGCTGATGTCTACATCGCCCACCTCCAGGTCGCGCGAGGACTCGAAGTAGACCACGTGGAAGCCCTCCTGGCGCAGCTCGCTGGCCAGCCGCAGCAGCTCGGTGGACTTGCCGCAGCCGATATGGCCGGTAAAGAGCTGCACTGTCGGGTCGTTGGGCGAGAAAAAGCTAATGTTCTCGCGCATCTCGCTGACCAGCCCGCTGCCGCGCACGCCGGAGAAGTCGATATAGAGCTGGCGATCGGCTTCGTTTTCGACGTTGAGCGTATATCCGGGGTTAGTAGCCTGGAAGAGCTGGCGGATGTCTATAGACATGGCGGGTTAGGGGCGATCGGCACTTTATATCTTAAGTCTGCACCGTTGGACGCGGCCTCAGGGTCTGAGACGGCACAGTCTGGGATCTGTCCGTGACGCTCTATCGTCAACCGACGCCGGGGCGATCGAGTATCTTGATGTCGAACCGCCCTTCCGCGCTCTATCTCTCGCATGACTCCGGAACAGCTTGCCCTGCTTCATCAAATGGCGACGCCAGCCTCGATCGCGTCGCTGACGGCGATCGCCACGCAGGCCAGGGCAGTTTGGAATAGGCTGCACGGCTGGCATCGCGCCTGGGCCTTCATCTTATTTCTGTCCGCGTCGTCGCTCACTGCAGTTGTCAGCAAGGTCAAAGTCGAGGATACGCGCCTCTGGCTACCGCTGTTGGGCCTGACGGTCGCGAACTGCGCGGTGTTGCTGTGGCTGATTTGGCCGGTCTTTATGGAGGCCGCAAAGCCCGACCTGAAGGCGCTGCGGGAAAAGCTGCGCAAGGAGGTGGCCAAAACGATCGCCCAGCGGCTCAAAAGCTCGCTCGATCGCGACATCTACGCGCCGGTAGTCGCCGACCGTAAGGAAAAGCAGGTGACGCTTTCGGCTGCGCCGGAGCCCGGATTGCGCCCGATGGTTCTGCTCGAGCAGGCGCAAAATACGGTCAGGAAAGTGTGGGAGAAGCCGACGACGATTCGGGCAGTGTACGAAAAGGAGGCGGACGAGCGGCTGCTGATCCTTGGAGAGCCGGGGAGCGGCAAAACGACGGAACTGCTGAAGCTGGCGCAGGTGCTGTGCGAGGAAGCGAGGGACGAGACGAAGCCGATCCCGATTATTTTCGAGCTGTCGGCATGGCGATCGCGCGAGGGCGAGCCGCCGCCGATCGACGAGTGGGCGATCGAGCAGATGAACGACAAGTACGGGCTCGATCCGGACATCATCCGGGGCTGGCTGGAGACGGAGGCGATCGTGCCGCTGTTCGACGGGCTCGACGAGCTAAAGGAGCGTAAGTCTGAGGCGATCGCGGCGATTAACAAGCTCCAGGCAAACAAAGACAAGCAGCTCCGGCGGCTGGTGGTCTGTTCGCGAATCGAGGACTACGAGGCGGCGGTGGCGGAGACGGGGGAGAAGCTGCGGCTGGAGACGGCGGTATGTTTGCGGGCGTTGGAGAACGCACAAATCCAGAAGTATCTGGGCGAGCGCGGGGCGGGGTATTTATGGGAGTGGCTGCGGCGAGATTCGCAGATGCTGAATCTGGCGCGGCGGCCTTTGCTGTTGGATTTGTTGCCGGTGGCGTTTCCCGATCCGGACGATTTGCCGGTGTTGGCGGGGGCGGCCTCGGAGGAGGAGCGGCGGGCGCTGTTGTTTGAGGCGTATCTCGATCGGCGCTTGGCGGAGGATGACGGCGGGTACGACCCGGCGGATACGCGGCGGTATTTGCAGTGGTTGGCGGTGATGCTGAAGCGGTTGGGGCAGACGGAGTTTTTAGTTGAGAAGATGCAGCCGACTTGGTTGGAGACGCGAGAGCTTCAGCAGCGCTACCAACGCCGCTATCGGCTGATTTTCGGGCTGATTGTCGGGCTGATTGGAGGGCTGATTGGAGGGCTGATTGGAGGGCTGATTGGAGGGCTGACAACCAATTCAGACCCAGTAATCAGAACGACAGAAGCTCTCGACCTCTCCTTGGAGAGCTGGCAAAGAGCTATCCCCCAAGCGCTTTATTACGGGCTGATTGTCGGGCTGATTGTCGGGCTGATTGTCGGGCTGATTGTCGGGCTGATTGAAGGGCTGCGAGCCGAGCTACAAGCTCGGGA
>CALCCD010000017.1 GCA_937899645.1 uncultured cyanobacterium | reverse complement strand
GGAGGCGGAAACAATCTGAGTCCCGTCCGGGCTGAAATTCGCGCTCAAAACTGAGCTGGAATGACCGTTGAGGGTTTGGCGCTTCAGTCGATAGAGCGTCGTGTCTAGACCGAACGCAACGCGCGCGTATAACGGGGCGGTGGGTGGGCCGCCGGTCACCTCGACCCACCGTGTATCAATCGACTTGGCGGCTCTCAGCGATAGCACCGTGGCCTCCTTCCTCTCCTGTGGGCTCTCTAGTTTTTCACTCTGCTGTAGAGCTTTGCGAGTATCAATATCGCCTTGATTGAGAACCTCCCCCAGCGTCGAAGGAAGTTGCTCTCGCTGTCTGGCTCGGTAATCATTGCGGTTCAGCGTTGAAGCCTGCTCGTTATCAAAGCGAACGCGCGCCACTTCTAAATCGGCTTCTGCTTGTTCTGCTCTTTCGCGGCTTTGCTCCAAAGCCCGCTGGCTTTCCTCTGCGGCTTGTCTTGCCTCTCGCGCACCCAACCAAACAGGCACACCGATGAACAATGCAATCTCCACCACGACAAAAGACCAGCCCAAAATTGTCTCTGCCCGCCTTTGCACCCGCGCCATCCGCCATTCCTGGCTCTCCGTCAAAAAGTCATAATCCTTATCCGCCAGTCGCTTCCCCTTCGCCCACTTCCGCGCCTCCTCCAGCTCCTTGTCGTCTAGCAGCTCTGCCACCACCCGCTTCGCCCGCTTCGTCCGCCCGCGTCTGCGCTTCCATTCCTTCCGCCAACTCGTCCGCAACCAATTAATCCGCTCCTTACTCTCCAGCGCCGCCGCATCCGCCGCCAGCTCATCCTTCAGCTCATCCCGCACTTTCCCCCAAGCTTCCAGCTTCTTCACGTAAAACGCCGGACGCAGCTTCTCCAACTCCCGCGCCACCCAGCCCAGATCGAACACCTCCCGATACACCCGGTTATACACCTCAAGCCGCTTGCCACGGCGCATCACGATTCCAGAGAGTAACAGCTCCATCTGCACCGTATTGCTGTCAAAATCCGGCTCCTGCTCCAACATGCCCGCCGTCAAAATCTGCCGATATAGCTCCAGCAACTGCACCGCCCGCTGACTATCGACAATTCGCGCAACAATATTGCGAAAATGACTCTGATCGTCCTTCGCCTCCCAATTTTCAATAATGGTCGAGCGCACCACAGCAGACACCGAAACCTGGGAATCCTGCTGCGCGGCTAGCGCCACATCCCGGCACGCCCGCTGCGTCAAAAACGGTTGCCCTCCCGTCCACTCCAAGATTTCTCGTAACCCCGCCTTCCGGTTGGGTAAACCAAATAAACCCGGCGTCAAACTCTCTTGAGCGGCGTCAAACTCTAAACCCGAAAGCGCAATCGCCACCCCCAGATTAAACGGCGTCCGAGAGGTCTCACTAATCAGTTCTGCCGGTGACGCGACCCCCATCAGGCAAAAAGAGAGACGATTTAGCTCTGGAACGTCAGAACGGTTGTTGTAAAACGCCCGAATCGCCGCAAAAAAATCATCCGAGGAGAATGGCAGGCTCAGCACGCTGTCAATCTCATCGAAAAAAATCACGATCGGCTCTCGAACCTCTCGCAACACCAATTCTTGTAAGAAATAGGTGAATTTATAAACAGGCGTGCTGTGCTGCCGCGACTCGAACCAACTGTCAAGATCGAGAGGCTGACCCTCTATTTCTTCAATGCCCAAGGACGCCGCAATCTTATCGATCAGGGAGTCGTACCATTTTTCGGCAGCAAAATCTCGACTCCCAAAGCTCGTCAGATCGATATCGACACAGCGCACGCCCGCGTCTTTGAGCCGCTGCTTCGTCCGCTTCAGCAGACTCGTCTTGCCCATCTGCCGACAGTTCAACACATAGCAAAACTCACGCGCCAGAAGCTTCTCGAACAGCTCGTCATCCGCACGCCGCCGAACGTAAACTAGCTTTTCCTGCGCGATCGCCCCGCCCACAACATAGTCGTGCGCGGGCGAGGGGCTGCCTTGTCGCCAAGCCGTCGTCATTGCACCAGAGGAGAATAGGTCGTGAAATACTTCCGGTAGGTCGTGAAATACTTCCGGTATAGCTCACAACGCACCGAAACGCGATCGCCATCGAGCCGCACCAGCCCCATCCCGCACAGCCGCTCGACCAACATCGGATCGTCGAGCAGCAGACCATCCGGCGCGTCCAACACCTTGATGAAGCCCCGCGCGAGTTCCGGCTGCTCGCGCATCATCATGCAGAGCCTCCGGCAGTGTTCGGCAAAAATGCCCGACATCGTCGCCGACTGCTCTAGCGCGCGGTCAAACGCCTCGGGCGCGCGCCCTTGGACTTCCACAAAGAACTTCGCCACCTGCTCGGGATTGCCACCAACGAACTGCCGCAGCCGCTGTAAGCGATCGTCGGCGATCGTCAGTCCGTACTGTGCCGCCAGCGTCTTCACCTGTTCGGTGTCCAGCTCCGGTAGCTTCACCAGCTCGCCCACATTCGCAAACGGCGATCGACGGTCTTGAATCGCTAAATCCTGCCAGGAATAAGCGATCAGCATTCGCACCGCCCGCCAACCGCAGTCGATATCCTGCGCTTGTTCGTGCCACGCTCGCAGCATCGCGAAAAACTCATCCGCCACCGGCTGCTCGAACAGCTCTTCAATATGGTCTAGACACAGCACAAAGCCCGAAGCGGCAGCTTGCTTGAGGATGTATTTCTCGAAGTAGCCCTCACAGTTCCGCAACGGCGTCCGCCGCGATCGCCAATACTCAGAGACATCCACCGGGTCGAGCCCTAGCGCCTTGCTGACTTCCTGGCAGAACCACTGAAAGAACGCATCGCCCTCCTGTAGGGTCGGCTCCGTTGCGATCCGACAGTTCACTCGGACGAACCGAAACCCAGCTTCATCGCACCACGGACGGATTCGCTGAGCGATCAGACAAGTTTTTCCCATCTTCTGCGAGCCTTTCAGGCGCAACAGCGAGCCCGGATTGCGAAGGATTCGCGCGCACTTTTCTTCAACTGTCGGACGCGAGACGTAGAACGAAATTTCTCCTGAAATATCGTCGTCCTCATCTTCGTCACCAAAGTCGTCATCCATCGGAACATCATCGCGATCGAGTCCCGCTAGTTCTTGCCAGTCCAGCTCCAGCGCTTCAGCGTAAGCCCTAAACAGGCGAAGGCACACAGGCTCACCACGCATGAACTTCTGAGCCGTCGTGCGAGAAGTCCCAACAACTGGCTCTCCATGAGGATCGAGATGCTGGACATGTCTTGCCAGCGATGCAGTGGAGGTTATGGCCTGACTGCGCTGCTGGTTACGTTGAAATTTTTCTTGAATGACCTCTAGCTTTTCCTGAATTACGCGCAACATATGAGCCATACCCTATCTAGATCGCCCTGACCTAGCGATAAACATCAAGATTGGGTAGATGCAAAAAAACTCAGCCCGAAACCAGGCCGAATTCCGACAAAAATCGCAGCCAACGCCAACAGCGCTGCCACCTTCCGAACGAAATCGAACGCGCACCCGACATCACCGGACTCCTCACCAGTTCCCCAGCAAGCAGCCCTTAGCAATATCACTGACTACTGCCCTTCTAACACGCATTCCCGAGATCCAGCCACCCGAAAACACCCGTCGCGCCACCGCTATCCCCAACGGCTAATCAAACGTCAGATCGTGCGTCTTCGCATAACTCCGCACCGTGTTGTGCAACAACATCGCCACCGTCATCGGCCCCACGCCACCCGGAACCGGCGTAATATCACTCGCCACCGCCGACGCGCCCGCAAATTCGATATCGCCCACCAGCTTACCCTTGCCGCCCGCCGGGTCGGGGATGCGGTTGATCCCCACATCGATCGCCACCGCGCCGGGCTTGAGCATATCCGCCGAGATCGTCTCCGGACGACCCACCGCCGCCACGACGATATCCGCCCGCCGGACGGTGGCCGCCAGATCCGGCGTGCGCGAATGGGCGATCGTTACCGTCGCATTCGCCTCCAGCAGCATCAGCGCCATCGGCTTACCGACCAGGATGCTGCGCCCGATGACGACGGCATGCTTACCACTGGGGTCGATGTCATACTCGCGCAAGATTTCCATAACGCCAGCGGGGGTGCAGCTCCGCAGCCCAGACTCGCCGCGCACTAGCCGACCGAGGTTTCCGGGGTGGAGGCCGTCGGCGTCTTTTTCGGGGTCGATACGCAGCAGCAGCGGTACGGCGTCGATGCCGTCCGGGAGGGGAAGCTGCACCAGGATGCCATCGACGCGATCGTCGGCGTTCAGGCGATCGATCTCGGCAGCTATCCTTTCGGCGCTGGTATCGGCGGGCAGGTGCTGGCCGAAAGAGGCGATGCCGACTCGCTCGCACGATCGTTCCTTGTTGCGAACGTAGACGGCGCTGGCGGGGTCGTCACCGACGCGCAACACCGCCAAACCCGGCGCGCGCCGACCGCCTTGCGTCCACTCCGCAACCCGCGTCTGGAGATTCGATTGAATTTTTTGAGCGAGCGCTTTACCGTCTAGGATACGCGCCATTTGAATCGCCATTCGGGATCCCCTCCCTTCACGAAAACGTTTTGCCGCTGGGCGCAGGGGGACGTGCCGTTACACGGATAACCTCACAGGCAACTTCCCCAGCTCGAGCCGACTTCCACAGACGATCTGCCCCATGCCGCTCAGCACTTCCCCATTGTCTCCCTTTTTGCCCGCGCGATCGCGGTTGGCCCGGCACGCGACCTGCGCGATCGCGTCGAGCTTCGCCCTGTGCGTGCTGTTGGCAAGCTGCGGCGCGCCGATCCCCGGCATCAGCCGCCCGACGGTCGCGATCGACAGCCTCGCTGAAATAGAAGCACCCGATCGCTCGGTGTCGGTCGCGGGAACGGTGGTACGACGCGTGGCGCTGGTCGAGGCGATGGCTTACCTGCTCGAGGACGATACGGGCTCGGTTTGGGTCCGCACCGATCGCCCGTTGAGCGAGGCCGAGCAGCAAGTGACGACAACGGGCACGATCGCAGTACTCGAAACGGGCGAGCGCTATCTTCTGGAGACCGAACGCGAGGCAACGGTGCCGGAAGCCGAGCAGTAGCCCGACACCACCGTTAATACCAATTACTCAAAGTTTGGCTACAGATAGTAAATCCAGGACTGAAGCTTGGCTGGCAATCTAGGTCATCCATCTGTAGTTTTACTTTCTAGGCTTGGTATAAGCCCGAGGGGACGGACAGCGGGCGATCGCAAAGCGATCGAGTCCGGCGAAATCCCGCACCGTCCGCACGTCGCGATAGCCCCGCTCGATCAGCAGGTCGCGCGTGACTTGTCCCTGGCGCGCTTCGTGCTCGACCGCCAGGATGCCGTCCGCTTCGAGCCAATCTGGGGCGCGATCGAAGAGTTCGATCAGACAATCGAGGCCCGTTTCGCCGCCGTCGAGGGCCAAGCGCGGCTCGCGATCGCGCACTTCCGGCGCGAGTTCGTCCACCGTGGCGGCGGGGATATAGGGCGGGTTGCTGACGATCGCGCGGAACTTCAGGCCCGAACCGGCAAAAGGCTCGAACCAGGAGCCTTGGTAAAATTCGACGCGATCGCCGCAGCCGATCGCGTTTTGGCGGGCGACCGCTAGCGCCGCCGCGCTGCGATCGCTGGCGTGAACCGTGGCCGATTTCCCCAGCGCGGCCAGCTCCGCTGCCAGCGCGATCGCGATCGCGCCGCTGCCCGTCCCCAAATCGGCCCAGTGGCCTTCGAGGCGATCGCCTGCTGCTTCGATGGCCAGATCGACGATCGCTTCGGTCTCCGGTCGCGGGATCAGCACGGCGGGCGTGACGCGCAGTGTCAGCGATCGCCAGGTGGTCGAACCCGCCAAATACTGGACGGGGACGCGATCGACGAGGCGCTGTTGCCAGAGTGTTGCGAGTTCGTCGAGGCTGACTTGGCTGGCGATCGGGCGGGTCGCGGGCGATCGCAGGCGCAAGGTCAGGCGATCGAGGCCGCAGAGCTGCAACAGCAGCCAGTCCAGCTCGTGGCGCGCGACGCTGGCGGCGGCGGCGCGGTCGATCGCCTCGTCGTACCAAGAAAACAACGAGGCCGCGTCGATTGCGCGGCGATCGACCGATTTTGGGCCGTCAGGCGTCATCGCCCTCGACGATGCGGTAGGTCAACGACAGCGTCGCCCAGCAGCGAACGTCAAAGGCGTAGTTGTCGGCACTAAAGTCCAAACCGGTAGCGGCGGCGCGGCTAGAGGCGTCGAGGTCGGCGGCGATCGCTTCGGCCACCTCGCCAGATAGGTCGGCGGCAGGCTCGCGGGCCAAATCGCGCGATCCCGTGGCGTGATTTTTCGCCAGGACTTGGCGGGTCTTGGCAAACGGGCGATCGCTCAAGATGGCAAACAAGCGCACGAGTCCGGGGTCGCGCTCGACATTCCAGGCGGTGGCCTCTGGGCGCTCGGGTACGGCGAGGGCATCGCGCGCGCCGATCGTGCGGGACTCGGTGTCGGGAATGCTGAGGCGACCGCAGGGATCGAGGCGGACGAGCAGGAAGTGTAGCGGTCGATCGCCCAGGTTTTCAATGCGATATTGCAGGCGGCTGCCGGAGTCGAGCTGGAGCAGCGGGCGATCGCGCGAGCCGTTGGAGGTCGCCACCGCCGCCGTCTGGCAGACGCGCCGCAGACCGCGATCGGGGATGGTGGGGTCGGTGTTGGCAAAGCCATAGGTCACGCGCACCTTCAGCATGGACGCGTTGCTGTTTTCCGTCGCGGCCAGAATCTTAAAGGCGCGCAGATCCTGGAGGCGCGGCTCGAGGTTGCGGATCGCGCGCTTGATGGCGGCGTCGGGCTCGGCGGCGCAGTCGAAAATCGGCTGGCGATCGTGGGACAGCAGCGTGTAGCGCTTGCGCTGTTCTGTCTCGGTGAGGGCCGCGCTGTCGCCTTCAGACGAGGCAGGAGCCGCCGAAGCGCAGTTGCTGGCGCAGCCGAACCAGCAGTCCGCTTCGCCGCTGGGAATGGCCTCGATGCCCCGCAGGCTCGACAGGGCGCTGGTGGCATCGACCCGCTCGATCCGCGACAGGTGCGACTCCAGGGCGACGCCGAGCTGGATCGAGCGCGGAATCACGCGCATCACCTCGAACAAAGCACTCCCGATCGCCGTTTCGTCGAGGGGCCCGAGGGGACGGGCGGCGCGCTGGAGGCCTCGCTCGCGCTCGATTTGCAGCCAGTTACGCCGATTTTCGGCGGGATCTTTCGAGGGGGCAGCGTCCTGAGAGGTGGAATCCGATGCGGCATCCGATGCGACATCTTCGGGGGCGGTGTCCTCAGTTGCGGTCTCTGTGAGGGCGATCGGGGGAACGTCGGCAGCCAGCGGCGATCGCGTCAGCGCTTGGCGATCGCTAGTGACGATCGAGCTGTCGCCGTAGCACGAGAGCACGCTCGCCTCTAAGCCACCGAGCCACACCTCAAAGCTGCCCGTCCGCTCGGTGCTGGCCGCAACGATCGCGCCGATCGCGCTGGCCGGAACCACGGGTGTGATGCCCACCTCGATCGCGCTTTCCTTCCAGGGAGCGGCGGCGCGGCTGGTGCGGGTCTGGAGCCGCAGAGGGGCGCTGCCCGCGCGCTCGACTCCGGCGCTGGCCGATATCAGCCCCGCCTTCCAGCTCGACGCCGTATCCAGATGCCAAAGGCTTTGAGTCAGCGCGTAGGTCAGTACGCCCGCATCGAAGCCCGACCAACGACGCTCGGTGGCCCATCCGCCGCGATCGTAGGTGACGATCGTCGGGCGGGGGCTCGTCGGCTCGCGTCGCTGTTTGAGCGCCGTAGACAATACGCCAAACGGAGCCTCGGTATCGATCTTCGAGGTCGGCAGCACCCGCGCCCGCATCTCCTGGCGACAGCTCGCGTCCGGCTGGGTATAGCTGGCGTCGAGCGTCGCGATCGCGTTGCGCGTCGGCAGTCTGCCCAGCCGCTCGCTCAAGTCCGTCAGGGCATAGGGGCGAGCGTCAGCCGCGACGATCGCGCTGCGCGCAGCGTTCGTTGTGGGGGGAGCCGCGACTTCGGCGGAGATGGGGGACTGAAACTGGCCGCCGTAGCCGCTAAAGTGCAGCACCAGCGCGTCGGACGGCTCGAGCAGGATCGCGAGGCGCTGGAGTTCGGCCTCAATGCGATCGCCCGTGGCGGCTTCGTTGAGGATCTCGGTAATATTCTCGGGCGCAAATCCGAAGCGGTACTGCAAAAGCTGCCGCTGTAGCAAAACGTCTTTCACGCAGCCGGACAGGCTGGGAATATCATGCTCGGCACTGTCGTAGCGATCGATGCCGATTAGCAGCGCGAAGCGACGGCCCCCCGCAGCGGCCATTGCCTGCCAGTGCGCGCCGACCCGGCCGGCCTGGCCGCTCCTTCCAACTCCCGATTCTAGCCCTAGTTCGCCCAGTCCCACAGCGGCCAACATCGCCGCCGCCTGCGTCAAAAATCCCCGTCGTTTCATGCCTCACTCGGTTGTGGAGTTGGAGGTTGCGGCTTCGGAACCGCCAAGCTAGGGCTATGGTACTTCAATCCCCGACGGGGAACGCGATTTCGCTGGAATCTCTGGCGGAAGGGGCGCTCGGGTCTGCCTTGAAGCTCGCCGCGCGATCGTGGGGATCGTATTGTCGATGAAGCTGTCTGGAAGTTGTCGTGAGATTTTTGGAGATTTCGGGCGCGATCGAGCTCAGATTGAGACCAGATCGAGCCGAGATCGGGCCGGGATCGATTCGGACTTAAGTCAACTCTAGCGTCAGCGAGCGGCGCTGCCACTGAAGGAAATGTTGCAATATGGAGACGTTTGCCCGTCTCCCCCGCATCCGCCACTCTCGAATCCGATGACTCAATTCGCCTTCGATCGCTTCGCCGACCGTGTCTGGCGCGGCTGGTACGACCGCATCAAATTCGCGCCGCTGTGGGTGCGTCGCGGTGGGGCGCTGGCGGTGGAGCTGTCGCTGATCGTCGGCAGCGCGATCGTTCCGTATCAGCTCGGCGTCTACGCTCGCGATCGCGAAATCGGCCAGCCCGTCCCCGTCAGCCCGCTGATCTCCGCTGCCAGCGACGGCTTTGCGATCGCCTTCGGCACTTCCCCACGCCAGCCGAACCGCAACGTTTCGCCGCTGACGAACCTATTTTGGACGGGGGCGATCGCCGCGCCGCTGTTAGTGGGCGCGTGGCAACTCTACCGGCTGAGCACGACGGGGCTCACCGACCCGAAGCGCTGGTTCGGCGTGCGGGTCGTCGGCGAAACGGGTCAGCCCTGCGGCGTGGGGCGGATCGTGCTGCGCGAGGCGATCGGGCGCTGGGGCGTGGCGGCGGGCTTAGGCTACGGCTTCTGGCTGACGATCGGCGCGTACGGCAGCGGCGGGCTGCTGCTGGGGATCGTCGGGATGCTGGCACTGGCCGATAGCCTCTGCGTCCGGCTCGATCGCTTCCACCGCACGCTGCACGATCGCCTTGCCGGAACGCATATTCTCGACATGTTTCAGTACGAGTACGGCTACAGCGCCTACGTCTGGCCGGAGGGCCCCGATCGAACGCACTGGACGCAGACCGACCCGGACGAGGCGATCGAGGCGATCGTTCTGCTCGACGACGATCCGTTTCTGCCGCCGCCGGTTCCGGGGCTGTGGCCGTGGATGCGATCGAACCCGATTACGACCCTGGGGCTGTTGGGGCTCTTCTGCATTGCGGCGCTGCTCGGAACCCTGGCCGCGACACAGGTCTACGTCCAGCAGCAAACGAACCAACGCCAGCAAACCGCCGAAGCTAACGAACTCTACATCAGCCTGGTGGACAAGCTCGCGCCGCTGCCCGGTGCGGTGGACGAGCGCAAAAACGCGATCCTCGCCCTCGGTACGCTCGACGACGATCGCGTCCAGACCCTGCTCGTCGATCTGCTCGCGCAGGAAACCGACCCGGTGCTAATCGACGCGCTCCAGCAGGCGCTGGTCAGTCGCGGCACGGAATCGATCGACGGATTGCGCCGCCTCAATCAAGGTTTGCGTAACGAACTCGAAGCCCTGGAAAACACCGACGATCGCGACCTTATCGCGCGCCGCCTCCAGGCCACCCAGCAGGCGATCGCCAAAATCGCGATCGGCTACAGCGGCGAGATGCCCGAAGCCGACCTCAGCCGCACCGACCTGGGACGCAACGATCGCGCTGACTTTACGCTCGTACTCAGCGGCATCAACCTGGCGGGCAGTCGCTTTCGCGGCAGTATCTTGCGCCATGCCGACTTCCAGCAGGCGGTGTTTTTCTCGCCGGGGCAGGACGATCGCGCGGGGAGCTACGACGATGCGATCGCCGACCTCAGCGGCGCAGATCTCAGCCACGCCAACTTCGCCGGAGCCAACCTGGAGCGCGTCTGGCTGCGCAAGGCCAACCTGATGCGGACGAACTTCAACGACGCCAGCCTCCAGCAGAGCGCGGCCACCGGCGCGAACTTCAGCAGCACCCAGGCGATCGGCGCGAGCTTTCGCGGCAGCGACCTGGAGCGCGCCAGCTTCACCGGAGCCGACCTCAAGACCAGCGACTTCCGCGACGTGCGGCTTCAGGACGCAACGCTCTCCCAAGCCGACCTGGCCGGGGCGCTGCTCGCGGAGGCGAATCTGGTGCGATCGAACTGGCAGGAAGCCGACCTCAGCGGAGCCGATCTCTCCGGCGCGAACCTGCGCGACGCCAACCTCTCCGGCGCGATCTTGGCGGGCGCGACGCTGGCCGGTGCGGATTTGCGGGCGGCGAACTTCGCCGGAGCGGACGTGTCGGCGGTGGACTGGCGTCGATCGCGGTTGGCCGGGGCGAACTTCCAGGACGCGATCTGGACGAGATCGGACGACACGCTGGCGATCGCCGAAGCCGACGAGATGCCCTGGTTTGATGGGGTGGACTTCTCCGAAACGCGCGGCCTCGATCGCGAAGCCCTCACGTTCCTCTGTCAGCAAGGCGCAAAACACCCCGACTGCCCGTAACACCAAACGCGACCCCCCCCGACGCATCGTTTTCACGCTCTGCGTGGTAACGCACTCCCAGACGCTCTGCGTCCCGTCCACACTCGCGACGCAGAGCGTCGGTTGAGGCATTCCTACGCAGAGCGACGATGCTGTGCGGGAAAGCTACAAATCCAACGCAAAACCCCGACCGTGCCGGAGCGCGATCGGGGCTTGTGAATTCGATTGGGTTCGATCGGTAAGCGCCGTGCGGCCTACGCGTCTGCGTAAACGCTGACCTTGCGGCGGCTCTTGTCCTTGTGCTCGAACTTCACGACGCCGTCGATCAGCGCGTAGAGCGTGTCATCGCTACCGATGCCGACGTTGTTTCCGGGGTGAATTTTCGTGCCGCGTTGGCGAACGATGATGTTGCCCGCAATCACGACTTCGCCGCCGTAGCGCTTGACGCCGAGGCGCTTGGAATTAGAGTCGCGACCGTTACGAGTACTACCTGTACCTTTCTTGTGAGCCATGATGTCCTCAAATGTTGGGGGTCGAAGAGCGGCAAAACTCGAGAAGCCCGAGCCGCCCCGCCCTGCTGCATGCCAGGGCATATTGTAGCGAGACTGCGGCGGGGTACGCCGCGCGACGGTCAGTAAAGCTCGGTGGAAGTTAGGCTTCTGCCGCTTCGGTTGCCGGAGCTTCTGCGGTCTCTGCTGTCGGCGCGCTGCCAACGACGCTGCCGCCGAGGCTGATGCTGTCGATGTTCAGACGCATGTAGTTCTGACGGTGACCGCGCTTCTTGCGGGTTTTCTTCTTCGGCTGCATTTTGTAGACGATCACCTTCTTGCTGCGAAGGGTCTGCATCACGGTGCCTTCGACGGTTGCGCCGCTGACGTAGGGCGCGCCGACGCTGATGTCGCCGTCGTTGTTGACGAACAGGACTTTGTCGATCGTGACTTTCTCGTCCGGCTCGGCTTGGAGGAGTTCGATATCGTAGAAACGACCGGCTTCGACGCGCATTTGCTTGCCGCCGGTTTCGATAATTGCGTAGCAGCTCATAAACTTGAAGGGAGATAGTGCCGTACGGGCAACCGCTTTGCCACGCGTCCAACAGGGGCGCAAGGCGCGATATTTGCCGCCCGATCCGAGCGTTGGACTGGCCGCAGCTTCCCGCAAGCGGGCTGCCCGAGTTGACCTTAAATGGGCACTGCAAAAAATTAGCCAGACGTCCATACTCTGAATTTACGACGGGAATGTCAACCGCTTGCGGTGGGAATTTCCTAGCTTTGCCTGACTTTATTGGCGCTCTCGCTTTTACCCCCCAGATATCTATGGCTCGCAACACGATCGCCGAAATCGATCTCGCCCCGACGATCGACCACGCCCTTCTCAACCCCCTCGCCCACGAAACCTTCGTCCGTCAGTGGTGCTCCGAGGCCGAGCGATTTGGCTTTGCCTCGGTCTGCGTCTATCCCAACCACGTGCGCCTCGCCGCCGAGTGCTTGCAGGGCAAAGCGCCGATCGTCTCGACGGTCATCGGCTACCCCACCGGCACGACCACGGCAAGCGTCAAACGCTATGAGGCGCTAGAAGCTGTCGATAACGGCGCGTCAGAGCTGGGAGTCACGCTCGACCTAGCGCAGCTTAAGGCGGGCAAGACAAACCAAGTGCACCGGGCGATCGCCGAGATTTGCGAGGACGCCAACGTGCCGGTTAAAGCGATCGTCGAGACGAACCTGCTAGAGCCGGACGAGCTGGCCGTTGCGGTCGATCTCTGTATCGATGCTGGCGCGACCCACATCGTGACCGGCACGGGCTGGAACGGTGGCGTCACCATCGAAGCCGTGTGTCGCCTCAAGGATTTGGCGAAAGGCCGGATCGCAATCGAAGCGGCTGCCGGTATTCGGGATATGCACTTCGCGATCGACTTGCTGGTGGCGGGGGCGACGCGGCTGGGTACGTCTTACGCGATGGCGATGTTGCAGCAGCGCGAGCGCGAGCGCCAGGAGGCGCGGCTGGCGGCGGAGGGGTCTGCTGCGGGGGGGTGAGTTTTGAGGAGTTGGCGATCGAGCCGGGGGAGAGATCGCGAGTCTCAAGGCGGCGACGGGGGATGTGTTGGCGAGGTTGGCGACGACGCCGGTGGACGCGATCGGGGTGGGAGATTTCTTTTAGAGGTAGCCCGCAGAGTTTAGTAGACGCTGCCTCGATAGTTGATGTCGTAGATGAAGAGGATCTCCACGTCGCCCGCTTCGATGCGATAAATCACGCGGATTTGGCCGACGCGCAGTCGCGAAAAGCCCTGCCAGTTGCCTTGGAGTGCTTTGATGTCCAAGCCCTGCGGAATCTCTTGGGCGATTAGGCTGCTGCGAAGCTGGCCGATCCGCTCCAGAACTCGATCGCGGGTCGGCTTGTCGAGCTTTTTGAGGAACTTTTGGGCTTCTTTGCGGAGTTTAACCTGCACGATCGAAAAGGTCGGTGATGTCGATGAATTCGTCTTCGTTGTAGTCGTCGGGTGTGCCGAGGGCGGCGTCGATTTCGGCTTGTTCGTCGTCGCTGACGTGGGGGAGGTTGAGCTGATAGAACTTCAGCCACTCTTCGCGTAGGGCTTCGCGGACGCTTTCTTTAACGAGGGTTTTGAGTTGGTCGGGGGTCATGGCGGGTTAGGGGAGGCGGCGGAGGAGTCGGCGGATGAGGCGGGTGAAGCTGCGCCAGAGTTTGGCGGGGAGGCGGAGGAGGGCGCGGAGAGAGTTTAGGCGAGGTTGTCGAGGACTTTGTCGCAGTCTTCAACGTCTTTGGCTAAGCCCATATCGGCGTAGAGTTCGCGGGCATGCGTGAAGGCGTCGCGGGCGTTCTCGCGATCATCAGTTTGTTCAAGGGCAAGGCCGAGATTGAACCACTGATTCGCAGTTGCGAAGCGAGCACCGATCTGCGTGGAGATAGAGAGGGACTGGCGATAGAAGTCGATCGCACGCGGGTATTGCCCCAAGCTGTGGTAGACATTGCCCAAATTTCCGAGGGAGTTTGCCTCGCCATGCCGGTCGCCCAGCTCTCGGTCAATATCGAGAGACAGTTGGTGGAAGTCGATCGCACGCTCGTACTGCCCCAAGCTTTTATAGGCGTTTCCCAAATTTCCGAGCGAGTGTGCCTCGCCCTGTCGGTCGCCCAGCTCCCGCTTGATTTTGAGGGACAGCTGGTGGAAGTCGATCGCACGCTCGTATTGCCCCA
>CALCCD010000016.1 GCA_937899645.1 uncultured cyanobacterium | reverse complement strand
CCATTCTCCCCCCGCGCCCTTCCCGGCCTCCTCTCATTTCCCTCCCTGCTGCCCCCCCCCTTTCTCCCCCCCCCTATTCCCCCCCTCCTATCCTGCCTGCCCGCTTTTCGCGTTTCTGTTCTAGTAGCGTCGCTCCGATAGCGCTGCGGGCTGCCGAGATCGTACGATTGCGGCGGTGACAACAGGCCCGATCGAAGGTGAACGATGAGTGACGCAGAGTTTCCAGCGGAGTTTTGGCAGGGCATCGAACAGTTCAACGCCCGCGAATTTTATCCCTGTCACGACACCCTTGAAGCCATCTGGCTGGAATGTTACGACGGGAACAAACAGCTCTATCAGGGCATCTTGCAGATTGCCGTTGCTTGCTACCACCTCAGCAACCACAACTGGCGCGGCTGCGCGATTTTGCTCGGCGAGGGCATGAGCCGCCTGAACAAATATCCCGGTGACTACGGTGGGCTCGACCTCGACACGCTCATCGACACGAGCACAGACATGCTGAGCGCCGTGCAGCAGCGGGGTGAGACCGATGTAGCCGCACTGGCCGCAGAGTACGGCCTGAACGAGGACTCAGAAGCCGACGGGGAAAGCACTTTGGAAGTGCGTCGCAACTTACCGCACGTCGCTCGCGTCTCGGAATAGCGAAGGCTGAGCTCTCGCGCGATCCCAGCGAGATTTCAGTGAGATCTCGATGTCTTGATACGATGTTACGTATCGTTAAATGTGGTTTTGAGCGCGATCCCGTCGCGTGCGAACCCGTCTGTCGCCATCGCGACCTGCCCCGCACGAACTCGTTACAGAACGCTCCGCGCGATCGCGGCAATACCTTCGATGAACGTTTTTTCGACCTTGGTGAATTCGACGCTGGTGAATTCGTCCCTCGTGAAGTGCCGCCTGCTGCTGGCGCTGGTGCTGCCGACTGTAGCGATCGGGGCGATCGCGCTGCCCACCTATTCCCAAGTCGGCGCTCGCAACCCGCTCACTGTCCGCGCCAACGTCCAGGAAGCCGACGCCCGCACCGGCATCGTCACCGCGCGCGGCAACGTCCAAATCGACTACCCCGCTCGCAACGTCACCGGCACGTCCGACCAAGCGCAATACTTCAGCAACGAACGTCGCCTGGTGATGACCGGCAACGTCTTCGTTCTCCAAGACGGCAACAGCATTCGCGGTGAGGTCGTGGTTTACTTAATCGACGAAGGGCGCTTCGTTGCCGAGCCGCTGCCCAACCGTCAGGTCGAGTCGATTTACCTCGTCCCCGCCGACGCCGAGCAGCCGATTCCCGCCGCGCCCGCCCCGCCACCGCTCCGTTAAATTTTACGTTCGCTTGCCCGCTTCTTTGGGCGAACCCGACCGATGAAGATCGTCCTCGAAAACGTCCAGAAATCCTACAGCCAGCGCACGGTCGTCAATCGGGTCAACATGGCGATCGGCCAGGGCGAGATCGTCGGTCTGCTCGGCCCCAACGGTGCGGGCAAGACGACCACGTTTGGCGTCGTCACGGGACTAATCGCACCCGATCGCGGCAAAGTCATGCTCGACGGCCAGGACATCACGAAAAAGCCGATGCACGAGCGATCGCTGCTGGGCATTGGCTATCTAGCGCAAGAACCCAGCATTTTTCGCAACCTGACCGTGCGCGACAACCTGCTGCTAGTGTTCGAGCAGACGGGCGTGCCGAGTCGCGATCGCGCCGATCGCCTCGATCGCCTGCTGAAAGAATTCCGTCTCGAAACCGTCTCGACCAGCATGGGTCGCCAGGTATCCGGCGGCGAGCGGCGGCGCACCGAAATCGCCCGATCGCTCGCGTCCGGCCACGGCGAGCCGAACTTTCTGCTGCTCGACGAGCCATTTGCGGGGGTTGACCCGATCGCGATTGCCGACTTGCAACAGTCGATCGCCGACCTGCGCCGCCGCAACATCGGCATTCTGATTACCGATCACAACGTCCGCGAGACGCTGGAGATCGTCGATCGGGCCTACATCATGCGCGAGGGCGAGATCTTCGCGTCGGGCAGCCCGGACGAGCTATACGCCAACCCGCTCGTTCGCAAGTATTACCTCGGCTCGCGGTTCCAGCGTTAGCTCGGCGACCCATCGCGGATGCTGGCGACGTTGTCTTCCCAGTGCCGCCCGTCGAACGGCGTAATCTCGAAGCGATCGAGCGGCGCATCGTCCAAGCAGCGCACGTTGACGTCATAGCTGTCCGGATGCGAGCGCGGGCGATAGAAACTGTGAACGCCGCAATGTTTGCAGAACAGATGCTTTGCGGTTCCGGTGTTGAACTTATAACAGCTCAGTGCCTCTTTGCCCTGAAGCAGCTCGAAGCGATCGGGTGGCACGATCGCGTGGATGAAGCCCTTCTTGGTGCATATCGAGCAGTTGCAGTCGATCGCCTTCAAGCGATCGAGCCGAATCCGAAAACGCACCGCCCCGCAATGACAGCCGCCAGTCAACACGTGCGCCATACTCGCAACCCAACCTCGCCAGCGCCAGACTAACAAATCCCGTAAATATGGAGAATCGTGACCCGAACCCGACGATTCTCCGGCGCGTAAGCTATTGTTTGAAGGGCTTTTGAGCCCGATCGCACGGTCTGCAAACCTCATCTACGGCAACGCGATATGAGCTTTCTCAATCTCATCTCTGCCTTCGGAATCGCTGCCCTTTGCGGGATTGCGTGGCTGGGCTCCGAAAATCGCAAAAATATTCCCTGGGACACGATCCGCTGGGGCATCGGGCTCCAACTCATCATCGGCGCGATCGTCTTCATCTTCGGTAGCGGCCTCGTCGCGGGGCTCAACGACCTGCTCAACGCCGTCCTCGACGCCTCCGAAGCAGGCGCGAAATTCCTCTTCGGTGGCCCGAGTTCGATGCTCGCCGTCTCACCCAACTTCATCGCAGGCCCCGGAACCGCCGGACGCTGGCTGGCACGCGCCGTCGGCGATCCGTACGTGGCGATCCCCGGCGATCGCATCGGCCCCGACAGCCTCGACATCGGCGCGGCCTACGTTTTGGCCTTCCGCGCCCTGCCCCAGGTGATCTTTTTCTCCGGCCTGGTCAGCCTGCTCTACCGGCTCGGCGTGATTCAGCCGATCGTGCGCGTCTTCGCCAAGCTGTTCCAGAAGACGATGAAAATCAGCGGCGCGGAGTCGCTGGCGGGCGCAGCGAATATCTTCGTCGGCATCGAATCGGCGATCGCTGTCAAGCCGTTCCTGATGGGCATGAGCCGCAGCGAGCTGTGCGCGATTCTGTCGAGCTGTTTCGGCTCGATCGCCTCCTCGGTACTCGCGCTCTATGCCGGTCTGCTGCGCCCCTCGTTCCCGTCGATTACCGGCCACCTCGTCTCCGCCTCGATCCTGACGATTCCGGCCTGCTTTGTCCTCTCCAAGCTTCTCGTCCCCGAAGAGACCGTCCCCGAAACCATGGGGCGCATCCCGGAAGACCCGGCAGAACAGGGCGAGCGCCCCAACCCGATCGACAGCCTAATCATTGGCGCGATGGACGGCGTCAAAATGGCCGTGGGCATCGCCGCCGTGATTATCGCCATTCTCGGCGTCGTCGCGCTGTTCAACCAAACCTTCGCCTCGCTGGGAAACTTGCCCGTCCTCGGCGGTATTTTCCAGGTGATTACGCTGCCGAACCTGCTCGGAATGTTGTTCCTGCCGCTGACCTTCCTCACGGGCGTGTCGCTGGACTGGAGCGAGCTGTGGCAGGC
The DNA here is from genome assembly GCA_937899645.1 of uncultured cyanobacterium. Classification (GTDB taxonomy): domain Bacteria; phylum Cyanobacteriota; class Cyanobacteriia; order Cyanobacteriales; family Geitlerinemataceae; genus RDYZ01. Next base: position 3,717 of record CALCCD010000016.1, on the reverse strand, counting down.
GTCGGTGCTGATCGGGCGTCGCCTGTTCGAGACCAACGTGCCGCCTTACCTGGCACTGAACCAGCTCGCGCAGGCCGGGGAAATCTCCGGTCGCACGGTGCTGGTCGTCAGCTACGTCCTCTGCGGCTTCACGCACTTCGCGTCCTACGGAATTTTCGTCGGCGGTCTGGCATCGCTGGTTCCAGAGCGGCGCAGCGACGTGTCGGCACTCGGCCTCAAAGCACTGTGGGCGGGAACGCTGGCGACGCTAATGACGGGCTGCATTGCCGGTCTGTTTTACTGGGGCGATGCGGCTAGTACGCTGGGCATTTCGCCGACGCCGTAGCTCAAACTCCAGACCCCGTTTGTAAATTCGACCCAAACTATCCAAGAAGCGATCGATGAAACGTAAAGCCATCTGGGCGATCGTACTCGCCACCGTCACGGCGTTGGTCGTAGCACTCGCGGGCGATCGCGTCGCCTTGCAAGCTGCCAGCTCGAACCCGATCGCTCAAGCCGAAACTGCCGAACCCGCACCCGAAACGAGCTCAACCGCCACCGACCTTAGTCTCAGCGGCAACACCTACACTGCCGACGGTCAGTTTTCGATGGCCATCCTGGCGCAGGCCAACCCCGAAACCGGCGTCAGCGACGAATTCACCGTCACGCCCACCGCCGGAGTTCCGCTTATCGAATCGCCCGATCGCAGCTTGGCCTACACCGCGATCGTCCGCCAGCGCGCCCTCGATCGCGTCCTGAGCCCGAACGCGCTGGCGCAAGTGACGATCGAAGCACTCCAGCGCGGCGAAGGCTTCGTCGCCGACGCGCCGATCGAGGTCGCCGCCGGTGAAATAGTGCTGCCCTGGACGGGAATGGCGAAGGGCAAACCGTTAGCGGGTAAAGCAATCGTCATCCAAGAAGGCTCGCAAATCCTGACGCTGGTAGTCTCCGCGACTGGCGACGGCATCGCCAAAGTGAACGCCGCCGCCGAGCTGCTCGCGCCCAGTTTCGGTCTGCCCTCGCCGCCCGTGGAGACCGAGCCCGACACTACGCCCGCGCCATAATCCGACGTGCCAACTGACGCCAACACCTACCAGCGCATCTACGCGATCGTGCGACAGATCCCGCCCGGTCGGGTAACGACGTACGGTCGCATCGCCGACCTGGCGGGACTATCGGGCAAGGCGCGACTGGTGGGCTACGCGCTGTTCAAAGTCGCGGCGGACGATGCGGAGATTCCCTGGCAGCGGGTGATTAACGCCAAAGGCGAGATTTCCCATTCGTCGCTGCGGGAGGGGTCGGATTATTTGCAACAGGCACTGCTGGAAGATGAGGGCGTGGCGTTTGACGATCGCGGCAAGATCGATTTGAAGCGCTACGGCTGGCCGGACTGAAGTGATGCTAGCGGCGCTAGCGAAAAATTTGACGGGAGTTGATCGCTATTTTGGAGAAGGCGATCGGCGAGATCCAATCGTCCGTGATGGTCTACTGGTTACGATAGGGCTTCCCGTTTGATTCGCGGAACACCTCGACTCGGCGGTGTTGCAAATCCACGCCCCAATGCTCGGGAATTCCAGCGCTGGTGTGCAGGCCGCGCTTCAGTGTCAGATCGCTGCTGAGCGTTGTTTTCGACATTTCGATTGCTAGCAAAATGTGCGCACCGCCGGGGTGGCGAGTCGCATAATTCGATCGCACTCCGCGAACGACAGCGACATCCGGCTTGCTTCGGTTCGGACACTCGGTTCGGACAAGCTGAGCGTAATCGGTCACGCTTCCTGAATGAGGACTCGCTCACAGATCGCCCGTCGCAGCAGATCGGCCGGGCGTTTCGCCGTGTAGGCATGTTTCAGATTCTCTGGAACCATCGTGTGAATTTCCCTCGAATGAATTTAATGCAGCGACTGAATAGGTTTTGTTTGCATGACGTAAAAAATCAATGTCGAGTGGCTTCGCACTCTTCGATTGTAGATTTCGCCAGGTTCACCACAAGATCGTGAGAAACCGGGTTTCTCAAAATTGCCCGCGTGTGCGCGAATCTACCCTAAGAAACCCGGTTTCCATATGACAGCGAGCTGCCTGTGTAAAGTGTGAACCCTTTACTCCGGTTCGACCCAGCGATCGTCATCCTTAATGAGCTGAATCAGCTCCTTGACGCCATCCGTTTCTGGAACGCGTTTGATCTCTTCGCGACCGCGATACAGCGCGATCGTATTCGGCCCCTTGCCCACGTAACCGTAATCCGCGTCGGCCATCTCACCCGGCCCGTTGACGATGCAGCCCATCACCGCAATGTCGAGACCCGTCAGATGGTTCGTCGCCTCGCGGACTTTGTGCAGCACTTCCTCCAGATTGAACAGCGTTCGACCGCAAGACGGGCAAGCCACATATTCCACCATCGTTTTGCGGAGGCCGAGCGCCTGCAAAATGCTGTAGCAGACCGGAATTTCTTTCTCCGGCGCTTCAGTCAGCGAGGCACGGATCGTATCGCCGATGCCTTCGGCCAGCAGCGTACCGATGCCCGCTGTGGACTTGATGCGACCGTACTCGCCGTCACCCGCCTCGGTGACGCCCAGGTGCAGCGGGTAGTCCATACCTAGCTCGTCCATGCGCTTGACCATCAGGCGGTACGCCGCCAGCATCACCGGCACGCGCGATGCCTTCATCGAAATCGTAATATTGCGGAAGTCGAGCGATTCGCAGATGTGCAAAAACTCAACCGCCGACTCGACCATACCTTCCGGCGTATCGCCGTAGGTAAACAGCATTCGCTCGGCCAACGAGCCGTGGTTGACGCCGATCCGCATCGATTTATTCTGGTCGCGTAAGGTCACGACCAGTGGCTCCAAGGTGTTGCGGATCTTCTCGCCGATCGCGTCGAACTCCTCTTGAGTGTAACCAGTGCGATTTGCCGAGGGCTTCTCGAAGACGTAGAGACCGGGATTAATTCGCACGTTATCGACATGCTTAGCGACCTCAAGGGCGATCTTCATGCCGTTGTGGTGAACGTCGGCCACCAGCGGCACATCTTGATAAATTGCCTTTAGCTTCGTCTTAATCTCCGCCAGCGCCTTGGCGTGACCCATGCTCGGAACCGTAACGCGGACGATCTCACAGCCGATCTCGTGCAGCCGACGGATCGCCGCCACCGAGCCTTCGATGTCCATCGTGTCTTCGTTGATCATCGACTGGACGACAACGGGGTGTCCGCCACCGATCGTCACGTTGCCAACCGGAACGGGACGCGTCTTTCGGCGGTGGATCGTCGTATCGAAGGCGGGAGCGTCGGCGCTGCCCTGACTTTCACGGGGTTCCGGGCTCGTCGGAGCCGACAGGGTTTGCATAGTTTTGAAGTGAGAGACGTCTTGAGGTTTTGCTGAAGATACGTAACGTTAGGTTCCCACAGACGGGGAGTCGTTGGCATCTCCCCGCGCGAAATCCTCGATCGCGACCGATGAGCGTCCGAATTTCGGAAAATTTCCGGGTTTTGGGTCGGTTCTGTATCGGCCTCTTGCTGACTACAGATAAGTTAACGAGATCGATTCCGAAGTGCGAATGGCCAAAACCTCAGTTTCAGAATGCGATCGCTGAACAGGAGAGCGGTACGTAACGATGCTCTGAGGTGTTCGATTTTCTGACACGATCTCGGTCTCGAGAGATCGAGAAGTGGTGTTAGTCGCAAACAAGAGGGCACTGGCCGTCTAAAGTGGTGAGGAAGAGAATAGATGAGTCAGCAATGAA
>CALCCD010000015.1 GCA_937899645.1 uncultured cyanobacterium | reverse complement strand
TCCGCGCTGAAATTCGCGCTCCAAACCGTGCCGGAATGACCGTTGAGGGTTCGCACTTCCTCTCCGCTGGCCGCGTCCCACAGCTTCACCGTGTTGTCCTCGGAGGCGGAAACGACTCTCTGCCCGTCCGCGCTGAAATTCGCGCTCCAAACCCCGCCGGAATGACCGTTGAGACGATTGCGGAGCTGCCCCTGGCGCAGCGCTTCGGTCAGGCAATAGATCGGCTGTACGGTCGGGTAGTCGCCGAGCGGCGCATCCCGTACCCGTCTTTGGAGCGTCTTCCCCGCCTCGGTTGCCATCACCAGCGCTTCGAGCTGCCGGTGCAGCGAAAGCTGCTTCAGCGCCAGCCGACAGCTCGTCTCCAGGTGGGTCGCCTCCCGAACCGACTCGTACTCCACTTTCGCCGCTTCGATCTGTGCGGCGAGGTCGTCGCGCTCTGTCTCGAGCGCTTTGTTCTTCTCTCGCTCCGCCTCCAGCTCCCGCTGCATCGCCCGCACGTCCTGCCCCCGCGTCTCCCGAATAAACTCCGCCAAATAGTCATGCACGAGCTGGAACCGCACCGGCTCCCCCGCCACCTCCAACACCAACCCCGACAACACCAAAATCGACCGCACCTCCCCCAGCCCCGCCACCTCGCGCCGCAGCCCCTCCAGCTCCAGCCGTAGCTCCGCCTCGCTCCGCACCGGACGAATCGGCCGATCGCGCCCCTCATCCGTCAGCAAAAACAGCACCGAGTCCGCCAGCCCCTCATTGTCCGCACCGCACGCCTCCACCACCCGCGACAAATACCGCTCCACCAGCGCCAGCTTCGGGTTCTCGCCCAGCGCCTCGTAGTCCGCCAGCCCGTAGCGCCCCTCCGTCTCCAGCTGCGCCCCCACGATTTGCAGCTCGATCGGTCGCACCTCGTCCGTCTCACCCGCCAAATCCGCCACCAGCCGATCGCGCAACGCCGCATCGAACCGCGTCCCCATCGCCGCCAGCGCCCGCACCGTCCGATCGCCCGACAGATTCTCCAGTCGATACAGCACCTTCGGACTCAGGATGCTGCCATCCGCTGCCGCCGATCGAATCGCCTCGATCCGGTTCGCGGGCAGCAGCAAATGCAGGTAGTCTTCGCGCAGAGACAACACCACCGTCAGCATCCCGAGCTGCTTGTCGGCATGGTTCGGCTCCGCGAACAGCGTCCCCAGAAACTCAAAAAACTGCCGCTGCTCCCCCGCGTCCGAGTTCGCAAAGAAAAACTCCTCGAACTGGTCGAACACCAACACCGGCTGTACGTGTCGCTGCTGGGCGAGCGATCGCAAGTTCTCCAGCATCGACGCTTCGTCTGCTCCCGGCTGCGGCTCGAGCTTCCGGTCGGTCAGCGCCCGCTCGATCGCCGTTCGCAGCGTCCCCCGCCAGTCCTCGTACTGCCGCACCACGATCGCGACCCCATCGCGCCCGCCCTCGAAATTCTCACGCGCCACCTGCGGCACGAGCCCCGCGCTCACCAGCGAGCTTTTCCCGACGCCCGACGCCCCGCAGATCGCGACCAGCCGCGTTTCGTTTTCGCGGATGCGATCGACGATCGTCTTTAAGTCTTCGCCCCGCCCGAACTGCCCGATCTCCGGTGGCACATCACTAGCCTTGCTGCCTTGCGGTTGCAGCCGTCCCGCGCCAACAAACGCCCGCAATCCAGCCCACCGCTCGATCTGTTGATGCCACTGCCAGCCAGCAAATGCAGCAACGTACCTCCCGTCGCAAAATTCCAGATTGTTTAGGCGCGAAAGAGCCGCTAAGAACAGGTGGGGAACGTAGAACGGCTCGAAGCTGAGAGCAGCGCTGAAATCGAACATTGCATCTTTGATTCGGCCTTCTCGCTCTGACACGATCGCACATTCCCAGTGGCCGACAACCTGACATGCCGAACTCGATGAGATTCGTTCCCAGCCAATAACTCGCTGGCAGTGTTCTATCTCGCCGTCAATCTCGATTTCTTCCTCTTCTGGCTGTGAAATTCCTAATGCCTCCCATGCCTTTTGCGCCGCCACAAAGCGATCGCTCACCGCATCTAAACAATCCGGCGACCAGGGATGCCGATCGGCCTGCCGCAACATTGCCACACCAAGCTGAAACTCGATCCACATCAGCAGCCGACGATCCGAAGCTGTCGTTATGGCCTCGTGCGCCCGCTCGAATTCCCCGATCGCCCGCTCGAACTTTCCACTTTCCAACGCCGATCTTCCGCGCCCAAACGCCACCAGCGCATCCTGTTCTGCGGTCGTCTCTCCTGCCTCCGCGACCATCTCATACGCAGCTGCCATCTGACGCCAGCAGCTCGCCGACACCAGCGGCTCTTCCCCCGCCCACATCCAATCCAGATCGCGCTCTTCCTCCAGCGCTTCTAGCATCCACTCCAACTGAAACTTCAGCTCCTCGCGAGCATCCTCCACCGTCGCCTGAAACCGCTTCGAGGTCGCCCAGCTCTCCAGATCGCTCGCCCTCGCCACCATCCGATCGAACGCCGCATCGTCCATCCACAGCGCGATCGGCACGGCGCACTGCGATCGCAACTGCCCCCGCGCCTGATTCGCCAGCGTAAAGAACCGCTCGAGATCCCGCTCGGACAGCTCGTCGAGCCCCACCACCTGCACCATATCCGGCACGGCGGCTCGCCCCTCCCGACAATCCTCGATCGCATCCAGCAAACTCAAGCCATAATCCGCCACCGACAAATTCACCACATCCAAGCCGCGATCGTCCCGGCAGATCTCCGCGACGCGCTCCACCAGGCGATCGCGCAGCGCCCGCCCCTCCACGCGTACCACCACCAGCTTGAACTGCCCCACCGACGACTCCAGGGCATTGACGAGCTGGCGTAAAACCTTTTCGTTTTTAGCAGCGCGATCGTTCATAGAAATAGCCCGAACACGCGACGATCGAGGCTCGCAGCATCGTTGTTCCCACGCTCCTGCGTGGGAATGCAGTTCTCGGCGCTCAGCGCCCCGTTACTCGACGCAGAGCGTCTGCCAGAGCATTCCAACGCAGAGCGTCGAAACGATAGTTTTTCTTTAAGAGCACTCCATAAATATATTTGTCCAGAAGCCGCCAATGAAGGCTGAGCTTGTCGAAGCCTGGGTGTGACGCACTTCGACAAGCTCAGTGCTCGAATCCTGAATGCTGGACATTTATTTCCGTGGAGTACTCTAAGGAAGGCAAACATTAAGACTCGAAGCGAATACGACGGTAAATCTGCTGCAAAGGTAGCTGAGCCGGAATATGTCGAAGCTCGATCGTAGACTCTAGCCCGCGAATTTCCTGAAGCTGCCAGGAGCTGTCGTCAATCTTCCAGTAATGCTCGATCGCCGGTTGGTCTTGCTCGATGAGGAGATATTCTCGAAAGCTGGGAATCGTCCGATAGGCCGCGAATTTGTCGCCGCGATCGTAACCCGATGTTGAAGGTGAAAGCACCTCCGCAACCAGCGTCGGATTGAGAATTTCATCAGTGCGGTTGCCGTTTAAGACTGCTTCGCCAACGACGGCCATCACATCCGGATACGTTCCCTGATTGCGCTCTGGAATCCAAATGCGTAGCTCACCATTAAAGGGCTCACAGTCGGAATCTTCCAATAAGTCTTCCAGTAAGGAGTAGAGCACACCTGCAATACGACTGTGGCTGATTGAACCTCCAGGCACTTCAATAACTTCTCCATTACGATATTCGTGGCGCACCTCTGACGTCGCCTCGCGATCGCGGTATTCGTCGAGCGTAAGTTTGGTCGTCGTTGCAACCATAATTCAGAACCTCAATAACGGCGTAAAGACTCTCTACGAAAGCTTGCCCGCCTCCAACAAAATCGGATTGACTGCATACCAAGACCCGCGCTTGTCGCGATACTCAAACACTATCCGACTGCGGATTAGCTTCTCGTAGCCCTCATCGTCCGAGACCTCTTGAGTCTCGCGCACCCGCGCCAACAGCTCCCATTCCGCATCCGAGACGCTGCACGTTTCGTTATCGCACTGCTCGCGCACCGCCCCCTCCAGACTGTCCGCCGTCAGCGGTAGCTGCATCTCTTCCTCGATCCACTGCAACATCAACTTCAGCAAACCTCGAACGTGCCCGCCGCTCAGCCGACACAGCCGATCGAATGTCTCCACCTCCGCAAAAATCTCGCCAACCCGCGATCGCCGCTCCGTCTCGTTCGACATGGGAAAGATCCGCGCCAAAACCATCTGCTTTAGCTTTTCTAAACCCGACGCGTTCTCTCCGCCCTCACGCATCGCGATCCGCACCATCGGCAGCCGCTCCGGTGCGTGGGGAAAGCGCTGCGTCAGGTTGCCGTACTCGCTGGAGAACATCAGCGACAGCGGCATCGTATAGATCGTGTGGCAGGCCAGCTTCGTGAGAATGCTGCCCCGATCGACAAAGATGTACTCCTGCTGCGATCGCCCCGATGCTTTGGCGCGTTTGTCGATGCGATCGAGGTTGTCGATAATCGTCACCAAGCCGCGATAGCCGCGCTGCCGCAGGAACGCGATTCCCGGCGCGATCAGGTCGGTGTTAATTTCGTCCAGCAGTGCCGTGAGCTGGGGGCCGACGTGGTTGTTCAGCTTGCTGCGAATCGTACTGTTGTCTTTGGCCGCAACGACGATCTTGCCGATCGCGGTGGACAACGACGCCGACTTTTTCTTGGTGTCCAGTTCGCCCTTCGCGCCTTCAATGCCCGCCGACAGCTTCAGGTCGATTTCGGTAAACAGAATGTCGTGAACCTTGTTAACGAAGCGCCGGAGGTTGTTGGCGGGCGGTGCGTCGAAGTTTTCCAGTTCGGCGGAGATGCGCTTGGCGATCGTCATCAAAATATCGACGATATCCACATCGAGCATGTCCACGTCTTCGTCGGACTCGAAGTAGACCACGAAAAATTTTTCATCCCGCAGCTCTTTTCGCAGCCGCTTCAGCTCGGTGGATTTTCCGCAGCCGATGTGCCCGGTAAATAGCGAGCAAGTGGGCTCGTCCGGCGAGAGATTGACGATGCGGTTCTTCAGCTTGCGGATGACCTTGTCGCCGCGCACGGGCGTGAAGTCGATGTAGCAGGCGTCGTCCTCCGGCTTGGCGACATCGAGCGTGCGGCTGGGGTCGATGGCCTTGAAGACGTGGCGGTAGTTAATGTGAGGGTCGATGCGGGGGTCGGTCATGGCGATCGGCTGGGAGATTTTCGTCGCGCTGTGTTTATGGTAGGCGATGGCTGGAGGCTGTCATTTCACCGAACCGGCAGGCAGTGGGAAAATAGGCTGGCGAAACCGCCATCTGGATCGCAAGACCTCGATTGCCGAATCACCTGCCGAATTACCTGCCGAATCATCGTGGATACAGCCTCTCGCACCAAACCGCCAATCTTGCGCTACCTGCTGCTGGGCGCGATCGCCGTGCTGATGCTGTTCCCGCTGCTGTGGCTGCTCAGCACGTCGCTCAAATCGCCGGACGAAAACATCTTTCAGTTTCCGCCGGAGTTTTTGCCGCGCCGTCCGACGCTGGAGAACTTCGCGCGCGTCTGGCAGGCGGAGCCGTTCGAGCGCTATTTGATGAACAGCACGCTGGTGGCGGGGCTGACGGTGGCGCTGAATCTGCTGTTTTGTTCGCTGGCGGCGTATCCATTGGCGCGGCTACGGTTTCCCGGTCGATCGTTCCTGTTCGGCAGCGTCGTCGCCACGATCGCCATCCCGTTCCAGATCGTGATGATTCCGCTGTACGTGCTGACGGTGCAGCTCGGCCTGAAGAACACCTATCTGGGCGTGATGCTGCCCTCGATCGCCGGAGCGTTCGGGATCTTCCTGCTGCGTCAAGCATTTGCCGACGTGCCGAAGGATCTCGAGGAGTCGGCGCGGATCGATGGCTGCTCGGAGCTGGGCATCTGGTGGCACGTGATGCTGCCTGCCGTGCGTCCGGCGATCGCGACGCTGGCGACGTTTACGTTCATCGGCTCCTGGAGCGACTTTCTTTGGCCGCTGATCGTGCTCGATCGCCCGGAGCTATACACCCTGCCGCTGGGCGTCTCGAAGCTGGCGGGGTCGTTCGCGCTGGACTGGCGGGCGATCGCGGCGGGGTCGATTATCTCGATCGTGCCGGTGTTGTTGGTGTTCGCGGTGTTGCAGCGTTACGTGGTGGCGTCGGATGCAGCCAGTGGCATCAAAGGTTGAGGTTGTCGCGCTGACGCTTCTCTCGCTTGCGCTGACGCTCGATCCTCCAGATGTGGAATGGACTTTTGAGCGTGTTCTCTAAGTCCACCCGCTTGCAGGCATCGCAGAGATCTTGCGGTGTCGCCTCGCCGTGTTCGAGCTTGTGCCGGAACATATCTACTCGATCCTTCAATCCATGGGCGATCGTCAGAAACGGTCTTTTCCACGGCGTATATCGAATGCGGCGAAGATGGTGGCTACTCAGGCCGATACGCCGCACGGTTTTGAGTAGGTTTCGACGCTCGAGGCGCTCGGGCGGGATGAGGTGTCCCATCTTCATCGCGGAGTTGTGCCAAATCTCCCAACCGCCACGCTGCATGTAGAACATCGCTTCCATATCTTCGCTGGCGACCTCGCTATCCGAGCCTGCGAAATTGAGGAACAGATCTTCGGGGACGGTGTGGAGCCATGCCTGCTTGCGGACGGCGAGTCCGGCGGTGGGCGGCACGATCTTGTTTTCGGGTTTGTAGAGGCCGTGCTGGCGATCGATCACCGCGATATACGTGCCGAGACCTTTTAACGACGGCGGGAGAGGCGGAATCGCATAGGTTTGACTGCCAAACGCACCGACTTGTGGATGCTCCTGTGCGAATGCAAAGACGTTCTGAATCCAGTCGGGTTCGGGCAGATTATCGTCGTCGAGGAAGGCGATAATCTCGCTGTTTGCGGCTTCGACCCCGGCTTGTCGGGCGTAGGCGGCTCCCTGGGTGGGAGCGGGAATGTAATGCAGGGTCACGCGATCGGGCCAGTTGTCTCGGGCGCGATCGACGACATCGGGCGTAGCGTCGGTGCTGTTGTTGTCGGCGACGATGACTTCCCAGCGCAGCCCGGGGTCGGTGACTTGCGCCCGCAGGGCATCGAACACGCGGGGCAGCTTGTCCGCGCCGTTAAAGGTCGGGATAACGACGGTGATGTCGAGCGTTGTCTGGAGACTCACGGGCTTATTTTGGGTTTGCATGACGAGTCGCGAGGATCTCGCTTCGACAGGTGAGCGACCTGTTTTTAGGATACGCAAAGCGCATCGCGATCGAGGGCGATCGCGCTAGCTTCAGATGCCCATTTTCCCGTCGAGAATTAGCTTACAGGCGATTTAACCACTCGTCTTTTTAATACCGATAACCCCCCTTATAGGAGTTAAAAGGCTAGAGGCTGAAAGCTCCTCTGGGGCTGGCTCTGATGTGTTTTCGCAATTCACCCAACCTCCGGGATATCCCGCCCGCATCACAGCGCAACGGCTCTCCTCTCGCCCGTAAAGCGGGTAGCCGCTGCGTAACCCGCCGTGCCGGAAACTTCATCGATTTCGGAGGTTCCAAGTCGGGCTCTGGAAGACGATCGTCGCGCGTCATCTGTCTCAGCGCTCCCTTGTCCTGGCGCTCTACTGTCCTAGTAGTCCACCACCGTAATTTTGATAGCCTCACCGCTTGACTGCCAGACTGCTCGCAGAAGCAGGACGAGTAAAAACGGCCTATCAGAATCAGAGAAGTGGACTACTAGCGCTCCATCGCCTCTACCGACTTCGGCACCGCCGCCGTCAGAATGTCGATGCCGCCACCGGTCACCAGCACGTCGTCTTCGATGCGAACGCCGATGCCGTGCCACTTCGGATCGACCGCCGGTTGGCCTTCCATCGGCTCGATATACGGCGAGATATAGATCCCCGGCTCGACGGTGAGGATATTGCCTGCCTCCAGCTCCTGCCAGTCTTCGCCGTACTTGTACGCGCCCACATCGTGAACGTCGAGGCCGAGCCAGTGGCCGGTGGAGTGCATATAGAAGGGCTTGTAGGCTTTCGACTCGATTAGTTCGTCCACCTTGCCGACGAGCAAACCGAGATCGAGCAAACCTTCGACGATGACCCGAACGGCGGCGTCGTGGTGCTCGTTGTAGGTCGCGCCGGGAGCGACGGCGTTCAGGGCGGCGAGCTGCGCTTCGAGGACGATTTCGTAGATGGCCTTTTGCTCCGGTGTAAACTTGCCGCCGACCGGGAACGTGCGCGTGATGTCGGAGTTGTAGTAGCCCAGCTCGCAGCCTGCGTCGATTAGCAGCAGGTCGCGATCGCCCATCTGTTGGTTGTTCTCGACGTAGTGCAGAATGCAGCTATTGCCGCCGGACGCGACGATCGACGGGTAGGCCGGGCCGCCGCCCTGTTTGGCAAAGATATTCTCGATCGCGGCCTGCACCTCGTACTCGTACATCTTCGGCTGGGCGATCGTCATCGCCAGGTTGTGCGCCTGGGCGGCGATATCGGCGACGCGGCGCATCTGCTCGATTTCGCTGTGGTCTTTGACGACGCGCATCGGGTGCAGGTATTCGCCCAGCTCTTCGATCGCCGTCGGGCCGTATCCGTCGCGGCTGCGGCGTCGCATGGCGCTGCGCCAGAAGCCCACCATGCGGGTATTGAAACCTTCGTCGTGGCCGAAGCGATAGAGGATGCGATCGGCGTGCTTGAGATATTTCGGCAGGTGTTCGGCGAGTTCGGCGATCGGATACGCTTCATCCGCGCCGTACTTTTCCTTCGCCGCGTCCACGCCCGTCCGGTAGCCCGTCCAGATTTCGGTTTTAATATTCTTCGGCTCGACGAACAGAACGTACTGGTGTTCTTCGTGGTGTGGCGCGAATACCGCCACGGCGTTGCTTTCGTTAAAGCCTGTCAGGTAGAAGAAGTCGCTGTCCTGGCGGAAGTTGTATTCCACGTCGTTGTGCATCACCGCCATCGGGGCGCTGCGAAGAATCGCCGTACCGTCGCCGATCGCGGCGAGGAAGTCTTGGCGGCGTTTGGCGAAGGGGGCGATATAGGACGGTTGCAACGGCGATTCCTCAAATTCTCACGGAATTCGATCCTACAGCGATCGCCAATCTGAGGTGGTATCGGCACATCCCAGAGACCGGGTTTCTGCGACGTTCTCGGCTCTGCTGCAATCGACTTTTGGAAACTCGGTCTCTGGCCCAATCAAGCCCGCTTATCAGATCTATAATCCCGGCATGGAAACTCTGACCCTCACTCGCCCCGACGATTGGCACTTGCATCTACGCGACGGGGACGCCCTCAAGGCCGTTTTGCCCGACACCGCCCGCCAGTTCGCCCGCGCGGTCGTGATGCCGAACCTCAAGCCGCCGGTGCGGACGGTCGCAGAGGCCGCGGAATATCGCGATCGCATCCTCGCAGCGCGGCCTGCGGATGCGGGCATCGCATCTGAGTTCGAGCCGCTGATGACGCTGTATCTTACGGACAACACCAGCCCCGACGATATCTACGCGGCCAAGGAGTCAGGCTTCGTTAAGGCGGTAAAGTACTACCCCGCCGGAGCGACGACGAACTCTGACTCGGGGGTGACCGATATTCGCAAGTGCGATCGCGTTTTTGAGGCGATGCAGAGTGCCGATCTGCCGCTACTGCTACACGGCGAGGTGACCCACGCGGCGGTGGACGTCTTCGATCGCGAGAGCGTCTTTATCGCCACCAAGCTCAGGCCGCTGCGCGATCGCCTGCCCGATCTGCGAATCGTCTTCGAGCACATCACCACCGCCGATGCTGCCGAGTTCGTTCGCACCACCGACAAAGTCGCCGCGACGATTACGCCCCAGCACCTGCTGTTTAACCGCAACAGCATCTTTCAGGGCGGCGTTCGCCCGCACTACTACTGTCTGCCGATCCTCAAGCGCGAGAAGCATCGGAAAGCATTGCTGGAAGCGGCCACATCGGGCGATCCGAAATTTTTCCTCGGGACGGATAGCGCGCCCCACGCTCGCGGCCGCAAGGAAAGCGACTGCGGCTGCGCGGGCTGCTACTCGGCGCTGCACGCGATCGAGCTGTATGCCGAAGCCTTTGAGAGCGTCGGCGCGCTCGACAAGCTAGAAGCCTTTGCCAGCTTCCACGGCCCCGACTTCTACGGCCTGCCGCGCAACGCCGAGACCGTCACCCTCGAGAGAAAAGACTGGCAAGTTCCCGCCGAGCTGCCGTTCCCAGATTCGCCGCTCGTGCCGCTGCGGGCGGGTGAGGTGCTGAGCTGGAAGTTACGGTAACGTCGGCGTGAGTTTCCAGAGCGGATGCGCGCCGGGGATGATTTCTTCGCTCTGCGCTTGGCAGCGATCTTCGAGCCGATCGAGAAAAGCGCGGCGGGTGTCGCTTACTGGGACGAATGCAAAGACGTCCTGTGTCTGGCACTGCTGAACGGTCTCGATATCTTTAGGGTGAACGAGCTGGATGGGGGTGGTGTCATCGAGTTCGTGGCTGAGGGTCAGCAGTGCCAGGTGCTTGCTTTCGCCGACAAAGAGCATGGGCGTATCGGGATTGGCCGCGAGCGTACGAGCGATCTCGCGGTAGTTTTCGTTGCGCGCGTGGTGCGGCATCGTGGGGACGCGGGAGAGTTGCCAGCAGGCCACCGTACCCAGGACGAGAAGCACGATCGCGACGGGGGCGGCGACGGTAGTACCGATCGCGCGGCGGGAGTGGGACTGCGGTGTACCGCGCTCGAACCAGCGCCCGAGACCGGCGGCTACAGAGATTTGTAAGGAAAGGTAACTTGCCATCAGGTAGCGATCGACGATCGAGCGAATGCCGCCCGCCATCAGGTCGGACACGGCCAAAACGCCGAACGGAATCGCAGCCACCAGGAGCAGCAAGAAGCCCGCACGGCGATCGCGATGCCGCACCAACACCAACGCGGTCGCGAACAGCGCACAGAGAACCGCGATCGCCGCCAATCCCGACAATGCCAGCGCCACAATCTCGTCAGCATTGCCCGTACCCGGATCGCTCACCGGTAGGTAGAACGCCTGCACCAAATTGTGTGCCCAGCTGGTGACGAGAGATCGCAGTGGAATACTTTTCGTGCGCCAGTCGTTCATGTCGTCATCGTCGATATTGACAATGCACCACAGCCACGGGCTGTAGAGCACCAGAGCCGCGAAAGACGATACTGCAAAGCGCCAGAAACGCTTGCGCCACTCCCCCCAGTCGACAGCGGCTAGGTAGACACCGTGCGCGGCGATCGCGAACAGCGTGAACGGAAACGTGTACAAACCAACCATCGCCGTCAATCCGTAGGCAATCCAGCGCGATCGGGTCGGGCGACGCAGCGCCAGCAGAAACACCGCCGTTAAGACCATTAACTCCACCGCCCACAGCCCGTACATCCGCAGCTCGCGGGCATAGATAAACTGAATCGGCGACACCGCATACAGTGCCGTGCCCAGCCGCGCGATCGTCGCAGACTCGAAAAGCTGCCAGCACAGCCAGTACGCGCAGGGAAATCCCAACAGACTCAGCGTGACGGGCAACAAGCGCTTGAGTACGATCGCGGGTGGCTCGATATTTAGGGTGCGATCGAAAACATGCTCGATCGCATAGAACAGTGGCGGGCTCTGGGGCTCGTGCTGTCCGAGCGCGGAAACAGTCTGCCACAACGAGCGGCCCGAGAGGGCGGCGCTTTGATACTGGCGCAACTCCGCGACCGTTATCGTCTCACCCGAGAGATCTTCCATAGCTTGGGAGAACTCCAGGCGGGAATATCCGGCACTGTGGAGTGAGTTGATAATTTCGTCAACCCAGAGCGGTGCGGCATCGAGGTGCGCGAAGCGCAGACCTATTCCTGCAACGATCGCGGCGATCGCGACAAAGTTCGCGGTAGCGCGCAGAGCGCTTTGCCAGGAGCGGGATATTTGCACTGGCCGACGGGGAATAACAGAGTGGAGTACTCTCCGTCAGACTATCGCGACGGCGAAACCGCCAGCCGATCGCACAGCACCGCTACGACGCGATCGAGCGCCACCGAATGCGACGCCTTGAGCAAAACGCGATCGCCCGGCTGCAGCATCGCGAGCAATTTCTCGGTCACGCGCGATCGTGCGGCGTCGGTCTCTTCGGTCTCGGTCACGCAGGGCATTGAGGTCGCCGCGAACGCCTCGCTCAGCGCCGCTGCCAGCTCCGGCTCGGCGACGACGAACAGCCCGTCAAACTCGCCCGCCGCCGCCCGTTTCGCTAGCGCTTCGCCCACCTTCTGGTGAAATTCCACCGCGCGATCGCCCAACTCTTTCATCGTGCCTAGCACCGCAAGACGACGCTTTCCCGGCGTCTCTGCCAGCAGGTCGATCGCCGCGAGCATCGATTCGAGTCCGGCGTTATAGGTCTCGTCCAGCAGCACGACATCGTCCGGCAGCTCGATGCGCTTGGCGCGCCCGTCCGGCAGCGCGATCGACAGTCCGTCGGCCAAGCCCGCCGTATCGAGCCCCAGGCTTTCGGCGACGGCAATCGCCGCCAGATAATTGCTGGCATTGTGGCGTCCGGGCAGCGGCAGCGGGAAAGCGCGATCGCCTCCGGGATCTGCAAGATGTAGCGTTTCGCCATCCAGCGTGCCGCAGCGATCGCCCGCGTCGAAACCGTAGGAAATCTGCCGCCCGCTCCACACCGTTGCCGCTGTTTCCATCAGCAGCGCGTTGTCGGCATTGAGAATCGCCACGCTCGTCTCCGGCAGCTCCGCCAGCAGTTCGCACTTCGCCTGGGCGATCGCCTCGCGCGACCCCAGTAGACCGATATGTGCCGTACCCACATTGACGATAACGCCCACGTCCGGCTTCGCGATTCGCGCCAGCTCGGCGATCTGCCCCTTGCCGCGCATCGCCATCTCGACGACTGCGTAATCGTGCTCTGGCGTCAGGTCGAGCAAGGTCTTCGGGACGCCGATTTCGTTGTTGTAGTTCTTCTGGGTCTTGAGCACCGTGCCATGACGACCGAGGACGCCCGCCAGCAGCTCTTTGGTCGTCGTCTTTCCCACCGAACCAGTAATGCCGATCACCGTCGTGCCTAGCTCATCGCGCCACCAGCGGGCGATCGCCTGGTAAGCCGCGAGCGTATCCTCAACCACGAGCTGCGGCAAGGGCTGGCTGGACTCCACCAGCGTATCGACGATCGCCACGATCGCCCCCTGCTCGATCGCCGTTTCCACAAAGCGATGCCCGTCGAACCGCTCGCCCCGCAGCGCCACGAAGATATCTCCCGGCTTCACGTCGCGACTGTCGGTGGTGACGCGGGTGGCGATCGCCGCGCCATCAAGCGAGACCGAAGCGCTAGCAGACGTGACGTCAGAGAGGGTCGAGAGAGCGATTTGCATCGAAGAATCGTGAGCTGAGTAGAGGCGATCGGAGGCACTACGGACGATAAACCTGGGCGGGCAGGCCCTGGGCGGTCAGGCGCGCGGCCACTTCGCTCGCCACGGCAAAATTGTCGAACGCGCCCACCTGAATACGCCGCGCCCCGGCGATCTCATCGAAGTACGCGTCAGGATTTGAGGCCCGCACGCGACCGAGCGCCGTGTCGTTGCCTTCATTAACCACCACGAAATAAAAGCCGATGTAGTTCGGATCGTCTGTGGCCTGGGGCAGCGGCGACGCGATATCGGACGCAGGGCTCGGCGCGGGGCTCGTCGCGGGCGAGGCGGCGGGGTTAGTCTCCGGCGCGAGCGTGTTGGCCAGATTATCCAGGGAGTTGGCGGGAGTGGGCGACGGCGTCGGGGTCGGCGGCGGGGCGGGCGCGGGGGACGGCGTCGCAGGCGACTCCAGCTCGCTCAGGGTATCGATATCGATATCGACGAATTCTTCCGCCGCCAGGTTGGGCGAGGTCGGCAGGTCGGGCTCGCTGGATTCCTCATCAGCCTCCGCCACCGGTTCGACGTCCGGCTCGGCATCGCGCTCGAACCAGGCGCGCCACCCGAGGCGATCGAGACTCTCGGGGTTGACCAAAATGTAGCCGACCGTCGCGCTTGCCAGCAGCAGCAGCAGCACGGCCCCAACGCCCAGCGGCGAAACGTTACGCTTCGATCGACGTCGGCGATCGGCGGCCAGCAGCGCCTCAGAAGACGCCAAATAACCGTCGGGCGGCGTGGCGTCTGCGGATTGAGTTTCAGCGATCGCGGCTTCGGAGTCCTGCAATGACGCATCGATATCCGACGCTTCGCCGCCCAGGCTGTCGCCATCGCTCAGCTCGAAGGGGTCGGGCATCTCAGTTTCATTTGCCAAACTTGCCGCATCGGCAACGTCGGCAGCGTCGGGCGTCTCGACTTCCGGACTCGGCGCGATCGCGTCCGGCGCGAGGCTGGCGGCAGCGATCGTTGCGGCGGGAATTTCCACCGGGCGATCGCTCGGCTCTTGGGTCTCTTCGAGATCGCGCACGCTGCGATAGCGCTCCAGCTCGGCCTCGAGCTGCACGTCCAGGCTGCCCAGCGCCGCATACAGCGCCGTCGCCACCGCCGCATCGCGACCGTTCGGATCCGTCGCGCGTTCGGATTGGGAAGAAAAGCTCATGACAGAAGAAAACCCAGAACGTCAGCCCGCTCGTCGAGCAAAGGTACGCGATCGCCAATTCGCCCGCTCTTTCGCCCGCCCTGCGGAGCACTGCGGCAGAACCGCGTCAGTTCACGACGCCCACCGCACCATCGCACTATTTATGACATAGATCGCTAAGCTTGCCTATTGCTTTCGCAGATTGCAGACGCCCAGAACCCAGACGCCCAGAACTCACGCATCCAGCAGAGGCCACGAGATATGGAATTCGACCCGCTCGCAAAAATCGTCGATCGCCTGCGTCCCAGCTTCCGCTCCCCCGCCCAGCAGCAGCTCGACGCGATCGTCGCTATTTGGTGCGAAACCTTCGGCGCTTCTCTGGCCGATCGCGCGCGCCCAATCCAATACGAACGCGGCATTTTGACGATCGCCGTCCGCCAGTCCATCTGGGCGCAGCAACTCGCCGCCCAAACCCACCCCCTGCTCGAACAGCTCTGCCCCCATCTGCCGCCAGAGATCGCGATCGCCAGCCTGCGCTTCCGCGTCGCCCCACACCGACTCGGCCCGTCCGCTCCGCAAACTGAGGCCCGCGAGCCCGGCCCGCACCCCAGCCGCTGGCCCAACCCCGATGCCCCGCCCAAAAAACAGCCAAACAGCCAGCCCAAAAATCAGCCAGACAATCAGCAAAAGAAGCCTGCATCCCTCGCACCCCGTCAACCACCCGCCCCCCCCGAAACCAACAGCCTCGATCGCCTAACCGAACGCTGGAGCCGTCGCCTCGATCGCCCCGACTCGCGCCCCTGCCCCCGCTGCCAGTGCCCGACGCCCCCCGGCGAACTCGATCGCTGGTCGATGTGCGCCCCCTGCGCGATCGCTCTCTTTCAAACCTCAATGGCACTGGGCTGCCAGCGAGCCCCATTTCAAGAGTTGCCGGACACCTCCGAGAACGAACCGGAAGACAAGGCTTAGGCGCTGAAGTTTTTCGACCGGAGCCGAATCGAAACACACTCTACGGACTCAAGCGCAGTCTTTATACTTCTGCCGCATTTGCAGAACTCAAACCTCTAAAGCCCGAACAAACCCCACGCATCTCTTCCAGCCGCAGCCAGCCGATCGCCCACCCGCCAAAACCGAAATCATCCCGACTTCTAGACCGAGTAAATATCACTATTCCCGAAGCTCGATACTTTACAAAAATAAACAAATGCACCGAGCTTTTAAGTATTATTTTCTAGCCCTCCTTCTAAACGCCGTATTCTTTCGCAAAAGTCGAGATGAAATTTTAGATTCTCTTCGGGATCGCTCGTTTTCCTTTGAGATAAAATGCATTTAAATTCAAAAGAGGCGGAAGTAGAAATAATGAAACAGAAGTCATCTCTTGCTTCGTCGTGTCGATCGTGTCGGTATTACGACCACGAAGGCCGTCGAGGCGGTTTCTGCCAGCAGTTAGGTGCATCCGTCAACGGCCACTGGCGGGCCTGTCCGCTCTTCTTTCCACCTTTTTCCCCGTCGTGGGAACACCTTGAAGAACTGGTTTCGCTCAGCACCGTACGAGCCTGCGAGCATGAATCCCTGTTGGTGTCTGAAGCTCCCAGCCTTCCCAGATCGGGAAAGCTCGTCGTCTCGATCGCACCAAAAGTCGATGCAGTCAGCTCTAGAGCGAGCGTTTAGCCCCTCCATCGACCGATACGATCGGAGGCTGTTCGACCCCCTCGAAAGTTTTTTAAAAGCAGTATTGGAATAGACTTTAGAGCCCGTCGCGCGACGCAGATAACTGCGATCCCAGCCGAAATCTCGATCGCGTAATTGAAACCGAATATTCCTGAAGAGCGACTTTCCGGTAAGCCTGGGGGTCGCTCTTTAAACGATCGACGCCTTGCTTTTACCGATTTATTCTTAAGCTTCGTAAAGTTATCGATCTTGTCGTGTAAAAGGGATTAAATCTTTATTTAGTTTTGAATGTCTGTCGCGATCGAACGATCGCACTCGTCGCTAGCGAGGAGCGATCTGCACTTTGTTTTGCGAGTCAGACATTCTGCGCGATCCTACGGAAGTTGTGTCATGAAGGTTGACTTTAGAGTGCCGTAGACTCACCCTGTCGACGGTTCGCATGACCGACTCTCGACCTTGAAGGCGTGAGTTCGACGAAAACGGCTTTTTGAGGCTCGCTGACGAGAGAATGCAGGTTGCAAGCTACAAAGAGATCGGGATTCTAGCCGTCGTCAGACTCACGTTTGGAGGCGTTTGAGGCGATCGCGCGCTGCTCCACCGAAGACGGCTAAAGCTCTTCGGGAATATCGGATTCCGTGGACTGCTGGATCTTGACCTTCTCGCGATTGGCGATCGGCAAAATAATCTGAAATTCAGTGCCTTTGCCCAGAACGGAGCGACACAGCAACTGGCCGTCGTGGGTGTCGTTAATCGTCTGGTAGGCCACCGACAGGCCCAGGCCCGTGCCCTCGCCGACGGGCTTGGTGGTAAAGAAGGGATTGAAAACGCGCTCGGCAGTTTCGGGGCTCATACCGTTGGCGTTGTCGGCGATCGAGATGCTGACGCGCTCCTCGTCGAGGGCTTCAGTGCGAATCGAGATTTCCGGCGGCTCGGCGTGCTCGGCTTTATGGCCGACGTATTTCTCTGCAAGCGCGTCGATCGAATTATCGATAATATCGATCGCCACTTGGTTGATCTGACTCGGGTAGCACATCACCTTTGGCAGCGGCGTCAGGTCGCAGCGCACCTGAATCTCCGGACGCCCATCGGCAGCGCGGAAACGACTTTTAAGCACGTTGAGGGCGCTGTGGATCCCCTCGATCAGATCGACGCGCTTCATGCCAGTCTCGTCCAGGCGCGAGAAGTTTTGCAGCGAATTAATAATGGCGCGAATGCGCTCGGTTCCTACCTGCATAGAGTCCAGGGCCTTGTCGAGGTCTTCGCAGAGAAAGTTGTAGTCGATCTCTTCGATAAAGCCGTCGATCTCGTCGTTGCCCTGGGGATACTCGCGCTTGAATAGCTCCACGAGAGCCAGCAGGTCGCCAGTGTAGTCGCGCAGCGGGCGGATATTGCCGTGAATAAAGTTGACGGGGTTGTTAATCTCGTGAGCCATGCCCGCCGCGAGCTGTCCCAAGCTCGACATTTTTTCGGTTTGGACGAGTTGTGCCTGGGCGCGTTTGAGTTCGCCTAGCGTCGTCTGTAGCTCGCTGGCTTTTTCGCGTTCGCGTTCTTCGCTTTCGCGCAGGGCGTCTTCAATTTGCATCCGCTCGACAACTTCGCGCTGAAGCGTCTTGTTAGCGTCGTTAATCTCTCCGGCGCGGGCGGCGACGCGGGCTTCGAGTTGGGCTTTGGCTTCGCGCAGTTCGGCCTCAGCCATGTGGCGGGCGCTGACGTCGCGAGCGACCAGAATAGCCAGATCGTCGCCAAACGGAGACACCATCGCATCGAGCCACTGGCGTTTCTCGTCGCGCCCGGTGTTGTACTCGAATTCGATCGGCTGGCGGCGATCGAGGCAGGTTTGGATCTGACCGAGCACGTTGCCACCCACGTCCTTGCCCAAGACGTCAATAACAGACTGTCCGACGAGACGATCGCGCTCGAGACTGCGCGTGGCCCGCGTCGAGAACACGTGAACGTAATGACCGGCGCGATTGACGGTGAAAATTGTATCGGTCATCGCTTCCAGCAGCCCGCGCAGCTCGGACTCGGAGCTACGCAGCTCGGCCTCGGCTTCATGGCGCAGGGTGACGTCGATGCCCGTAGCGATCGCGCCGGTCACCTGCCCGCGCGCATTGCGAATCGCCTTAAAGTTCCAGGCAATCCAGACGCGGCTGCCGCTGGAGCGCACGCACTCGACCTCGCGATCTTCGTGGCCGTTGCGCAGGCTGTTGCGCAGGCACTCGTGTAGCGAATAGACCCGATCGGGGTGGGCGAGTAGCGATCCCAAGTCTTTGCCCAGACTCTCCTCGTAAGAGATGCCGAAGACGTTGCTGGCGAACTGATTGAAGAACTCGACCTCACCCGTTCTCGAAAGCTGAATGACGATCGTATTGGCATTCTCGACCAGCGTGCGATGACGCTGCTCGCTCTGCTCGAGGCCCGCGACTGCCTCTCGAACCGCCCGGGCGCGTCGGCTCGGCGTTTCCAGCACGAACCACACCGCCGCTCCAGCCCCAAAGGCGAGCAACGCATCGGAAATCCGCGCCCACAGCCGGGTCGGAGGCGCAACGCCCCAGCCGCCCTCCGGTGTCGCAGCAATCTGCCAGGTCAGATTCTCGAAGCGCACTTCGCTCGACACCGGCTGACGCTCTAGCACTGCTGGATCGCCCGCAAAGGGAAGCGCCGCTGAGTTTCGATTCTGCGGGTCTGCCAGCAGATAGTCGAGATCCTCAAACTGCTCGTAGAGCTGGCCGCTGGCCAGCGCCACGTCCAGGTCGTACATCACCACCACCAGCGGCACTTCGTCAGCGCTCTCGGAAACCTGGCCGATCGGCACGGCTACCTTCAGCCAGTAGCCCTCGCCGTCGGGCTTGAGTTCGGTACGCAACTCGATCGAGCGCACGTTGTTGAGTTCCTTGGCGATTTCGAGATCGTCGCGGCGCGCGTAGCTGTAGCTCGTGGTGTTGGTGCGTACGTCGAGCCGCACGAAGCTCTCGAACTCCCTAGCAAAACCGTCGGCCAGTACCTCGAATTCCGACGGATCGAGCTCCTCCCGGATCGAGACGGCCAACGACGCCGAAGTCGCGATCGACAGGTGATGCTCGAGCATCGACTCGACTTCCGTACGCATCTGCCCCAGCTCCTCGAGGACTTCCTCGCGAAACTGCGATCGCAGCCGATTGTTCTGCCCCATCTCGAAAGATACCGACAGCAGCAGCCCCACCAAAACGGTGGTCAGAGCCGCAGCGCGTGCCAGGGTGGGGTTGTTATCGAGCACGGGCGATCTCCTGTCTCGGCGGGCGGCAGAACAGTGCGACGCCCCAACAGAGGGCGCGCGCCAAACGGGCAGCAGCAAAGGAAAAACGGAATCGCACGATCGTCAAGCTTTTGGTCGGTTATGAGAGGGCTAAATGGCGCGAGGCCGGATCGGTCGGTGCCTGGGATGTCGGTGTCTGTCGTCGATGCATGGGATATCGGTGCCTGTTGTCAATGCCTCGGATGGCCTACAGAGATCCAACAGAAATCTACATGTACACGCGCTCGACTACGGTAGCAATTCTCTCCATCGCCGTGGCGATCTCCTCCGCTGTAGCGGTCAAGCTGACGCGAAGGCACTGGCGCTTATGCTCCCAATCTTCTCGCAGGCCGGGGAAAAACGGCTCGCCTGGAACGACGATAACGCCTTCTTCTTTAATGAGCTGGTAAAGCTCGCGATCGGAAATCGGCAGATCCTGAAACCACAGCCACGCAAAGATCGCCCCCTCGCCCAGGTGCAAGTGCCAGGGCAAGTTCGGCGGCATCGACTCTTCGAGCGCCTCGGCCAGCACGTCGAACTTCGCCTGATAGTGGGGGCGGATCGCCGACACCGACAGCTCGGCCAGCCGCCCGGACGCGATCGCCCGCGCCGCGATCGCTTGCCCGTAGCGCGACGAGTGGATGCACAGATTCGTCTGAAACGACTGCAATACGCCAATCAGGTTTTCCTCGCCGATCGCGATGCCGATGCGCTCTCCCGGCAGACCTGCCTTCGATAGGCTCATGCAGTGCAGGACGTTCCCGCCAAACTTCGGCGTCATTTTCGCAAAGTTCAGCGCCGGGAATGGCGGCGCGTAGGCCGAATCGACTAGCACCGGCACGTCGTAAGCCGCCGCGAGGCTGGCAATCTTGTCTACCTCGTCGTCGCTCAAGACGTTACCCGTTGGATTGCAGGGGCGCGAAAAAATCGCGCAGCCGGTGTCTTCACCGATATCGAGCTGTCCGAAGTCCGGGCGGTACTTGAAGCGGTGGTGCGCCGAGTCGATATCCAGGGTCGGCTTGTAAGCCGTGACGGCCTCGGGAACCAAACTAACGCCGCCGTAGCCGGTGTAGTCCGGACTCAGCGGCAGCACCACGCGCTTGAGCGCGCCGCTGGCCGTCCGCCCACCGAAAGCATTCGCCGCAAAGAAATACAGCGACTGCGACCCAGCGCTAATCAGTACGTTGCGATCGGTCAGGCTCAGGCCGTAGCGATCGTTAAAATCGTTCACCACCGCCTCGATCAGCGGCTGGTAGCCCTGGCTCGAACCATAGCGACAGACCACCTCGCCGTAATCCGGACTGTCGAGCAGCTCGCGGGTACAGTCGCGCCAAAGCTGCTCGATTTCCGGCAAAATCACCGGATTTCCGGCGCTGAGATTGATAAAGTCGCGCCCCTTCCCGCTGCGCAGCGTCTCGATGATGTCCTTCATGATCGCCCGCACTCCAGTGAGATTGGACATCTGTTGACCGATCTGAGACAGGGCGGGATTCATAAATTCCGATCGAAGATTAAATCGCTATTCCCATATTACGCCGCATTTACGCCCCCATCCCCCCAGAAATCAGGGCAGACTCATACAAAGCTTTAAGCAGGCTAGAACGCCTGTACTACCGCTATTTTTCCCGTTTTTTCCGTAGCGCGTGCATCTTGCCTGCAACACAACTTTTGGCGCGAAGAGCAATCCACGGAAATAAGCGGCCACTGTCCGGGATTCGAGCACTGAGCGTCGTCGTTGGCGTCGCCTTCGCGAAGCGAATCGTGCGGCAATCCAGGCTGTCGGCAAACCGACGCGACGCGAACGACAAGCTCGGTCTTCATTGGCGACTTCTGGACAAATATATTCTTGGAGTGCTCTAGAGCATGCCATCAATTAGCGCCAGACCCTTTATGGGGCCGTCGATCGCCCGACTCAAAAATAAAACTAGGAGCTGAACCCCTTCTGGGTAAAGGTTGTAAGTCTGATTGATGACAGCCCCTAAGTTCCCGGACTCGCAGGCGCAGCATCTTCCACCGTCACCAGATTGCCCCCTACGACCCAGCCTTCATCGCCCGCGCCCGTACGCACGCGCTGCCACGCCCCCGCGTCGCGCTCCTCGAGAACCGTCACTTCCACCTCGTACGCCACCCCGCCGACACTCGCTGCCTCGTAGCTCGGTTCGGCCCGCAACACCAGCCCCTCCGGCCAAACGACCCGCGCGCGGTAAAGCCCTGCCGGTTCGGGCGTCGGGCTCGGCGACGGCGTTGGAGACGGGCTCGGGCTCGGGCTCGGCGACGGGCTGCCCGATTCGGCAGGGCTCGCCGGGTTGGGCGCGACGTTCGCCACCTGCGAGGAGTTCTCGCCGAAGTCCGGCTTGGGCGGCAGGGCCGTCAGGCGAGCGACCAAATACAGCGACGCCGCAACGCTGCCGCCGACCACCAGCAAAATCGCGATCGTAAAACCGAGGACGAGTTGCGCGAACCCCGAAAACATTTTTTTCATGGCGATTCTGAAATGGCGGTTTTGAAATGGCGGTGCTGGGACAGCGATTCTGGAATGGCGATTCTGGGACAGCGATCCTAAGAGGCAAACAACGGATGCCAGCTTAATCTCGGGGCAGGGACTAATATCTGCGATCGCGGCCAATCCCAACGAAAAAGCTCGAGGGAACGATCGCCCTAAAGCTGCTCGCGATCGGTGCGTCTCCGCAGACTGTCGAGCAAACCCTGACCCCGCGACGCCAGCCGCGCCTTGCCCGCCGACGCCCACTGCTGGAGCTGCTCGATGCGCTCTTGGGCCGTCCGGGCCAGCGGCACGATTTGGCTCGCGGCTTCCAAGATATCCTGCGTCGTAAAGTCGCGATCCTGACTGAACGCTAAATGCATCGCCTCGACGATCGCCTGGGCGATTTCCGCGCCCGAGAAATCCGGAGTTTCGTTCGCGAGGCGATCGGCGTCGTAGTCGCGGAAGCTGTGGGGGCGGGTGCGCTGGAGGTGCACCTGAAAGATCTCCCGGCGCTCGCCCTCGTCCGGCAAACCCACGAAAAAGATTTCATCGAAGCGACCCTTCCGCAAAATCTCCGGCGGCAGCTGCCGAACGTCATTGGCCGTCGCGACCACGAACACCGGCGAATTCTTCTCCGCCATCCAGGTCACAAATGTTCCGAACACGCGGCTGGTGGTTCCCGAGTCGCCCGAGCCGCCGATCCCCGCAAAGGCTTTATCAATTTCGTCGATCCAGAGGATGCAGGGTGCGAGCGCCTCGGCCAGCTCGATCGTCTGGCGCGTGCGCGACTCCGACTCGCCCACCAGCCCGCCAAACAGCCGACCCACATCCAAACGCAGCAGCGGCAGGTTCCAGTGATGGGCGATCGCCTTCGCCGTCAGCGACTTCCCCGTCCCCTGGATGCCCACCAGCAGCAGACCGCGCGGATTCGGCAGGCCGTACTGCCGCGCCTTCTCCGAAAACGCCCCGCCCCGCCGCACCAGCCAGTCCTTCAGGTTATCCAGACCGCCGATATCGGAAATCTCCTCGGTCGTCGGGCAAAACTCCAAAATCTGCGTCTGGCGGATCGTCTGCTGCTTCTCGGCCAAAATCAGCGGCACGACCTCGGCATTCAGGCGGTTGTGAATCGCGATCGCCTTACCCAGCACGCGTCGCACCCGCTCTAGCGATAGCCCCTGGCACGATCGCACGATATCGTCGCGCAGCTCGCTGGGAAACTTCTGTGCCATCATTCCAGACAGGCGATCGACCTCGACGCCGATCTCTTCCTTCGTCGGCAGCCGAAAATCCAGCACGTTCAGCACTTCGCTCAGGTCGCCAGGAATCTGCACGACCGGCGCGACGATCGCGATATTTTTCGGCTGCGCCTTCAGCTTGCGTGCCAAGTTCCGCAGCTTGCGCGAAATCGCAATATCGTCGAGGAACCGATGAAAGTCCCGCAAAATAAAAATCGCGGCGGCGTCCACCGGCAGCTTCTCGATCTGCTCCAGCGCCAGCAGCGGGTTGCGCTTCGCGGCTCCGGCATCGTTGGCATTGCCCTGATAGCCCTCAACAAAATCCCAGGTGTAGACACTGCGGTTGCCGCGCTTGCTGGCGACATCAGCGATCGCCCGCTCGACGCGCTCTTCTTCGAGAGTGGCGATGTAGCTCAGCGGGTAGCGCGCCCGCAGCAATAGATCGAATTCGTCCTGAAATGCCATGCGCGTTTTGCCGTTGGGTCTGGATTGGCGGTGCATTGGGTATTGTAAGCACGGCGGGCGAAACCTGCGCTAGAGCGAGGTATCGGGCATTGGGTCGCCACAAGGTCGAGTTCGGGCGAGGAGTCTCGATCGCGCCAGGAGCCGATCGCTCCAGTCTTTTGCGGTTTGCAGGACGGTTTCGCGTTCGGTTTCGTCTGCCCAGATGCGTTCCCAGGCGAAGACGATTTGCGTTCAGTGCCTGTGAAAGCGACGCAGAGCGTCTGGGGATTGCGTTGTCCACGCAGAGCTTGGAAGCGATGCGAGAACAAGGTGTCTACTTGTGTGGGTTGGCGTGGTACGAGGAATGGTGTTTCTAAGGCGTCGGGCTTCTGCGGAGTGGTGCGAGCAGTAGAAGTCAAACTGGGAATTTATAGATGATGCCGCCTTCTTCGCTAACCTCAAACCCTGCGCTGAGCTGCTTTGCTTTGAGGTCGAGGTATTCCTTGGCTTCTCTGATCGGTACTTCGGCAGCGATCGCAAATTCGGTAATGGTTAGCTTGCCATCGTGCTGCTGCAGGAGCGACAGAAAGAGTTGCTCTTGGGCGAGGTCAAATTTTTGCTCTTGTTTTTGGTGTTGATGACGGAGATTCAAAGTTAGCCAGGTTCCCACGCCAGTCAGTGGCAGTCCGACCAGCATCAGCGCAGCCATTGAGTTTTCCTTGTCTTCGGCGGTGGTTGTTGCAGCGTTTAGGTCGATCGCGCAGAGCAGGGCGATCGGGATTCCAAGGGTTAGGCAGGCACCAGCTGCAAGCTTTTGTAGAAGTTTAATCATGGCGATCGCTTCTTATAGCGGGATGCAGTCTTTGATGACGTTCTCGCGGACTCGGGGGTTGAGTCCTTTCTCGGTGACGACATCGATTTTGCGGCCTAGCAGGTCTTGGAGGTCGCGAATGAGGCCGGTGGGGAACCAGGGTGAGATTTTTTTGAGGTCGTAGTCGATGAGGAGATCGATGTCGCTTTCGGCGGTTTCTTCTTCGCGGGCGACTGAGCCGAAGAGACGGAGGTTAAATACACCGTGTTTGGTGGCGATTTCGAGGATTTCTTGGCGTTCTTCGATAATTTTCTGTTTGAAGATCATCGCTTTCTGAAGAGTTCAGGCGAGGAGTCCTGATCGCGCCAGGAGCCGATCGCTCCAGTCTTTTGCGGTTTGCAGGACGGTTTCGCGTTCGGTTTCGTCTGTCCAGATGCGTTCCCAGGCAGTGAGCCATTTAGTGATGAGTCGTTGCAGGTCGCGGAGTTCGATCGCGATCTCAAGGGAGACGTCGGGAGCCGCCCATTCGATGAAGAAGCGGCTTTCCCGAAGTAGGAATTCGATTTTCCCGCCTTTTTTGCAAGTACGGCCAAAGGATTGGACTCGCGCGAGGTTGGCGGCAATGCCGCCGAGTCGCACATCAGTTGCGTCCCGTAAGTATCGTTCTTTCTTTTCCTCTAGCTGTTCGAGCATTATGAAAATCTCTTGCGTACGATGCGTTCTACGGTAGCTCGTAGGTCGGGATCTTGAATTTCCATCGACCGATTGTTCTGACTTGGCCGAATATTAATCAGCGATTCAAATCTAACGAGCTGTTCGTCAGGATCCCAGTCGGCTCCCCAGATATTGCGTTGTTGACTGCCATCTGCGAGCAGTGCTTCTTCGCAGTCTGCGTGCATTTCGCCGCCACCGGCCAGAGTTTCACGTTCGATATCGACTGCAAGCTTGATGTAGATGCGAAGTGTAGTCAGCATCTCGGCAACTTGTTCGGGACTTGCCTGGGTTCGGATGATGTGGATACTCATGAACTGTGACAACGCAGAGCGTCTGGGGATTGCGTTGCCCACGCGGAGCGTGGGAACGATGCGATGCAAAGAGCCAGCCGGTGATGAAACGTTGAGCAAAGGTAGGGTGTGTTTGGTCGTCGGTTAATCTCGTTTTTCGCGAGGATGTGAAGCTGACCAAACGCACCGCTGGATGTGTGGGGCGTTACGATATCGCGGTGCGTTACGACGGAATCTCAACTGATTGCGTTTGTGCAAATGCTACCGCCCGTCTAACGCACCCTACCGCTAATCTGGTTGATCGTTAGACTCCAGCCGAGATCTTAGGAGAAATTCTTTGCGTGAACTGACCTCTATAATCCCTGAGCTTATATCTTCGACAAGTACTTTTCGCGATGATGCAATACTCAATCTGCTATGAGCCTCTGGTTCGGCAAATACAACAACGCCAGTAAACCTCAAATCTCTATAGCCATCGATTGTGGAAATATTCATAAAAGTTTTGAAACTATCTTCGCCAGTAGACTCCTGTACAAAAAAATTTTCGCAAACCCAGTGCTTTACAGAAGGATCAGTTATTTTTAACTTTGCCGAAAAGCAACCTCTCCGTAAGGTTACTCCCTCTCCCATAAGTAGCCAAAATCCATAATCTTTCTTGTCTAAGTCTGGGGGGAGCGATTTCGTATACGATCCCCCGATATCTATCTGGACGCCATCTTTATCATTGTCTATCACTTTTGCTGGATAGACTATCTCAAAAAGAGGAAGTTCTTCAGACCAGTCCGTTCCTTGTTTTTGCCCTCGAGACGTTGAAGCTCCCTCTGATCCATCCTTGCCTGAAACAGCGTAACCCAACCAGAATCCACAAAAAAAGAGGGATGCTCCTCCTAAACTGTAGGTTATCTTTCGTTTCTCTTCTGGCTGACTAATCTCAATGACGCCGCCGACAAATCCACCAAGAAGGAGGCTCAATATAAAGGCTATCCACGCATTCATATAGTTCTACCTTTGTACTAGTAAGCCCTATAAACTAAGACTACCAGTACAAAGGCAGCAAGCAGCTACTTCACAAGTTCCTCACCGCGCCGATACAACTCCCGCGCATAATCCGTCCAAGTCCCCTGACCCCAATAACGGAAACAACTCGTCTCCACCAACATCACATACAACAACGCCTCCGTATACTCCCGGCTCTGCGTCACCGACGGATCCTCCGCCACCGCACGATCGAACTTCGCATGGAACGCCGCACTTAACTGATTCATCGGCTCCAGCACGTTCTCATAACCGCGAACCCAGCTCAGATCGTTTGTCCACGACGCACCATCCATATTGAACTGATGGTCGTTTTGGTTCAGATCCGCGATCGCCGCATCCACCGCCTCCGTCGTTGGATTCTCGCGATCGACCCGCGCCCAGATCTTGTGCTGCTGGATCGCCTGACACACCGGATAGTCATCCTCCGAAATACCCGCCGCATCCAACAGCTCCAGATACTCCGTCCCGTTGACGCCCACCGTGCTGCCGTCGCCCGCGATCTGCGGCCACGCCTGCTTGTAGCCGTCCGGGAACTCGTTCATCATCACGCCGCCATTCTCGCCGTCGGCGATCTGCGTCACGCAACCGGGAACCGACTTGCCGCCTAGCTCCTGGCGACCGCGCGACTTCGCTTCGTAATAGGGCTGCATCTGCGCGACCAGCTTCGTATCCGAGCCCTGAGTTTTGATCAGCGCCGTCATGCTCACCGTCTCGCCGCGTGAATTTGTCGCCACCAGGCGCTGGGGCAGATATTTTTCGTCGCGATCGTAAATCGGCACGCCGTCCAGCGTCTCGACCGATGCTTCCTGCACCATCAGCCAGCGGTAACCGCACTCCTTCAGTGCCTTGATGTATTCGTAGAGCGTGTCCGGGTTGTTCGGCAGGTGCATCTCCGGCGGCGAGAAACCTTTGACGCGCGCCAGCGCTTCTGTGCCGAAGATAGCGGCGAAATACTGCTGCCACGCCTGGATTTGCAGCTTCAGGTCGGGGATCGGCGTCGAAGGGGCGACGGCGTGGCTCCACATCGTGCCGAGCCATTCCACGTGCGGCCAGTAGCGATCGTCGAGGGTGATTTTCTTCAGCTCGTCGATGATATCCTGGCGACCCATCTGGATGATTCCCCAGAGCAGGTTGCCGGAATAGTCGAGCATGATGCGCGGATTGCAGCCGCTGTCGATCAGCTCGGGGATGAACTCGCCCATGCGCTTGTAGCACCAGGCGAAGACGCTGGCGTTGTGGTTATCGCCGTCGTGGGGGTTCTCCATCATGTGCTGGAGATTGCAAATCAGATCGCCCTCGTGGCCCGCCGGAATCGTCGGCTGGTGCATGTGCAGGGCACAGGCGAAGCTGGCATTGAAGTCGTCGAGCTTCAGGTTTGTACGCGGCAAGAAAACCGGGTTGTTGTGGTTGGTAATCTTGGCAATTTCGGCCTCGGAGCCGCAAACGTTGGGGAGGCCGTGGCGTTCGAGACTCAGGGAAGTCCCATTCGTGGGAGCGGCGGCAATCATAACAGTATTCCTCGATATTTCTCGCTCGAATATCCGGGCGGTTTGAACCTGTCGGTCGAAACGGTGACAGGTTAGGTGGCTCGTCATTTGAAAAGCGACCGAGCCTATTTCCGCCCTGGATATTGGCGTTATATCGATCGTAAACCGTGTGCTCGATCGCAATCTCTTAAGTTGTTCAAAGAAATATCAAAGCGAGATCGATCCCCGTCATGCCCCGTTGCATAACGGCGGGGATCGCAGGATTTCTGGCCGTTTGTGGGCCGTTTCTATGCCAAACCAAGCTCGCGTTTGAGTAAGGCGATCGATTCCTGATTGATGTAGTTTTCAAAGCACATAATTTGCGGCGCGCGGATGATTTCTTCGCGGGCGGCGTTGATAGCTTCTTTTACGGTTTCATAGCTGGCCTGATCGCAGATGATATGGCGCGCGCTGCGAACCATCGCGTTGAGCTTGTAGGAGTTGCCGAGCTGGGTGGAAATCACCAGGATTTCGTCGCCGCGCAAACTGTGAACGATCACCTCGCCCGCTCGCAGGATTCCGGCACTGAGGCAAACGAGGCCGAGGCAGGTGTCTTTCGGCAGGGACTGCACCAGCTCCATTTCTCGAGCGTAGTCGTAGATATCGATCGGGATAACGCGCACGGACTTGGGCGCGGCGATTTCTTGAGCGTCGCCGATAAAGTAGCGGCTGGTGACGACGGTTCCCGACGCGGCTTTATCGAGGGTTTCCGATAGCTCCTCCATCGGCACGAGCTGGACGGGCATATTCAGCGACTCTTCGAGTTCCTGCTTCATCAGCTCGCCCGCGCCGATGTCCTGCATCGGAGCCGTGACGAGCAGCCGCGCGCTACAGCGTAGCCGCCAGTCGATTTCGCCGAGGAACATCTCGCGCGCTTTGCTCAGCGAGCAACCTTGCTGGAGCAGTTCGTCCAGGCTGGATTTGACGATGCGCTCCTGTTCGGGGTTTTCCCGCAGGAGCGGCGCGCCCATCGACGTACCGCCTTCGTGGCCGAGCGCCCGCACGTAGATCCCCGACCCGGCTTGGGCTTCGACGAGACCGTCTTCTTCGAGCTGGCGGTAGACTTTGCCGATCGTGTTGCGGTGGAGCCCCGTTTGCATGGCGAGCTGGCGGGTGCTGGGCAGGCGGTGTCCGGGCGGAAACTGCCGCGAAGCGATCGCGAGGCGAATTTGGTTGAATAGCTGATTCGAGGCGGGGATGTCGCTTTCGGACTGGATGTGGAATTTCATCGCTGCTGGTTGCTCCTGAAGCCGTCGCGAGGCCGGGGCGGGCACTCTGTGCAGATTTTAGCGTTTTGGCTCACCCGGGCTGGTGCGGTCGGTCGGTTCGGGTGGTGGGGTGGAGAGGGTCTGTTGGGACGCTGCGGCCAGGTCGCGGCGCGCTTGCAGGAGATTGGCGCGCGTCAGAGCGAGAATTCCGCGCAAAGTGCGAAATTCGCGGATTTCCGGCGCGAGGACGATCGCGCGATCGATGGCGTCATAAGCGGCGTAGGGACGGATGCCGATCGTCTCGACGATCGCCAGATACGCCCAACCGTAGGGGTTATCGGGCTCGAGCTGGGTGATACGCTCGAAGGCGGCGATCGCGGGGCCGATGCGCTTGTTCAAGAGCTGGGCTAAGGCAACGGTGTAGGCCCAGTCGCAGCGGGGATCGTCCTGGAGGCGATATTCGAGGGCGGCGATCGCGCGATCGAGGTAGTCCTGGGTGGGGTCGTATTGGTTGATGCGCCCGATTTCAAGGAAAACGCGATCGAGACGATCGAGGCCGTCGGGCATCAGCGAGGCGAGCTGGCGTAACTGCTGGCTGAGGTCGAGGGCGGGGCGGGCAATCGTAGCAATCGGGCGATCGGGATCGACGGTAATTGTCGCGGTGGTATCTGAAAGGTTGGGGATTTCTACAGCGGTTCCGGCCTCGGGATCGAGGAGCTGGGCGCGCAGTTGGTAGGCTCCGGCGGCAAGATCGGCGGGGATCTGCATGGCAGCGCGCTCGTCGATCGCGAACAAACAAGCTTCAGGCCGCGATCGGCAGGATTCGGGATCGTCGTCGGCGAGTGGAATTTCGGCCAGGTTTCCGGCGGCGACGGCGCGATCGAAAATCCACGCCGGTCGATCGCTACCCTCGGCGTACCAGCCCAGAAGCACGACGCGATCGCGCAGCACGTCCCAGGCTCCCGACCAGCGAAACTGCACGGCAACGATGTCCCCCGGCGCGGCGCGATCGCCGACTTCCACCGTCACGTTTAGGGAATCGGACGCGCAGCTTTCGTTCGGGTCGGGCATCGAGCAGAGGGCCGGGTCTGCCTGCGGGTTCGGCTCGGCAGAAATCGTCACGTCGCGCGATCGCTGGCGGTACACTTCGATCGCCTCGTTGTCCGGCAGCCACCAGAGGTTGAATCGCTCGAAATCCTCGCTCTGGCGCACCCGCTGGGCGATCGTCGCGTAGGAGTCGGGAACCGAGCCGGGATCGCCGGTCTTCAGCAGAAACCACGACAGCGCCTGCATGTCGGCTTCGGCGAATTCTTCGATCGTGCCCACTTGGCGTCCGTAAACGGAGAAGTCGGCGATCGCGCCCTGAAGATTGATGTTGTGCTGGTTGACTGTGGCCGTCGAGGGCAACACGCCGATCGTCTGGCGCGCGAACGGCTCGGCTTTGCGCAGGTTCGCGACAATCTCGGCGTGGGGGTAGGGTTGGCCGGTGTAGGCACGCAGGTGAGGAGCTGACATCGACTCGGTCGGCCAGCTTTGCCCGATGCTAAACAGCGCCACGATCGCGATCGCGATCGCCCGCAGCCGCCACGGCCAGAACGCCAGCCCGATCGCCAGCCCAATTGCCAGGATCGCCGCCTCGGGCAGAATGTAGCGCGGGTCTTTATTGACGTTGAGCGAACAGAGCAGGTAGCCGCCGCCCGCGATCGCCCAGAACCATCGCCAGTCTGTAGCCTTGCCAAGACGATCGCCTGCGAATCCCGCCTTTCGCGCGCGGTAGATCGCGATACTGCCACCGACGATCGCCAGCCCCAGCAGCAGCGGCGAGGCGCGATTGGGCAAACCCTCCAGGTAATACGTCCAGGCGCGCAGACTTAGCAAACTCGGATCGCCCTCCGCGATCGCCGAGTCTACCGTCGCCCGCTTACCCGAGGTCAAAATCAGCAGCCAGTTCGTCCCGTACCAGCCGCCCCAAATCCAGTCCGAGACCCACAGCCCCGCGATCGCCTGCCCGAAACGCGCCCAGCGCTGTCGCCCGTTGATTTTGACGAACACCGCTTCGCCGAGAATCCATAACACCGGCACGAGAGCGAACAGCACCACCGTCTGCTTGACCATCAGGCCACACGCCCCGATCGCGCCAACCACGATCGCCCACACCCAGCCATCGAGGTCGCGCCAGCCGCCCCGTGTCGCCCGCCAGCGCGTCAGCGCCCACCAAATCGCCGCCACCGCTGCACAGACCGCATAGTCCAGCACGAAAATCCGCCGTACGCTCAGCAGCCCCGGCAGCACCAGCACCAGCAGCGCCGCCCAGAACCCAATGCCGAACCGCGCGCGATCGCCCGAAATCTGCCGCCCGAGGCCGTAAGTCGCCGCCACCAGCACCGCCATCGCGATCGCGTTTGCCCACAGCGCCGTATCCGCCGATCGCCCGATCCAGTTCGTAATGCTGCCCGCCAGCAAATACATCAGCGGTGGAATCTTCGACGACAGCAGCCACAGCCCCGTCCACCACTCGCCGGAAAACCAATCCTGCCAGCCCGCATCGGCTAATGCCTTGCCGTAGTTGAGCGCGCCGGTTACGTAGTCCGCTTCGTCCCAGTCCGGCACGTGGCGATCGAGCGCCAACCAGACGCGATCGGCCAGCACGCTCCCCAGCCACGCCGCCGCCAGCCAAACGCGCTCGTCGATGCGTATCGCCCGCCGCCGCCGTCTCATAACGCGACCGGCCAGTGGCAGTGAACATATCGGCTATGTCGGCAAACGTATCGAGAAACGCAACAGTTCGCGATCGTAGGCATCCCCGGAAACCGGGTTTCGACAAAGGTAGGTATCTTGAGGGAGGAACCGGCGGCAAATCGAGCCGCCGAGGCGATATGTCTCGCAATTCCCGCGCTACGTAGACTCATTCAGCGACCTTCATGAACAACCTTCTCGGACGACTGAGCCGCACGATCGCCGCCACCGCCGCGATCGCCACTCTCGGATTTGCCAGCGCAGCCCGTGCAGAACTGTATGCGCCAGAAGAAGTCCCGAGCGGCGGCAGTATCAACGGCGTCCTCTCTGCGGACGGCATCCCGACCGGACTGGGCGGCTACGCATTCGATTACGTCGTCGATCTCGATGAAGGCGATCGCCTCGAACTCGAAGCCTTCTCCGACAGTTTCGACACGATTTTGACACTGATCGGCCCCAACGGCGCGACCGTTGCGGAGAACGACGACGGCCCCGACGGCACGACCAATTCCTTGCTCTATACTCGCGTGTCGATGTCGGGGCGCTACACGATCCGCGTGCGCGCTTTCGGTGCCGCCGGAGAAGGCCCCTTTACCGTCAATCTCGTGCGCCTGCGCCCGATCTAGGCGGAACGCAGTGGGCTGTCGCGTCGCGGCCAGATGTCGTGGAACCTCTACTCGATCGAGAGAATCTATGGTTCTCGGCAGCTTGAAATTCAGGGGTTGCCAATGCCCGAGACTTGGGATAAGTTATCTAGGCGTCAAAAAACGCCGGGATAGCTCAGTCGGTAGAGCAGAGGATTGAAAATCCTCGTGTCCCCGGTTCAAGTCCGGGTCCTGGCATCTTTTAAAACCGCTCACTCATCAACGGTGGGCGGTTTTGTTTTGCACTTTTTTGCAGGCAGGCCGTATCGAACCGTATTAAACCGGCTCAAAAAACGTCTGCAAAAATGTCTGCAAAGAAAAAAGCGAGTGTCTCGGCGAAAATTTCGGAGGCAAACGATCGTCTCAAGGCCGCTCGGGTGGGACTGGCGATCGAGCTGGCAGGCGATCGCCTTCGCCTGCGCGGCAAGCTGCCCGACAAAGCTGGCAAGCTCTCTCGTCGCTACATCAGCCTGGGAATTTTGGCTCACGCTTGGGGGATTCGAGAGGCCGAGGGCACGGCTCACCGTATTCGCGACCTCGTGGGGCGCGGAGAGTTTCGACTAAAGGAGTGGCGACGCCAGGCCGATCGCGATCGCGCCCGAACGGCTGGCGATTGGTTCGAGTTGTTCGAGCGCGACTACTTCCAGCGGCGCGCCCGGACGCCGCAAACGGAAACGACCTATCGGACTGAGCCCCGAGCGGCATTCCGGCATCTGGACAAAAGTCGGGCGCTGACGGTGGCAGCGATGACAAAAGCGATAAAGGCGACAGACCCCGGTAGCCGCACTCGCCAGCGCCTGTGCCTGTGGTTCGAGCTACTGGCCCGCTTCGCCGGGCTGGAGGCTGATTTCTCCGGGCTTCGCGGCACGTACAGCGCGAAAAGCGTCGATCCGCGCAAGCTCCCAACGTGGGAAGAGGCGATCGCGGAGATCGAAGCCATCCCGAACGGGCTCTGGCGGCAAGTGTTCCAACGCCTGTTGTTGTTCGGGCTTCGGGGCCACGAGGCTTTACTGCTTGGCGGCTTCGATGGCGACGCCCTGGTGGTGACGGCAGGCAAGACGGGGCCGCGAAAAGTGCTGCCCTGCGATCGCGATCTGTTCGAGCGCTGGGAGGCCCATCGCGAGATCCTGCTGCCGCCCGTCTCGGGCAGGACTCACGCCGACCTGGGCCACCGAGTCTCTACCCAGCGCCGTCGCTACGGTCTTTCATTTCGGGCGTACGACCTGCGCCATTGCTATGCCCGAAAACTTCACGAAGCGGGCGCGTCGAGTCTATTTGCGGCGAAGATGATGGGACATTCTGTCCGTGTGCATGAGGACGTATATTGCGCGTGGTTTGGCTTTGACTCCTATCGCCTTCAGTACGAAAGATTGAGTCTGTAATTTGCTTTTCTCTCTCCGGCAAGTTCCACGTCACCCAGAGATTGGAGGCGAGATATCTAACGAGCGACTGCTTCGAGCGGAAGCGCTTTAGCGGTATTTGTGCAAAGAAGCAGATCGCTCGTAGTTCGCGCTCGGAAAAGCGGTCGAGCAATGCTTCTGTTAACAAGAATCCGCCGTGAGGTGAAATCACACGGAGGTCGCCCTGCGGCGAGGTTAAGTTATCCGGTGGTTGCCCGACCCCACCGATCACACTCTACTATCTTAAACTCGCCATATCTCGACAGCTTCTCTCGGGCAGTGTCTGCGTCGCGTTCGTGAACGTAAATTTTTCCTTTTGGCTCCCGCGCTTTCACGTGAACGCTGTGGGAAAACTCGCCGCCATCAACGGGTACGACCTGCCAAAACTTCGCTTTTACTCGTCTGGTTAAGGCCATTAATTGAGACTCAGGGCCGCTGCTGCGATCAAGGGCTACTGCAATAGCCGTTAGGTCGCGAGCAAAGCTGGCGGGGACTCGAATTGACACAGTTTTTCCGTGTCGATAGTTCGAGTGAGACCGGTTTTTCTTTTGTTTAAAATCTTCGTTAAGCTGCCCCTCTAGAAACTCGTCGAACACCGCCTTTTGGTCGCAGGTGTCCCACCCGTACTCTTCTTTATTCGACTCCAGGAATCTATCGACACGGCTCCCGTACGCGTAGAAATTAAATTCTTCCGCATCTAAATTCCCCTCGTCCCATCCCAGGCTATGAGCCTCAATAAACTGCCCTTCGAGCACGTCAGAAGCTTTCTCGTCCACAACAAAAATCCTCTTAATTTCTCTGTTCAAATAAGCTGGGCTTTGGCGAGGCGAGCGCGACTCGCGCTTCGCCTAGTAGTCGGTCGATCACAGTCTGTGCAGCATCTGGTAAGGGCTGCCCCAAAGCCAAGCTGCGCGCGGCCTTGGCGATCGCAGTCGAGATCGGCCCAGGTGCTGACTTGAGGCGGTGAAACTGCTCCAGGATGGCGGCGATATTGCCCGCAGCGAGATCGGCTTGGCTTGACTCAATGCTCGACCCTTCGGCCTCCAGGGTGTCGCGATTGGAGACTGCCGATCGCAGCGCGTGGCGGTCTCGC
Source organism: uncultured cyanobacterium (assembly GCA_937899645.1). GTDB lineage: Bacteria > Cyanobacteriota > Cyanobacteriia > Cyanobacteriales > Geitlerinemataceae > RDYZ01. Next base: position 45,997 of record CALCCD010000015.1, on the reverse strand, counting down.
GAGAGCCGGGAGACGACCCAGGACTGCACCTTCGCCGTCTCTGCGATGAGACAGCGAGAGAAGGTCTCAGAGCCAAACAGGGTTAGTTCTGTGGACGACTCGAATGCGGCGACTCGAGAAGCGGCGATCGCCTCGGTGAATTCGAGTCTCGACATGTGGGCGACATCTCCTAGAGCCTTGAGTAGCCCGATCTGCTGGGACTCGTTTAGGCCGGAATCGCCCAGCACAGCGGCATGGTCGGGTGACAGTACGCCAGAGAGGGCCAGCGAGAAGGTCGCGCTCGGCAGGCGAGATATCTTCAGGCCGTCGCGAACTACCTTCGATCGCGGCGAAAGCCCCAGGCACTGCAACTCTGCCGCCGTCGCGCCGTCGTCACGGAAGAACCGCGCCGCGTCCAGCTCCGAACCGCTACCACTGGCCAGATTGGCCACCGCACCATCACGTCGAGCGTCCTGCCAAGTCTCCGAGCGCAGATACTTGCAGGGCAGGTGGGTCACACCCAGTCGTTTTGCCAGACCCAGCCGGTTGTGGCCATTCACTACATAAGTTTTTAGGTTGACCGGATCGAGCCAAACATCGAGAACACCCTCAGCAGACTGACTCCAGGAGCTGACGCCCGCCAGCGACCCCGTAGCGCCCTGGGACGACGCCTTGATTTTGAACTGGAACCGCTGAGGGTCGATCTCGATCGCCTCGGCCCGTAACATCGCCAGCGACCAATATTGTGACGACTCCCTCAGTTGCCGCCGCCTTAGTCTTTGACGCTGACCTTGACTGTTTTTACTCACTTGCTTCTCCTCCTAAAAAAGCGCAACTGAGGAAAGTCTAGCACTTTCTGCTCAGTTGCGCTTTTTTGTGTATATTGAATTCAGAGGTGTTCGGGATGGACGCGTCGATTTTGGCGCGAACCCTGTCCTGGTATTTCCCGAATAGACTTTGACGGTCGGGACGCTCTAGCCAGCGAACCACAGCCCCGTCATTGAGATTATTAGCAGTGCATATCGAGACCGGGTACGAGCGCGCGATCGCCCCCTCAATGCACTGACTAGATCCGTTGTGTCGTCCTAGGCGGCGCTACTCTCACCTCCTTCTCCGAATAGGTGTCTCACGATGGCAGCAGCCTCTGGGTAGTGGCGATTGCTGCGGGTTCCCGTGAGAACGAATATCAACTCTTTCGTCGCTTCGGAACGCCCGGAGCGACCGGCCTCCTGACGTAGCCAGGTGGCCAGCTTGTCGATGCCGCCATTTTGAGGGTTTTTAAGCCAGTCCTTCAGGAGTGGGAAATCTCCTGGCGTCGCGGGGAAAGCTTGCCCCGTAACATTTCCCGCGTTTCCCCACGGGTCGGATGATGCCTCGCGATTCCCGGCGATTCCCCAGGCTTTCCCGGCTAAATTCCCGCGACATTCCCCGCGTAGCTTGCGATCGTAGTCGGGGTCGATTAGCAAGCTCTGAACGCGAACCGATTCGCCGTCGATAACCACGATGCCGTCGCCCTTCCCGAGCAGTTTCTCAGCGCCGGGAGTGTCAAGAATCACTCTGCTCGAAGCGTTGGTTTTGAGCCGTAGCGCCATGCTGACCAGCTCGCTTTTAACGTTCGTGGGCAGGATGTCGGCCTTTGGATTCTGCTCGATAATGTCGATGTGGACGCCATACTTTCGGCCTTGTTTAGCCAGCTTGCTGAGCAGCTTAACAAAGACCGTCGAGGGTTTTGGATTGTTGTTTGCGAGTTTTTTCTCTCCGTCTTTAGTGGTTTGCCAGCGGAAATATTCTGGGTAAAGATCGGAGATAGCCTCCAGCTCTAAATCGAGGTCGTCGCACGTGCCACTGAACTCGTCAAATTTCCCGAGACAGTAGGGAAATGGCGTCGATAAGTCGTCAATGTTATCGACGCCCTCGGCGCGTAAAACGTCTTTTCGATCTTCCATCTTGGCGACTAGTTCGACGGCGTTGTTAAACGCGCCGATCGCGTCGGTGACGATCGCCCGACCGTGCAGGTGTGGTAGCCCCTCGTACGGACTCAGCCCGGAGTGGGGGTCGGACAGCCAGAGGTGCAACTCATCCGGTGAGAGCAGCAGTGACTGGAGGTGAATGTCGCAGTACTCGAGCATCGACTTGCCCGAGCCAGACATGCCGCCGCGCAGGGTGGACTGGTAGCCCGGTTCGCGGCGGTCGATCGTCACGAGCGCGCCGTCGGGCGCAACACCGGGGACGAACAGGAACCGGCCCCGGTTCTGGGCTATCCATGACGGCGTAATGAACTGGGCGAAAGGCGCAGACGATCGCGCCTCCTGGCGCTTCACGAAGTCGATGAGCAGGTCGCCGTCGTCGTGGACGCTGACGAGCGGGGCGTGCTTGGCGGAGACCCGATCCAGGCGCTTCGCGAAGTTGCAGGCCACGGCGTAGACGGCGCTGGACTTCCAGGCGTCACGGGCCGAGACGGTCGATCCGGGGTCGATTTTGGCTCGGTACAGGCTGGGCGCTTCGGCGATCGCGATCGCCTGGGGCGTGGGCAGCTCTGCAACGGCGATCGCCTGGGCCAGGATTTGGCCAGCAGCACCAGGAGAAACGACGGCAGCGCCGCCGCTGGCGTGTTCGTGCAAGCGGGTGAACTGGCGGAGCTGCCAGTCGGCGTCGAGGTCGTAGTCGCGCTTATTGTCGGCGATCGCCTGCCGGATTCCGCGCTGGAACTCGGCGCGAACGGCTTCGCCCTCAAGCTCCAGCGCGGCGGCGCGTATCTGTCGGTACTGCCCGACGATGAGGGATTGGGGGTCAACTTGAGGCATCACTACACCAGGGCGAAGAGGACGACGAGAAGCCGCCATTTCAGGGCAGCAGACGAGCCGGTTTTGGGCTCGACGAAGACGATAACGAAAATGCCCAGAGCGAAGGCGACGGGGACGACGAGGTCGTTTACTCGCGCCTGGAGACTCCAGTGCTGCTGGCGGAAGGGCAGACTGCCGTCGTAGTTGTATCGGAAGCCATCTCCGGGCTCGACACTCTGGACGACGTGCCGACCGATGGGGTCGTGAACGAAGCGCTCGAACACGTTGGGCGGAAACCAGGTCAGGAAAAACACGATTCCGCCGATCTCGGCACACCGGAGCAGGAGGCCAGGAAGGCCCACCAGACTCTCGCCTGCGGCCTCCCAAACGGTATTTTGAGCGCGGCCAACACCACCCGCAAACTCGTCCGTCATCCGGTCGAGGAACTGACGGCCCTGCTGCTTGTAGAGGTTCTTAACTCGCTGTTTTCGCCCGCTGCCAGCCGAAGCCGATCGCGTGGGCTGCTGCCGCTGAGGAGCGGGAGACTCGGACACAACCTCGGCGTCGAAGGGAATATTGAGGAAATCTTCTTTTTGGCTCACTGATTCGTCCCCCCCTAAGCCGCGAGCGCGGCGAGAATCAGAAACAGCATTGAAGCGACGCCCCAGAAATAGCCCCAGGCGTCGCCCCAGCCGTCGCCGCCGCTGTGGATGCTGCTGTGCTCGCTGCGGGTGCTCTGAGTCGGGCTGTTGGTTATCTGCGGAGAGATCGTCGGACTGAGGTGTATTTGTGGAGCGATCGTCACCGGCTGGTATGCGGGGGGAGCGTAGGTCGAGGGGAACGACTGAGGCGGCTGGTAGGTCGTCGGGAACTGCTGAGGCTGGGGGTAAGCCATTGGGTACGGCTGGGCCTGGGGGTAGGCCATCGCCCCGTTTCCCACCTGGCCGCGCTGGATTTGCGCGGCTTGGGTTTTGGCGAGCTGGAGGCAGTCGAGGCGGTTGTCGAAAAACGCCATTTTGACGACGTTCTTCCAGTGGGGGTCTTGGAGCGCGAGCGGGGCGCTGTTAGCGACAGCATCGATAAATTCTGCGGCGGTGATGCTGTCGCCGTCGGGCAGGTCGATCGCGGGCATCTGCCGAAGCGAGCCCGATCGTCTGGCGAGTGAGGACATGAGTAAGATGGTTATTGAACTTGTGCAAGGGGGCCATCAGAGACGGTGGCCCCCTTTTCCTGTTGAGGCGATCGCGCGGGCGGACTGAAGGTCGAAACGGCGGCAGCAGACAGCGAGATCGCCACCACCACCACCACCCCGCTCGCCAGTCAGCCGAGGCCGCGCTTGGCTCGTGCCGCTGCTTTAGTTTTCTGGTATGCAGCTTCCTCGATCGCCAGGTCGCGCAGGGCGCGCTCGACGCCGCGCTTCTGAAGCGCTTTCAGCTCGGCGGAGTCGATCTGCTGATTGGCGTCGCGGTAACGATTTGCGGCGGCGTCGTACTGCCCGGCGAGGTCTTGATATTCGTCGATGGCCCCTTGGAACTGCTCGACGGCGAGGGGGCCAACGTCTTCAATTTCCACGTCAAGGACGGGGACTTCGAGGTCGAAATCTTCAATGCCGAACAGCGAATCGACCTCGGCCCCGAAACTCAAGGCTTTGGGCGCTGCCGGGGCGATCGGGCTGTAGCCGACCTGCTCCCAGAACTCGCGACGGAACGCTTCGGCGTCGCGATCGAGCCGGAGGTAGAGGCGAACGGCGTCCTGACCGAACTCGGTCAGCTTGCGATCGTTGTCGCGCAGGTCGCCCTCGCGACCGGCTTCGACGATCGAGGGTCGCATCGCCGACAGGAACTTACGCAGCAGCGAGGGCGAACACTGGGATAGACCGAACTCTTCGACGAGAGCCTCGCAGAACTGAGAGTTCGTCAGAGGGCGCACGTGCGGGGCGTGCGCGTCGGGTGCGGACAGGGTGCGATTGGAGTGCGGGACGAGCGAAAGGGAATGCTCGGGGCGTTGCGGTTGGGTCGTTTGCATGGGATGCGGGGAACTTGTGCGGGACAGTGCGCGAGAGGTGCGCGGGGGGTGCGTCAGTCGGAGAGGCTGCTTAGATCGACGCCGTTTCGCTTGAAGGCTGACTCGACCATCACGAGGATGCAGAAATCACAGTTTTCGTCGCCGCCGTGTTCGGCGTAATGCTCGATCGCTGCGGGGGCGTGCCGGTCGATATAGCGTCGAATACGGTTCACTTCATCGATCGTCAGCGTCAAGCGAATACGGTTCGGGGTCATCAGCTTCCAGCGGCGATCGCGCGCTCGGTTCGTGGGTTGAGTCGGGTCTCGGTGACAGCCCGGACGCCTTGGAACGCCTCCTGGACGCGAACGTCGGCCCTTAGCTGTGGCGCGTCGTTCAGCAGGTGCTCGAAGTGGGTCAGGGCGAGGTCGAGGTCGGCTTGGTGACGACCGGCCTTCGCCGAGAGGGCTTGTAGCTCGCTGTGGGCGACACCGAGACGATCGAGGGTCTGGCGGTAGCCGTCACAGACGCGCTCGATCTCGGAGGCGAAGTCAAGGGCGAGGACAGCGGAGGCGGTCTGGGTCATGAGAGCAGATAGTCGTTGATGTTTCCGACGTGGTACACGTAGCGCGCAACTTTGGAGCCTTTGGGCTGCTTTCGTAGCCAGTGCTTGCGGTATTTGAGGAGATTGGTGCGTCGCCAGCGTTTGAGGGTGGAGGGGTGAACCTCCAGCATGTCGGCGGCTTCGGCGGGTTTAAACCAGGCGCGGGCAGACATCAGGCGACCCGTCCAATGCAGAGCAGGTCGAAGCTCCCATCGACATCAGAGGGCTTGAACCAGGAAAAGCTGACGACCTTGTTCTTGAAAGCGATGCAGCGAACATCACCGTGGCGGAGAGAGGCGAACAGGGGATAGCCCAGCTCTTCGGCCAGCTCCAAGAGCGACTCAAAGTATTCGTTCGCGGACGGGGGCCACTCGCTGGGATCGAGTCCGGCAGTTTCCGCCTGAGCCCGCTCAACGTCGCGACGATCGAGGCACTCAGCCGCCTGCTCTAGGCACGTCGAGAGAAACTCGAACTTTCGATCCATCGGCTCGTCTTCCTGCGCGAACCGGGCGGTGACGAGCGCTTCTATCTCCTGAATGTTCTCCATCTGGTGTCCGTGATTTTGGGTGTACTTGCGGGATTTGTTCGGGGGACGATCGCCCACTCTGCGCGTCTCGCCCCCGTCGGTATGAATTCGGATTCGTGGATTAGAGCAAGAGCTTTTCCTCCTAAGTGCGTTACCTAGCGGTGACTTGCGCCCTGAACTTGGAGCGACCGTGAGACGATTTGTTAACCCGTGATCTCAATCACCAGCCAGGTGGATCACTGGCGTTCTGTCGTCTACAAAACCAACGATAAATCGCTAGTCAAGGCACGTCAACCCCTTGACCGCAGATTTCTCGATGGTTATAGTTGTCATGCAAAGATCACAGCCACCGAATGCACCGACCTTGAAACAGCTTCTGAAGGAGAAAGGCATAACAAAAGTGTCCCTACGCGAGTCTGTCGGAGTAAGCGAAACGACCCTCCGGGACTGGCAGAGAGGCGCGCGAATGCCCCGCATCGACCTGGCAATAGCAGTTGCCGCGAAGCTGGGAGTAAGCCTAAAAACCTTCTGCCGATCGATCGGCCTCGACGTGGAGGCCGTCCCCGACGACGTTGCTCCACCAGTTGACCCAGAACTCCAAACCCTCGTGGACGGAGTTGTTCGGGCAATGGAAGCTGTTGAGTCTTACAAGACGAGTAAGCCTTAAAAACACAAGCCCCCCGCCAGTCGTGCTATCTGGCGGGGGGCTTGGCTGTATACCGGCGCGGACGCGATCGCGCCGGTTTCTCGGTCGGATTTTTCGGTCGCTCCGAAACTCCAGGGCTGTGACCTCACGCAACCGAGGATCACATGGACAATTTTAGCAACCAGGATCGAGCGATGGCAAGCATTCCAGCCCGCGACGACTTCAACATTCGCGACCACCTGGACGTGCTCGAGCCATCCCCAAAAAAAGAGCGCGATAAATACATTTGCCCCGTCTGCGGTGGCCATAACCTCTGGGTATCTCCCGACGGCAAAGGCTTCGAGTGCTACGGCAGTAAAGACTCCCCCGGCTGCGACGGCGGCGACGTGAAAGTTGCCGTAAAAAAGCTGGCCGGAACCTTCGTCGAGCGCGGCGCGCGCCAACTGGCGATCGACACGCCACCACCACCCGACGGCGTGCAGTTCCTTATCCACCCGATCGACCCGCCGTCCAGCTACTCGGACGATAAACCCGACTGGCTGCGGAAGCCAAAAGGAGCCAAACCCAGCGGCTACACCATCTACCAGTACAGCAACATCCAGCGCGTCGCCCGCTTCCACTACGACGACGGTGGTAAAGACTTCCGCCCCTACAACCGCGAATACGATCGCTGGACGTTCGGCGCGGGCAAATCCCCCTGGCCGCTCTACGGTCGCGTCTACAGCGGCTCCTGGGCGCTCGCCGTCGAGGGCGAAAAAGACGTAGACACCGCCCTCCGCCTCGGCCTCGCCGCCACCTGCCCGCGCGGCAAAGCCAGCAGCAAAACCCTGCCCGAGCTGTACCAAGGCTTGAAGGACGCCGGGGTCACGGGCATCGTCGCGATCGCCGACAACGACACCCCAGGCTGGGGCAGCGCCGACACCGCCGCCGCCGCCGCCGCCGCCGTCGGCCTGCCCGCGATCGCCCTGCCCATCACCGCCCTCTGGCCCGACGCCCCCGAAAAAGGCGACCTCACCGACTGGGTGGACGCCACCGGCGGCGCGCTCACCGGAGAGGCGATCGCCCAGGCCATCCAGCAGCAAACCCGCGCGATCGCCGCCGCCGCTGCTGCATCGATGCGGGGCGAGGGGTCACAGTCGGCAGGCGTCATCGAGGACGAAGCGGACGACGACCTCGGACAAAACCTTATCGCCGACATCGACCGCCTGCTCGATCGCGGCCTGTTCGGCGCGGAACGCGAAGCCGCGATCGCCGCCCTGGCCGTCAAACACAAACAGCCCGCGCGAAACATCAACGCGATCGTCGCCGAGCGCATCGCCGAACACGACAAAATCGAAGACCGCGCCCACACCATCCGCGAGCTGGAGCAACAGCGGATGGCTCGGATCGCCCGGCTCGACTTGTCGGCAGTGCTGCCGCCCGACCTGGCTAAACCGATCGCCGCGATCGCCAACAAACTGAATCTGCGGCCAGAAAACTACCTAATGACACTGCTGCCCACGGTGTCATCGCTCCACAAAAACGGCACGTTCCTCGAACTCATCCCCGACACCGACTACGCCGTCACGCCGGGGCTCTACTGCGGCATCGTCGCGCCACCCTCCCAGCGCAAGACCCCGATCGTCAAAGCGATCGCCTCCAAGCCGTTGCAGCGACTTCACAACACCGTCCGAGCGCTGCACGAGATGGCCCACGAGGAATGGGAGATTCAGTGCCGCAACGCCCGCGCTGATGGTGTCGTGGAGCCCAAAGAGCCCCAACAGCGGCTCTACTACTTCAGCACCACCACCGGCGAGGCAATCCTGCGGCAAGCGGCGCGCCAGCCCAGCAATGGGCTGCTGTACCTCTGCGACGAATTGGCTGCACTGTTTGGCAACCTCGACGCCTATCGCAAGGGCGGCGCGGACAAAGAGCAGCTCCTCAGCCTCTACGACGGCCAGGGCGGCAAGGTGCTGCGATCGGGCGGCATCCAGGACGACATCGACACCGTGAACTTCGCGATCGTCGGCGCGATCCAACCCGAGGTGCTGCTCGGACTGATGGGCGACGGCTCAGACAGTAACGGCCAATGGTCGCGATTTATGTTCGTAAATCAGCCCGTCGCCGAAAACATCATCACCGAGATCGGCGGACGCATCGACATCACCAGTCGGCTCGCGGCCCTCTACCAGGCGATCGACAACCTGCCACCGATGGCTTACCACCTCGCCCCCGACGCCAGCCGCCGGTTCCTCGCCCGCCGCAATGACTACGAACGCGCCCGCTGCGCAGAGACCCGCCCAGCGATGGCCTCGTACTACGGCAAGTCCGACGGTCGAATCGGCAAGGTCGCGATGAACCTGCATGTCCTCAACTGGGCAGCGGGCGATCGCCGCGACGCACTACCGCCCGACGAAATCCCGCTGACGACCGTCGAAGCCGCGATCGCGGTCGTCGATTTCTCGATCGCGCAAATCCAGTCCCTCTACGCAGAGAACCAGACCGGCGGCAACAACATCACGCCCCACCTGGCCAAAATCCTCGAGAACCTCGATCGCAAGGGCATATTGAGCCCGCGCGACGTGTACGCCGGGTTCGGACGCCGGTTCAACTACGGCAGCAAGAGTAAAGCCGAAACAGTCAAAGGCTGGTTCAAGGAACTAGAAAATATGGGCCTCGCCAAGACGCGATCGCGTGGGCGATCGGTCGAATTGCTGTCAGCGAACGATGACATAGAAGAGTGTGATTCTAAAAAACTGTCATCATTGTCATCAAACTCTTCAAACCCTTACGGGGACAAGGTTTTTAATGATGACAACCCTGTCATCAACCTGTCATCATTACCAGATCTGTCATCAAATCTCACTCAGTTTGATGACAATGATGACAATGATGACAAGGTAGGTGTCATCAACGAAACGCCCTCAGGGCAAGGGTTTCAGGCGTTTGATGACAATGATGACAGTTTTTCGAGTTTTGACCCTCCCCTAGAGACTCTCTACGGCTCTCCTTTGGGGGTTGGTGACGCCGTTGAAAGCTCTGGCGAGACCGTCGTGGTTATTCAGCGCGATCGCGAGTTCGATCGGGTAGCGTGCCTACGCGACGACGGCACGATCACGCCCTGGCTCGAACGATCGGAAACCATCCGTGTCGCCCTGGCCTCGCCCGAGCCGCTGTGCCGACTGCTGCCCCTCTGGAAGCAGATACCGGGACTGCTGCAAGACATGGTTTCCCGAATACCCGAGGAGCTGTTGCGTCAGGCGCTGGCGCTGTTCTCCGAGCGCGACCAGACTGCCGCCTGGGAGGCCCGGCAGGCGCTCTCGCTCGTCGCCTGCGTCCAGGAGGGTAGCTCGTGAGCTTCCAGGCGCGTATACAGGCGCTCGTCTCGACCCGTCGGCGGCAGTGGCCCTCGATCGAAACCTGGGAAGAACGGAAGCGGCAAATGGCCCAACGCCTATCGCCTGACGCCACCTGGGTCGAATGGATGAAGCTCATGGCAGGCGATAGCTGCGAGGTCTGCGGTCGTCCCTGTCGGCGTCCCTACGAATCGACCGAGCATCTCCTGCGACGGCTCGACCACGACTGGCTCCAGGAGCTAATCGCTCCCTACTGTGACCTCCCGTCCCGGCTCGTCCTGCATCGCCCCCACCTCTGGAAGCACAGAATCCACGTCATCCGCTTCAATCCCTACCCTCCGGACTACGCGACAGAACCACCCTTTTGCATCTGCGAAGCTTGCAGCCGACCGCTTCCCCTCAACAGCTACCAACGCGAGGCTTGACGCGCCATGCCGACCCCACCCTTTGAGCCAGTCGATCGCGATCGCTGGATCGTCCGCAAGTCATGCCGCACCGGCTTTGGCCCCGACGACGGAATCGCCTGCTCGCTCGCAGGAATCGAAGGCGGTCGAATCTACGACCGCGAGGCCGACGCGATCGCTGACGCTGAGACGCTCTCCGAGTGGAACCCCGTCGGGTTCGTCGCCGTCCTGCTGCCAGCCGGTCTCGACGGCACAACTAAAACCTGGCATATCTGCATGGCTGGCGACCCCGATGGTGTGAACTACGGCGGCGAGCTGTGCGAGGTGGCTGAGGTCGAGCCCTTCCGTGTGTACGCGACCCGAGGTGAGGCGTTGGTGGACTGGGCGAAACTCTGCGCTCGTGGGCGGGCAGTGTTCCGGGTCGTAGAAATTACTCGCTAGGTGAAAGAAAACAGCCACAACGCGATCGCGCTGTGGCTGCTGAGGATCCAGATAGAGGCCGGAAATGTTCTCTTACGCTAGTCCTGGCAAGGCGAAGCGTCCCGAAGCGGAATAAAACCGTCAGCCTTCCCTGCGAGATAGTCCTCGAGGTAGGCCGCTCGGAGTTCGAGGTCTCGAATACGCCGCTTCATCCGCTGTTGCTCCGCCCTGACTCGCTCCTGTGAGGCTCGGAATCGATCGTAAATCACGATCGCGCCACGAAGGATTCCAACGGTTAAGCCGATTATTTGAAGTTGAAGCGCCCAATCGCTCATCGGCGAAACTCCTTATGGGTTATACGTCTTCGAGCGGTGCGACAGACGTGTAAAACACGTACACGCCATCGGGCTGACCGGCCATTACGCTTAGCGCGATCGCCTGCTCGAACGGTCGGGCGATCTCGAAAGCGCCCAGAGGGCTGATTTCGCCAATCTCGCCATTTGCGCCCGACACGATTCCCACGCCGGGGTTAGCGTGGCTTGCCGAGATGGTCAGGCTCGCGCCTTGCATTGCACCAGCCGGAAGGTCGCTGTTATCGACCGTCGAGACGCCAGCCGCAACGGAAATTTGAGTCTTGTAGGCGTCGGGTTCGCCTGCGCGCTGTTGCGTGAATTCTTGCCGTAGCGCGACGTTATTAATTGCCATTAGCTCAGTACTTGGGAGTGCTTACTTTTGTTGTATCGAAAAGGAAGGGTTAGAGGTTTAGAAGACTAAGACCAAACCTTGATTTGGGCATAGCTGAAGTAGTCCTCAGAGGCTTCAGCGCGGACGCTGCCGACTCGAAGTCCTGCTACGTTGGTCAGCTCGTCCAAGACGAAAGAGCCTCCGGGGTTTAACTCGTAGGGAATAAACTTGCCGTCTTCCGTCACGACGTAGAGAAGCGTGGTGTGAGTACTGGACTGAGCTAGTTGACCTTCAATTTTCTTCGCTTGGACCGGGGGGTCGAACGCCTGGGTGATTGGCGTGGCCGTAGATCCGCCAGACTTCATCTGCTCGACGTCGTAAATTTCGAGCTGCTTTAGGCGCTCCTTCTGAAGAAGAGGAGGGTTTGTTAGAGCCATTTGTGCTTGATTCTCACTGTTGCCAGAGAAGCTGGTTCTTCGTAGTACTACGAAGGACTCGGCTTCTTGGCTGGGAACACTTTCATGTTGCCCGCTTCTGTTTTAGGGGCAAATGGTACTAACACGGTTTTTTTCGCTCTTTTCGATCGCCTACCTTTTCTCGTCCGTGGGTTTACAGGAATAGTCAATACAGTTCTTTCCCGCACACCGCTGCCGCCTACGTCAATACCAAGATGAGCTTCTATTCGTGCCAGCACTCGTCAAGGCTCGTCGAAGCTGCGCTAGACCGGCCTAGTGGCGGTGGGTCTGGCTATGTTTTAAATCCTCACGGAAAGGCCCAAGTCTTTTGCTCAACTTATAAGTTGCACAAAGCATTCACGAGCCTTGTTGACCTATTGCCTAGTCCATGTATTTGGTTTATTCCTTGTTCAGCAACACCAAGTATCAATCACATGGCAATTATCGACACCGGCAATTCGTCTCTGTCTAGCGCAACGTACGAAAGCGCTCTCGCTGAGGCGCTATTTCTTTACCGATCGAATCTGAAGTCTGATGCAGCAGGCTCCGTGGGGCTAACCTTCACGGGGAACGCGAGCAGCTTGCGAATTTTGGCTGTACTGCCCCTCACTTCAGAAGTGGACGGAAACGGCGTCCTGACAACGAGCCTTCTTGACGAGACGGATGACGGCTTCAGCTTCACTCCCGACCCCGTCAGCGACGTTCAGGCCGCGACCCTTCCCGGCGCAATTATGGCGATCGCCCACACGATCCAAGGGCGAGACCTTCTGGCCGGTGTTATCGGCGATCCGGTCTCGATGTCGATCGACACGGACGACGAGACGGTAACGATTGACGTTAACTGCTCGCTTTCCAGCGCCTCAGGGGCTGCGATCGCGTTCTCGATTGAGGACTACCTCCAGGAAGCCGCCCCGGTTTCCTAATTCCCCCTAGTCCTTCATTTTTTCTGAGAAATGCCTAACAGATATCGCGATCGGACCCCTGTGTTCGTTGGATTACAGAATGTTGCAACCGTCCTTTACGGCTGGAACTCTCCTCTCGCTGCCGCCGATCGAGCCATCTTCGGTCACACCGATGTAGAGGGGGCTACGCTCGCCAAGCCGGTCGTCTTCGGCACCGATCGACCTAAGCCTGCCCGCGCTCAAATTAAGACCTCTGGCGTCACATCCTTTGTCGATAAGGGGCAACTCACCAACCCCGCCCTCCGTTCAATTAAGCGTGAGGTAGCCCCTGCGCGGCCTGCTGCCTCGGAGAAGTCGGTCATGGTGTTCATCGACGTAGGCGGGGTTGATTACTGCTGGCGTCAGCCCGTCGAAGTCCGCAACAAGATCGGGGCTACTGACCTCGCAGCGCTCGGGGTTCAGGTCATGCCTGCGACGGTCAAGGGGATTTTGTCTCCTAACTCAATCATCGCCACGGACGGCACGGAAATCCTTTCTCCTGTGCGCGCTCGGAAGGCGATCGAGGGCGGAGGCACGGGCGATGTCGATACCGTCTCGACCATGATTTCCGATGGCGTTACGTTACCAGCAGGATGGTCGTAAACAGTGCCACCGTCGGACGGCTGATCATGCTTCCAGGCGATCCGGGCTTTAGCGATATTCTGCACTCATCGCTGCCGCCCGGTTCGACTGCCCAGTACTACGTCTTGAGCGAGCGCGGCGTTCTCGAAGCCGCGACTCCGGAACGGCTTGACGAGTACCTGGGCGGTGGCGAATACGATGAGGTCACGCAAGGCGAGGATTTCGAGGAATGCCCGTAACCTGGGAAGCCTTCGCTACGCTGGACCTCCCGTTTCGCGACTGGATACGTACCGCCGAGGTTGAATTTTCCGAACGGTTCCGGCTTCAGTTCACCGTCGATAACTGGGCGGATTGGAAGAAGCGTCACTCTGGCGGCATCGTCCTGCGCCCCGTCTACTATCTCGACGGCGGCGGGACTGAGATCGGCGAGGATAAGTTGATCTGGATCGACGACTCGCCCGAGCCACGGGTCGTGACCCTGCCCTTTCCACCCGGCTATCAAACCAGCGGAATTACGCGAAGGAGTCTCGATATCTATCGATACCCAAAAGTAAGGCGACCGGAACCGCTGTCGGTCTCGGTCGTAATAGAAAAGTCTTGAAGCGAGGTCTCTGCCTCGCTTTTTGCTTGGCTTCCTGGCGTCCCTACGTGAACTCTTTCGCCGAAAAAGCCAGCCCACCGTAGGGCTCGTCGGTATCTTCTAGCGTTATTCGAGCCGCAATGGTTGCCGTCCCGTTGTCCGTGTTGATTTGAAGCTGCATTGGGTCGCCCACGCCCTCTTCTTGGTTATTTCCTGCCGAAGTATTTAGCTGGTTTGTTATTAGGAAAAACTGACCGATAAGAGTCGAAGCCGTTGCGTCAGATGTCGGGTCGCTTTGCCAGGAGAACGAGCTTTCTTCGACTGGTTCAATGGCTAGAGTCCCAGTGGCTGAAGGTGTGGAGACAATCGGGATGATGGCGTTAACTCGGAGTTGGGTTAAGTTCTCCGCTACTGTGAATTCAATGTCTGCCAATGCGTCGTCATTGAGGTTTTTGCGATAGAGTTGCAATGACTCCAGAAACGCATCTTCTCGGGTCGCCGATTGCAGGCTGCTGTTGCCTGGGTTGAAGCTCGACATGGTGCTTATCCTCGCTGTTTCTATGCCGACATTCTCTACGCAAAAGCGGATTTACGGGGCGTCTGGTGGCGGAATAATCTCGTTTTTTGAGCATGGCGAGGAGGGGGATTGCTATCTCCAGTCTTTGCGGTTAAGAATTGCCGTTTCGTCTTTGCCTCCGGCGGAGATTCCCGAGCTGGAGCCCGAGATGACACGAGCCGAGCGGATTAAAGCTATCCGTAAGGTCGAGTGGGAATCTCCCCGCGTTGAGTTGCAGCTTTTGCAGTCGGTCGATGATGAGTGGCTCGAACTGTCTCGCGTTTCTTGTCTGAACCGCCCGCCGTCTTACGCTCTGAACCTGATGCAGTTTTTTACTGATAACGGCGACTTTGCGATCGGGCCGGGGGTGAAGCTTGGGGCGAGGGTTCGAGACGTGGGTCACGGCGGACTAAAAGCCGATGACGAGCTGGTTGTTTTTGGGTGCGGCGTCGTCGAACTTCCAGTTGCGGAGGAAGGCGGCGGCGGCGGGTCTGCTTTTGGCGATCCTGGGTCGTTCTCGACTTGCACCGAGGCGCTTATCTCGGTCGGCGCGAGCCCGATTCGGATCGCCCCTGCCCAGGTCGGGCGATCGTATTTTGCAATCTCGTCTCAGTCCAGCGTCAAGACGTGGATTGGCCTCGACTCCGAGCCGTCCCAGGGCTCCGGCGTGCTGCTGCTCGATAAAGGGTCGAGTTACGACCTCCACGGCTTTTCGGGCGCGCTGTACGCCGTCAGCGAGTCAAATGCGACCCTCTCTCTTACGGTGTGCGGCTAATGCTCAACCTCGCGATATTTGACAACCGGCGATCGCCCGTTCGCGATAATCCGATCCCACGGGTTCAGTACCCGCGCTACTGCCGTACGCCACGCCGAAAGGCGGCATATCTGGCGCGTCAGGCCATCAACCGCGACAAGCGCCGCCACCTCTTCCCGCTTGAGGTTCGCAGCACCGACGCCAACTACGCCAGCGATTAAACCTGCCGATGTCCCCGACTTTTGAGGAAACCGAAATCTTGCCCGAAGTCCTTCTGCCAGTTGGCGGATACGACACGGTTCCCGATGCCTCGAACCTGTTCGACCTGGAGTCGATGGAGCTGGGCGAGGGCTGGATGGATCGCTTCAATAACGTCCTCGATCGCGCGCCATCGTTTGGGGATGTCGTCGGTACGCTGTCATCGCTGGCGGATGCTGCGCGCCGCCAAGCGCTGGCTCGGTTCCTCAATGCGGTCGAGATCGGCTACGAGTGGACGCGGAACGACTTCGACCAATCGCTAGGCGATCTGATCGTCGAGATGCTGGGTGACGTAATTGACGTGCTGAACCCGATTGGAATCGACCCCGTTGCCGACGGCACGCTGCCCGATTGGATTGAGGAAATCTACCCGCAGCCGCCAGAGGGCGGCGGTGGCGGCGGCGGTGGCGGTGGCGGTAGTGACGGTGGCCGGGTTGGGCCGATCGTCCCGACGGGTTGCTCGGTGACGATCTATCGAGAGGGGGTCGTCACTCAGTCTGGGCGGGGCTGCGGCTGGATCGCTAAGGCTGATGGCTCCGGTTACTTTCGAGGGCCAATAGACGCCTCTCGCTCGGACGACCAGGGGCGACGGCGGATCGTCAGCTACAGGTTTCGTTCGGACCTACACGAGGAATTCGTCGAGACGCAGTCTGCTCGCAACGGAACCGACCGATCGGGGTGGGAGTCCACGGCGCAGTATTGGGGCTGGCGTTCCCGTCGCACTGGCCGAAATATCTTTAGGACGATTATCAGCTCCGCCGGGAGTACCTGGTCTCAGTGCGGCGGCGAACGGGTTCAGATTGACTCGGTGGGAACCTACAGCTTCGATGTCATCCCACGTGCGGGCCAGGAGGATCGCTGCGAATGGCCAGAGCGTGACGAGCCCGCGATCGACCCGCCCCGTAACGACGACCCAGGAGATGACGACGGTATGAGCTGCAACTGCCGCGATATGGAGGCGATGCTTCGCAAGCTCCTCCGCAACACCACTAAGAACCTAGAGCTGGACTCCGAGACCCAGGATGTCGTGTACGACATCTCGGAGATTACCGGCGTGGCCCATAGCGAGCTGCCGGGAGAGCTGCCGGGCCTGAAGGCGACCGCCACGGGAGAGGCGCGCTCGGAGTACGAGGTGCGATCGCTGGTCGAGATGATTAAGACCATGTACGAGCAGTTCGATTCGGTAATCGGGCTGTTCCCCGCGAATTTGACCGTCAAGGCTCCTGTCGGTGGAGCTTTTAACGTCTCGAATGCTGGCTACGAGTCGATTGCTGAGATGTTGCTCGACATGCTGGTGATGCAGCACCAAATCGCGGCCCAGACCGAGGCGAACTTCAGTGCCACCTTACGCTGCGGCTCCGAGGCGATTAAGGCGAAGATCGCCGCAACTGTCGGGCAGAGCTACTCTAAGGCGAACGCAGGTTTTTTGGGGTATCGGGGCAATCTCGTCAATCAGGCGCTTGTCAACGCCTTCGATTTTTCCGACTCAGCGGCGGCGACGATCCTCGGCGGCAGTGTCGCCTCCATCCCCGTCTGGCGCTCCGAGGACACAGAAACCGTTGCGGGGTATCTATCCCAGATTCAGGTTGCCGTCGAGATTGTGCGCGGGCTCAAGGCTGAGTCGCCGTCGAGCCTTCGGGCCGCGATTCAGCTCGTCTCCCAGGCTGTAGATGGCGACGTGGGGGAAAGTCTTGATGAGCTGATCGCCGCGATCGGCAATGGCTCCTGGAAGACGACGCCGCCCGACTCGACGCCCGAGGCGCGTGACGCCACGGCTGAGTATCGAAGCGAAGAGGGGCAGCGCCAGGGTCAGGAGGGTGACGACTGATGCCGCGTAATTACGTCCTGAGGCCGCTGACCGTCAATTTGCCCTCTGCCGCCGACCGCGAGCGCCTTCTTGGCGAGCTGGGCGCGACAGAGGTGACGATTGGGCTAAATCTGGCCGTAGAAATTACTCCCGGCATCCCGGCTTCTGAAGACCCGCCTCCTGGCGTCGATATCAACGACTGGAATGGCACGCCGGACACCGCCAGTTTTGGCCTGAGGGGCGGTCGAGGTCACGTCATGGCCACCTACACGGGGACTCGACATCGGGGCTTGCTCTCGGGGGCGTCGGCGTTCTTTGACAACACGATCGCCTCTGGGTTGATATCCCGGATCGATCTCCCGTTTTTCGACTGGGGCGCGGACGCTCAGGCGCTGTCGGCGGCTATTCAACGCGAGACGATACGGGTAGACGAGGTGATGACGGCGGCGGTCGAGGGTGGGGTGAGCTGGATCGATTCTCTGGCTGTCTCGACGCCGTTCGGGACGCTGAACCTGCCCGCCGTCGGTGGTGGGCTCGGCCTCGAGGCCACCTTCCGGCTCGCCTCGCCCGAGCAGCGCGCCGAGGTTCAAGCGGCGGCTGTCGCGCTGCTCCCGGCCCTAAACCCTCAGCTCTCCCTGGCCGCGCAGCACGCGATTTACGATCCCGCTGGGGCTGTACGCGATCGCCTCTACCAGGGGTTGATGGGAGAAGATGCCGCTACGACTCGGGCGGCGTGGGGGTATTCTGGCTCGGTTTTCGCCTCGTTTATCGCGACGGGGGCAAGCGCTCCAGAGTACGTGACTTACGGCGGGTGGAGCACCTTCGGGAACCTTGCCCCGACGACTTCCTCCGCGTTGCTCGAAATCCACGGCAGGGGCGAGAGCTACCCGATTTCGGTCAGCTCTGGGGCGGGCGAGAAGGAATATCAGGCGATTGACGTGAAGCCCAACCCTGACAGTCCGCTCGGCTTCAGAATTATCGGGACGACGCGAGATATCGTCAGCGGCGTGAACCAGCTCTTTTTGCTAAATCACGTCTTCCAGTACCTGGGGGTTTTCGATCTGGAGTTTCCTGCGATCCTGCCGAACCTCACTTACTCCGGTGAGGAAGACTTGCCCGGCCCGCTCGATCCGCGCGCTCTCACGCTTCGGCCTCCTGGTGAGGGCGACCCCGACGCGATCGCCGTCCGCGTGGCCTCTCTTCCCCAACAGTTGGCCCACCTGCTCGACCAGGTCGATTCCACTATCGGCCAGTTCCCCGTCAAAATCAAAATTGCCGATACGAATCCCCTCACGAAAGAGAAAGAGGAGGAGGAGATCGTCGTGCCGAACATGGCCGAGTTCATGGCTGAGCTGTACTCGCTGTCGGTTGAGTCGATGCAGAATTCGATTATGACGACCGGCGCAATCCCCCGGCTAGCTTTCGAGATTGTCGGAGCAAAAAATGCCGCGATCGTGGCCCAAAGCTACGCCGCTGCCAACGCTGGCTATTTGGGCTATCGAGGGAACCAGGTCGAGAAGAAAGTGCCGTACGCCTTCGACCTGGAAGATACGGACGAGAAGACGCTGCTCGATCTCTATCAGGAAGCGGAGGGAACGCTGCTCGTGATGGAAGAGCAGGAGGAGGGTTCGGTGTTCGAGTCGCTGTCGTTAATCCTGGCTGGTACAGAAGTTTCGCGAAATGCGCTGACGCGATCGCCGACGCAAGTCCTCGACCTGATTGACTCGCTGGTACGAGCAAAGCGGATGTTCGGCGGCGGTTCGTTCGACCCCAACGACCCAGGCGCTGCCGATAACCTGCGTGACCTACTCTCGACCATCAACGATTCGGGATTTTTTAAGGCAAACGATCGTACGCCCCGCCCATTCGCGCGGGAGGTCAACCTCGAGAACGAGAGGGGCGATCTATGGCGCTAAGGTTCTTCCGCAACAGCCGAAAAATTCGGCAGGCTCTGTCCGACGGCAACGGCCTGAAGACGATCGAGTTCACCCCTCCGGTTCTGAAGGGCAACGAGCAGGGTGGTTTACTCGGGCGAATTTCGGGGTTCTTCGGTCGGGTGGTCGGCTTCCTCGGTCGGGCTCTCTCAGGCTTGGCGAACTGGCTGATGCGCGGGGCTGGAGCGATTCTGCGCGGGCTCGTGTCGGCGCTCGATTTTCTCGCAAATTTCGACTGGCAGGCGTCAGACGATGAGATCAAGCAGGCGATCCAGGCTCGCAACGACGCCACGCTGAGCCTCGTTGGCGGGCTGGCGGGTCGCGGCCTTGGATGGGGCGCGTCGATATTGCTCGGCGCGGGCGTGTCGATGGTCGTGCCTGTGATCGGCGGTCGAGCGTTGGCTACGTCAATCCTCCAGTCGTCTGGCTCTGAGGCGCTTGAGGAGCTTTGGGGTGAGACAAAGGCGACGCTGCGGGGTATTGGATTCCTTCAGGGCTCGAACGCGGCGGCTCGGGCCTATATGGCGGGGCGAGCCTTTATTAAGCGACTGCCTCAGGGCGCGCTCGAGTCGGTGTTAGGCGAGCGGGGCGCTCGGTTCGTGAAGCAGTCTTGGGGCGCAAAAGGGGCCGACTCCTGGACGATTGCCAGTTGGCGCGATCGTCGTATCGAGAAAATCCGCAGCAATGGCTGGCGCGGTTTTTGGGAGTCGTTGGTCGAGGAAGGTTGGGACGCTCTCTCTGAGGGCACGTTTATCGTCAGCGCCGATATTGACGATGCCGTCAACTCTCACCTGGCGGCGCAGTCCACAGCGCCCGATCGCGCGATTGAGATTCAGCCCGATCGCGAAGCGCCCGACGAGAGTATCCGCGTGTACGGCACGCCTCGCGAGGTTACGTCGATCGTCCACGGCGCGATGGCCACGGCCCAGCTCCTAGGTAATCGCGACGTGGGCTACGTGGGGAATGTGGAAGGTGAGGGGCTGTGGACTCCGGAGCACCAGCGCCGCCGCCTAACCCTGTTTTACTACTCCGTCCCCAAACCACCCTGGACTCAGGCCAGCGCCGATTTTCGGTCGATTCGTGCAATCAAACGCCAGGTCGCGATCCCGAACCCGCGTCGGAATATCTCGTGGCAGGAAGTAAAAACGGCGATGGGCGGCGCAGGTGGCTTCGACTCTGGGGTGGCCCACGCAACAGCTCGACTTAGTTCGCGTCGCAAGATGACGGTGAAGGGGGCGACCGAGGATCTCGCCGTGCAGCGGCTCGAAGCTCTGGCCGCTCTCTCCGAGGATACTATTCTCAATATCAACGTCGGCGAAACCCGCAAGTTCGCCAGTCGAGACGTGCCTCTACGCCTGCGGCGAATTCGGGTCTACCCCGCGCTCGCGTACACGGTGAGTTTGACCCTAACGACGGAAGAAGAGGGGCGTCTCGTTTCCGAAGGGCTGAGTTACGTCCAGTCTGAAGACAAAATCGAGATGTGGCGGGACGAAGCGCCCGAAAATGTCCAATTCTTCCGCTAGAATGTCTCCAAAAACGTCTGCAAAAAGAATGGTCATCCTCAAACCCCCACGAGGGGCGGGTTCTGGCGCTGGTTCAGGGGGTTGAAAATCCTCGTGTCCCCGGTTCAAGTCCGGGTCCTGGCATTTACACAAATCAAGCTCTGAAGCGGTTTATGGCTCTTGCTGTATCCGAAATTTCCATTCTGGAATCGCTGCGAAACGCTCTGCTTGCAACGATAGATTGACCCCAGAGCTACAAATTTGGTTGTCAGTTTGGCTCCTAAATTTAGCTGCAATTTCGGTGGCAGTTTCTTTAGAATCATTGCCCGATGTCGCGCTGCGGAAAATGACGCTTGCGTCGCGCTCGTCCGGCTGTGCGGTCAATCCGTGCGGATGAAGTGATATCGCGACTACAGGCCGATCCCGATAGGGATCGATATCGCTCGCTACCCTGCTGATGGACGATCGCGAGTGCTGAGCCCGCCCGCGATCGTTCCGACTGTCGAGAGGTCACCAGTGAAAATCTCAATTATCGTCGGGAATCTCTCCTCGGAAGGCGAGGGGCGCTGGTATGGTTCGCGCGTGTTTTTGCTGGCGGAGGCGCTGCGTGCCTCTGGCTACGGTGTCGAGCTGCTCGGCTACGCACCAGATGACAAGCGCGTAGACTTCTCCGATCTGCCTTATCCCGTCCGCGTCGAGCGCCTCTGCTTCTTTCCCGGATTTTTCCTGTCCGCCTACCGTCTGGCGCGCCGGGTTTCCGGCGATGTCGTCTACGCCCTGCGTCCGCGTCCCGACACCTTCGGGGTGGCGCTGGTGCTGCGCTGGCTGCGGCGCACGCCGGTCGTGCTCGATGTCGATGACTGGGAGCTGGGCTGGCTGGGCGGCGAAAGCTTCACCTATCGCCCGAGCCTCAAAACATTCCTTCGAGACTTGCTCAAGCCCAACGGTCGGCTGCGCGATCCCGCCTTTCCAAGCTATCTCCGCTTTACCGAAGCTCGGGCGCGGCGCGCGGATGGCATCACCGTCCACACCAAGTTCCTCAACGATCGCTTCGGCGGCGCGTACGTGCCCAACGGCAAAAACCTCGAGCTGTTCGACCCCAAGCGCTACGACCCCGAGGCCAGCCGCGAAAAATATGGCCTGGCCGGATATCGCATCCTGATGTTCCCCGGCGCGCCCCGCAAACACAAAGGAGCCGAAGACGTACTCGCGGCGCTCGATTTACTCGGTATCGACGATCTCCGATTGGTTATCGTGGGCGGTAGCCCCTATGACTGCTACGATCGAACCTTGGCAGAGCGCTGGCCGCAGTGGCTGATCCAGCTTCCCGCCCAGCCCTACGAGCGCATGCCAGAGGTGGTCGCCGCTGCCCACGCGCTCGTCGTGCCCCAGCACGAAACACCCACGGCACTGGCGCAGTTCCCTTTAAAAATCACGGACGGGATGGCAATGGCAAAACCGATCTTGGCGACGACCGTGGGCGATATTCCCAAGATTCTCGGCGAGACGGGCTTCCTCGTGCCGCCCCAGTCTCCCGAGGCCCTCGCCCGCGCCATCCGCGAGATTTTCGATCGCTGGGATACGGCGATTGAAAAAGGACGTCAAGGCTACGAGCGCTGCCGCGACGCCTACAGCATGGAGCGCATGGCGGCATCACTGCGCGGTGTTATCGAAGCGCTGCCCCGGTGTGGCTAGCTGGCGTCGGTGGGGCATCGGCGAGGCTTCGGCGGGGCTTCGGCTCCCAGTGCAGTCAGCCGCTTCTACAAACCACCGATCGGCTTCAATAGAATCCACCGTGCTTCAATCTAGATAACGCACCTAAAAATTGGTATGACTCCCCGTTCGTTTATTGTCGGCATCATCAAGAAATACCCACTGCTGGTGTTTTTGGCACTGATTGCGAGCTTCTCGGGTGCGCTTTTCAACAGCGTGAGCGTGGCACTTATCGTGCCGATCGTCCTCAAGCTGCTCAATTTCTCCGATGCGACATTAGAAGGGGGGCCACCAATCCTATCGAGAATCCTGGCGATCGCCGATCCGTTCCCCGAAAAATGGCAGGGCTTGGTTCTCGTCTCGGTAATCCTGGTGGCGATGGGCCTGAAGAACCTAACCGCCTACATCACTACCTATATCAACGGCATGCTGAGCCGCCGCGCCACTACCGGTCTCCAGGTGTCGGCGCTGCGGCTGCTGCTAACGGTAGATCTCGACTTCTTCACGAAGTTCAAAATCGGCGACATCACCAATCGCTTCGGCACCGAAATCAGCCGCACGACGACGGCGTTGACCTCGGCGATCGGCCTGGCTTCCACATCGATCACGATTTTCGGGTTCGTTCTCCTACTGCTCTCGATTTCCTGGCAGCTGACGATCGTCGCCATCATCTCCCTCTCGGTGGCCGCTCTGCTCAACCAGATTTCGATTTACCGCGCCAAGCAGTATGGCAGCATCCTCTCAGACAAGTCAGCCGCCCAAACCTCGCGCCTGATCGAAGTGCTGCGCGGGATTCGCCTGGTCAAAACCGTGGCAGAAGAAGAAGAAGAAATCGCCACGATTTCGGGGCTGATCCACGAGCGCAGCCGCGCCTCGTTTTTCTCGCAGCTCAACTTCGCGCTCGTCTCGCCGATTAATGAAATGGCAGGCATTACGTCCCTGCTGATCATCATTTTGTGGGGCCGGACATTCTTCGCCGAAAGCCTCGACTCGCTCTCCGGCGTGCTGCTGACCTATCTGGTGCTGCTGTTTCGCCTGCTGCCGTTCGTTGCCCAGCTCAACCGCACGCGCGGCCAATTTGCCAACTGCGCCGCCAGCATTAACGTCGTTTCGGCATTTCTCGATACCTCCGACAAGCCGTTTATGCGCCAGGGCGATCGCGAGTACACCGGCATCAAGCGTCGCATTCGCTTCGAGCGAGTCAACTTTGGCTATCCCGGCGCGACCGAGCCGGCGCTCAACGATATTTCTCTCGATATCGAGCGGGGCGAAACGGTGGCGCTCGTGGGAACCTCCGGCGCGGGCAAATCTACCCTCGCCGACCTCGTGCCGCGTTTTTACGACCCGACGGACGGTCGCATCACGGTCGATGGTGTCGACCTGCGCGACTTTTCGATGCGATCGGTGCGTCGGGCGATGGGCGTCGTCAGCCAGGACACGTTCCTGTTCAATAGCTCGGTTCGCTACAACCTGATGTACGGCAGCGAAAACAAAACCGAAGCGGACTTAATTGACGCCGCCAAGCGGGCCAACGCCTACGAATTTATCGTCAATATGTCTGAAGGCTTCGACACGGAGATCGGCGAGCGGGGCGTGATGCTCTCGGGCGGGCAGCGGCAGCGGCTGGCGATCGCGCGGGCGCTGCTGCGCGATCCGGACGTGCTGATCCTCGACGAGGCGACGAGCGCCCTGGATACGGTCTCGGAGCGGCTGGTGCAGCAGGCGATCGAGGAGCTGTGTCACGATCGTACGACGCTGGTAATCGCCCACCGCCTTTCGACCATCCGCAACGCCAACAAAATCGTCGTGATGGAAAAGGGCTGCATCGTCGAAGTCGGCTCGCACAACCAGCTCATCGCCAAAGGCGGCGCGTACGCCAAGCTCTACGACGCTCAGTTCTCCCAGGAGAATAAAGACGCGCTCCAGCGGGCCCGCGTCGAAACGCTGATGGATATGTCCTACGAGGTGCGGACGCGACTCAACCCGATGATCGGCTTTTTGAACCTGCTCGTCGATGACGACGTGGAGTCGGGCGAGGAGCGCCAGGAGCTGATCGATGAGTCCTACGATGCATCGGTGCGCCTACTGCGGACGCTGCAATTTATGGAAAACAGCGCCAAAGAAGCGGCCTCGACCCCGCCCGCTTAGATGGGGTCGAGCGAGCCGCGCGATCGTGTAGATTCAGTGGTGTCTTTCGGTCGTTGAATTTGCCTGAATCCGTGACGCAATCTCTGCTGATTTCGCCGACCGACCTTGCGCGGGCGATCGAGTCCGATCGCCCGCCGGTCGTCGTCGACTGTCGCTTTACCCTCAGCGATCCTGATCGCGGCGAGCGCGACTATCTCATCGGCCACATTCCCGACGCGGCGTATCTCAGTCTCGATCGCGACCTGTCCGCGCCAGTGCAGCAACACGGCGGACGCCACCCGCTGCCCTCGATCGCGGCGATGGAAGCAACCTTCTCGCGGCTCGGCATCAAACGTGGCGTCACGAACGTCGTGGCCTACGACGACTCGCGCTTTGCGTTTGCGGCGCGGCTGTGGTGGATGCTGCGCTATTGCGGTCACGATCGCGTCTCGATTCTCGACGGGGGCTTCCCGGCCTGGACGGCGGCGGGGCTGCCCGTGACCGCAGACGTGCCGTCAGTGGAGATGGAAAATTCTTTTGCCGCTCGCACTCGGTCGGACTGGATCGCAACGCGCGAGGACGTTCTGGCAGCTAGCCAAACGGGCGAAGTCGCGATCGTCGATTCCCGCAGTCCGGCACGCTATCGCGGTGAAACCGAACCGATCGACCCCTACGCCGGTCACGTTCCCGGCGCGATCGAGCGATTTTGGCAGGGCGTCACGGACGAGACGGGCGCGGCGCTTCCGGCGGCAGCGCAGCGGCAGCGCTGGGATGCGATCGCCGATTGCGAGCGGGCGATCGTCTACTGCGGCTCCGGCGTCACGGCCTGCGTCAATTTGCTCTCGCTGGAGCTGGCGCGCGAAGCCGATCCGGCAATGCCGACCGTGGCACAGCTCTACGCTGGAAGCTGGAGTGATTGGTGCTCCTATGCGGTTAGTAACGATGACCCGACAATCGCGCGGGGATAGGGCTTCGATTTGCCTGAGAGAACTTGCCCGAGAGAGCTCGCTCAGGATACTCCACGGAAATAATCACCGTTTGGGATTCGATCGCTGAGCGTTGTCGCTAGCCTCGCCTTCGCGAGGCGAAAGTGCGGCATATCCACGCGATCGGCGAGGCCGACGCTACGCGAACGACAAGCTCAGCCTTCATCAGCGACTTCCGGACAGATATATTCTTGGAGTACTCCCAAAAACGAAAGGCCGAACTTTGCTAGAAAGTCCGACCTCTAAGATACTGCGAGCCTGTCGGCTGCTTAGCTGCAACAGCCACAGCTCGACTGGCTGCAGCTCGACTCACCTTCCGGGTGGTTGTTAGCGCAGGCATCGCTGCAGTAGCTTTTACCGTTTTTTTGAATCGCGGATGCCGGATCGACCGTGCAGACGCAGGGCGCACAGGCGCAGGCGGCTTGGGTTACGGTTGCCATAAAAGTCCCTCTCAGGTGTAGTAGTCGGATCGGATGCAGTCAAGCTGAAAGCATGAACATTCATTCATTGAATTTATATTAGCGAATATTTTGTCGCCTGAACAGTCGTTCAGGTATTCGTTCGGAAACCTTAACTTTTTGGTCTTGGATGGCAGATATCACTCCCGACTTATCTCTCGCCCCGCCCCCGGGCGCGCCGGATAGCGACTGCGCCTGCGATCGGCTCGATTTCCCCTTCGATCGCGTCCTCAGTCTGGAAAAAGCCCAGCGCATGGCCGAATTCTTCGGCGTCCTCGGCGATCCGAACCGCTGGCGTATCCTTTCGGCGCTGGCGCTCCAGTCGATGCGGGTGCGCGACCTGGCTGCTGCGGTTGGGATGAGCGAGTCGGCAGTGTCCCACCAACTCCGGATTCTGCGGACGATGCGTCTGGTGGGCTACATCAAAAACGGGCGCAACGTCATCTACAGCCTCAAAGACCAGCACATTTTTAATCTGTACCGCGAAGCATCCGAACACCTCGACGAACCCGACGATCGCCGGTAAAGACGCGAGCCAAACTGGGGCGTCGATCGGTCAAACTTTCCAGCTTTTAGCGCACAATAGCTTTAGACCCTTTGTCTTTCTATATCTTTGAGTCGGGCGTTCAACTGCCTACCCTGCAAAGAGTCTGGCGCGAATGGGTAACACGCCCTACACTAATGTCTGCCCGACTCTCAGGTCGCCCGACCGCAAAGCCCCCGAACGATGACGATGACGCTCAGCAATCTCGAAGCCCAGCTAACGGAACTCCAGGAGGCCGGAACCGCCGCGATTTCCGCCGTCGCCGATCTCGAGGTTCTCGAATCCCTGCGCGTCTCCTTCCTCGGGAAGAAAGGCCAGCTCTCGAAAATTCTCGGCGGTATGGGCAAGCTCGACCCGAGCGATCGCCCCAAAGTCGGCAAGCTCGCCAACGAAGTGAAAACCGCACTGCAAAGCGCCCTCGACGAAACCCGCGAACAGCTTCAGCAGGCCAAAATCCTCGAGCAAATCGCCGCCGAAACCATCGATGTGACGATGCCGGGAACCGTGCGCCCCCAGGGTCGCCGTCACCCGCTCGCCAGCACGATCGATCGCGCCCTCGATATCTTTGTCGGGCTGGGCTACACCGTCGCCACGGGGCCGGAGATGGAGAGCGATCGCTACAACTTCTCGGCGCTGAATATGCCCGAAGATCACCCGGCGCGCGACATGCAGGATACGTTCTATCTGCCGAACGGCAACCTGCTGCGGACACATACCTCGCCGGTGCAGGTTCGCTACATGGAACAAAACGACCCGCCGATTCGCGTCGTCGCACCCGGTCGCGTCTATCGCCGCGATACGGTCGATGCGACCCACTCAGCAGTGTTCCACCAGGTGGAACTTCTGGCGATCGATAAGGGTCTGACGTTCACCGACCTGAAGGGCACGATCGGCGAGTTCATCAAACAGATGTTCGGCGATGTGGAGATTCGCTTCCGTCCGAGCTACTTTCCGTTCACCGAGCCCAGCGCCGAAGTGGACGTGCAGTGGAAGGGTCAGTGGCTGGAGGTTCTGGGCTGCGGCATGGTCGATCCGAACGTGCTGAAGGCCGTCGGCTACGACCCGGAAGTCTATACCGGTTTCGCAGCTGGCTTCGGGATCGAGCGCTTCGCGATGGTGCTACACCAAATCGACGACATTCGTCGCGTTTACGCTAGCGATCTGCGTTTCTTGCGCCAGTTCTAGCACCAATGAGCACTGATGCTCGATCGCTATCCAGCTCGGTATTGAGCGCATACTCAAAGTCAGACGGCGGCTCGATCGGGAAAGTCTCCGCCGGAAGGTCGGTTTCTCCGATCGCCAGCAACAGCCCCCGCTCGTAACCCGCCACAAACGCCTCATCCAGAAACGACTTCAGACTCGGATTGTCCTTCAGCAGATCGGCAATATCCTTGGGCTGAATCGCGATCGTCGCTTCCCAGGAACGGCTGCGGCGATCGGGTCGATACTGCCACTTCAGCAGATGGCCGAGCAGGAGCCGCAGCCGGTTCATGAGTTTCCGGCGCTCTTGGCGTCCCATCGCTTCAATCTCTTCGGCGAGGTTTTCCCAGTCGATATTTCGCGCGTCGCGGCGGCGCAGGTACGCGCCCTGGCTCTGCGTCCAGGCATAGAAGTCGCGGTTGTAATCGTCGTTCATCGCCGATTTGTTTATCCTCGGTCGCTGAGCCGATCGAGCGTTGCTGCCATCACGTCCGGCGTCTGCCCCGACACCGAATACACCAGCGCCTCGCGATAGATCCGCTGGGCGGGATTCGTCAGGATATTCGCCGCGCCGCCCGTCGCCACGATCGCCGCCTGGGCACAGCGTCCCGCCAGCTCGATTGCGCGGGCGCGCAGCTCCAGGCGAGCTTCGTAGCCCACCAAATCCGCTAGCTTGAAGTCCGCTGCAAAAATCTCGATTTCCACTTCGCGAAGCTGCCCGTCGAGTCTTTCCCGAGCGCGATCGGGGCTCTCTCTCGCCGATCCCGCTCGCCGTTCGCCCGCCCGCGCGATCGCGTCCAATCCCGCCCGCGCACATCCCAGCGCAAAGTAGGCGTGACCCAAAATATTCTTGCGGCTGCTGCGATCGATCCACCCCGGCGGCTTCTCGCCCAGGACTTTGTCATCTGCGAGCAAATAGCGATCGAGCGTTGCCGCTACGGTTTGCGTCGAAGTCATCGCTGCCAGCGCCATCGGCTCGGAAATCGCGATTTCGCCACGGATTTCGGCAAGCGGCACGAGCCCGAACACTGCCGATCCATCCGGCAGCTCCGCACCGATCGCGAACTCCGCAAACGTTCCCCAGCCCGTCACCCAGGGAACGGTTCCCGAAATCTCGTAGCCGTCCGTGACGCGATCGGCGCGCACCGGCACGTCCCGCCGCCGCAGGTGCGAAAACCCGACGCCCACCGTCTTTTGGCCGCTGGCAAGCTGGGGTAAATACTCGCGCTTTAGCGTCTCGTTTTCGCTGTTGACCACAAAAGCCGCGCCGCTCTGGTGCTGGGTTTGCAGGAAAGCCAGTGCGCCGGAGTAGCGGGCGATTTGCATCTGGAACTGACGGAACGTCCGGGGGCTGCCGGTTTTCAGGCAAAGTAGGTTGCGTTCGCCAAGCTGAAAGAAGGCGTCGCGCAGAGCGGCGGGGTCGCGATCGAGCCGTTCGGCCTGGGGCGCGATCTCGGTCGTCAGAAACTCGCAGACGCGATCGAGGGTTGCATCGGAATCTGGGCGAGCGAGAGAAGCGGTCATCTAGAGAAAATTGCGTAAATTCTGAAAGGCGTTAGCGCGCAGCCCGATCGCGATGCGGAACAGTTCCTGGCCCATATGCAGGTGGCGATCGTCATAGTTGAGCGTAAACGACTCCAGCTCTTCGAGGCCGTCCTGGACTCGCTCCAGGCAGCTGTAAACATCGGCAGCGACACCGGCGAAGGTGGCCGGGTTGGGCTGCGATCGAAACGATTGCTTCGCCGTCTCGAGGAAGCCTTTGGATGTTTCGATGTACTGGCAGAACGCGCCCATCAGCACGTCGTCGAATGGATCTGCCGAAAGGTCGTCGATTTGCCGATCGAGGCTGTGGAGAATGCGCGCGAGCTGGCGGTCGATCGGGCGGTAAATGGTCTCGATCCACACCAGGAGACGCTCGTCGCTGGCCGTACCGCGATCGCGCCGGGTCGATTG
Organism: uncultured cyanobacterium; assembly: GCA_937899645.1. Classification (GTDB taxonomy): domain Bacteria; phylum Cyanobacteriota; class Cyanobacteriia; order Cyanobacteriales; family Geitlerinemataceae; genus RDYZ01. Next base: position 16,265 of record CALCCD010000015.1, on the reverse strand, counting down.
CGATGCCGAACGGGGAGCCGTGGCGTGGCGATCGCGAACGCCTCGACGGCTGCGGAACCGGCTTTGGTAGTCGCGGTCGTAGCGCTGCCGCCGGGCACGATCGCTCAGCACCTCGTAGGCTGCGTTAATCGAAACGATGCGCTCGCGGGCGTTCGGGGCAGGGTTGCGATCGGGGTGGTACTCCTTCGCCAAACGCCGGTACGCCTGCTTGATTTCAGCGAAGCTGGCGCTCGTCGAGACCTGCAACGTTGCGTAGTGGTTGGGGCAGTCAGTCACGGCAGGAACGGCAATAACAGATGCAAGTATTAGCTTAGCGATTCGGGCGGCGATCGCCGACAATGCGTGCCGCCCCCCAACGACCGAAATGCGAGAAACCAGGTTTCTGCAAGTTACTGGCGAATGGCGCGAGCGAGCCAGAGAAATCCGGTCTCTGGCTGACCGCGATCGCGCCCATTAACCGAGCGCCGCTTCCATCACGAGCTGCGCGTCCTGGAACAGCGGCGTACTCAGATAGCGCTCTCCGAAGCTGGGCTGAATCACCACGATTAGCTTGCCCTCATTTTCCGGACGCCGTCCGACCCGAATCGCCGCGCACAGCGCCGCGCCCGACGAAATCCCCGACAGCAGACCCTCCTCGCGCGCCATCCGCCGCCCGAACGCGATCGCCTCGTCGTCCGTCACCGTCACGATTTCATCCAGCAGGTCGGTCTCGAGAACCTGCGGCACGAAGCCCGCGCCGATGCCCTGGATCTTGTGCGATCCGGGCTTGCCGCCGGAGAGGATCGGGCTGTTGGCGGGCTCGACGGCGATCGCCTGGAACGACGATTTTTTCTCCTTGAGGACGCGTGAAGTCCCCGTCACCGTGCCGCCCGTCCCGACCCCGGCAATCAAGATATCCACCGCGCCGCTCGTGTCGCGCCAGATCTCCTCGGCGGTGGTGCGAGCGTGAACGTCCGGGTTGGCCTGGTTTTGGAACTGCTGAAGCATATAGGCTCCCGGCGTTGAGTCGGCGATTTCCGATGCCTTGGCGATCGCGCCGCGCATCCCCTCCGATCCGGGCGTCAGCTCCAGGTGCGCGCCATACGCCCGCAGCATCGCCCGCCGCTCCGTACTCATCGTGTCCGGCATCGTCAGCACCAACTTATAGCCCTTCGCCGCCGCGACCATCGCCAGCGCAATGCCCGTATTGCCCGAGGTGGGCTCGACTAGGGTGGTGCGATCGGGCGCGATCGTCCCCGCGCGCTCGGCAGACTCGATCATATTGACGCCGATCCGGTCTTTCACCGACGCCGACGGGTTCATCCCCTCCAGCTTGATAACGATATCGGCGATGCAACCCTCCGCCTGGGGGATAGTGTTGAGGCGGACGAGAGGCGTGTTACCGACTAGTTCGGTGATGTTGTTAGCGATATTCATAAGCTCGCAGCGCTGGGTGAAGAGAACGGGCGGAAGATGCAGCGAAAAAACGGGACTTGCGTAAACCTCAGAGGTCTCAGCGAAGACAGGGAGCTTGGCTCGATCGCCAGAAGCAAGACCTCAGAGATTTGGCGCAAAGCGCGAAAAACTCAGATGTAGTACATCAAATTCACCTCGCGGCGCTTGTCGCGCAAATCGTGAAGATCTTGCAGCGTGTAGTTCTTCAGAATTCCGTGAGCGGAGTCGCGCGCTTCCTGCCAGATCTCGCGGACGACGGCACTTTCGACGGTCTTCGGCTCGTCCTCGCAGTTGGCCTGCTGGGCGTTGCTGCCTTCGATGCACTCCAGCGCCGAGAGCAGCGTGATATTCCACGGCTCGCGCGCCAGAAAATAGCCGCCCTTCGCGCCGCGCTGCGATCGCACCAGTCCCCCGCGCCGCAGCGTCGCCAGGAGCTGCTCGAGGTAGCGATCGGGGATCGACTGCTGGGCGGCAATTTGGCGGATTTGCAGCGGCTCGCCCTGGGAGAAATGCGCGGTCAACTCGAGGAGCGCCAGAACGGCATATTCACTTTTACAAGAAAGTTCCACAGTGAAGTCTCAACGTATGGTCGGGATTGTCCGATGCAACTCGACGCCGATCCGATCGCGCGCCCCACGGGGAATCGCCCAAAACAGACCGGGGGCTATCCTGCCGCGCCGCTAAGGCCGATCGCCAGCCGCACGCAGCGGCTCTGACGCAAATGGACAGCGCCATTGACAGCGCTATCAAACGCCATTAACAAAGCATTTTGGCAAGCTGATTTACCGCCATCATTATATCCCGGTTCCCCAGTGGGGTTTGCATGATTTAACGTTCCACAATGATTCGACATCTGTGATTCGACATCTGTATGGGAGCCCGCCAGCATCGCTCTCGGGGCTTGGATTCAATCCGCCACCATGCAAACACTCTCAAGCAGAAAATCTCATGCGAACTCTCGATCGAATTCCCCCGTCATTCCGCTGCCACATAGCTGCGCGGGAAGTAGCTGGCGACCTATACTAAGTTTTGTGACAAGTTTTTCGTAACAGAGCTGCTGTAGCAGAGCTTCTGTGGCGAGATGCGGCCCGGCAAGATTACAGTCTCCCGCCGCCCCCTCCGGTTATCTAGCTTTCATCGACTCCATGAGTATCGAAATCCCAGCGGCGATCGAGCCCATCATCACGTACTTTCACCCGGTCGCCATGTGGGTGCTGTTCGCGATCGTCCTCAACCTGGCCTACAGCGGTTACAAAGTGCGCCGCATGCGCTCGGCCAAGGGCGAAGAACGCAAAGCGATCGTCAAAGGTAAGTTCCGCGACAAGCACTACGTCACCGCCTCGTTTATGTTGGTCGCGATGATTTTCGGTACGGTCGGCGGCATTGGCGTCACCTACCTCAACAACAGCAAGCTATTCCTCGGGCCGCACCTGGTCGTCGGCCTGGTAATGACGCTGGTGGTCGGCATCTCGGCGGCGCTGGCTCCGTTTATGCAAAAGGGCAACGACCTGGCGCGCAACGCCCACATCGCCGTCAACGTGGCGCTGGTGGTGCTGTTTGGCTGGCAGGCGGTTTCGGGAATGGAAATCGTCGATCGCATCATGAACCAGTAGTTTTTTCCCGCACTCCAATCCTCGGCCTTGCAAAATCCTCGGGACGAGTTCAGCGCGATCGCCTGCCGATCGCCCGAACGACCTCCGCCGCGATCGTCGCACTGCCCCGCTTATCGAGCGGTTCCGGGCAGCGAGGCGCTCGCGGTTCGTCGTTAAGGAACGTCCAGGGTTCGTCAAAAAACTCAACAGGCGAGATTATCTGGTGTTCGCTGCGATCGCGAATACCCTCGACCAGAATCGGCGCTTCGGCAAAGCCCTCGCGCGTCAGCGTGACGATCGGTACGTCTAGACGCATCGCCTCAGCGAAGGTGCTGTATCCCGGCTTCGAGACGACGCGGCCACAGATCGGCATAAAGTCCACCGGTCGCAGCGTGCGATCGCGGACGATCCGCAAGTTCGGCAGGTCGGGCGCGTGGCGATCGAAAGTAATGAAGTTCCAGTCGGGAAAGTCTTTGAGGTTGTCGTAGGGAATTGTCGCTAAGCCGAGGCCGCCGAAGCTGAGCAAAATCGTCTTTTCCTTCCGCGCACGGAGGTCGAAACGATCGCACAGCTCCGCCTCGGGCAGTTTCGGCGTACCGCCCGTCAGTCCCACATCCTCGATATTCGGAAAGGCCGACATCTCCTCGTGCATCGGCAACCGAAACAGGCGATCGCACTGACCGAAACACTCCGCAATCCAGTCCGCCTGCTCGATAAATTCGCCGCCCCAGGCGCGGTAGATAAAGTCCCAGCCGAAGTTACTCGTCATCCAGCAGTCCACTCCGGCAGCTTTGGCGATTTTCGGGAGCAGCGGCGGGATATCGCCGAGAATCAAATCGACCTGGTTCGTTTTCAGGAAGTCGGCTTCGCCGCGCACGAGCTGGGCGGCGCGATCGCGGATATCGCCCAGCGCCTCTAGGGTCGCGTCGAAATCCATCGTCAGGCTATCGGGCTGGACGACGCCGATATCGAAGGCGCGAGGGCGATAGATAAAGTCGCCGGGGATATACGACTCGAGCAGCCAGCGCGGGGCAGTGGTTGCGAGAATCAGCAGGATTTCGGGGTCGAGCTTTTGGACTTCGGCGGCGATCGAGGCGGCACGGACGGCGTGGCCGAAGCCGTGGTTGGTGATGGCCAGATAAAGGGTCGGGCGCGACATGGCGAGGGGCTGTGAGGGGCGGTCGTCATTGTACGTGCCGAGTCTTGCCGCTGCGCTTCGATCGTTTGGCGACATCGCGCTCGCAGTCAGTCAAAAACCGGGTTTCTCTGACTCGATCGCGTTCTTGCGAGAAACCTGTAGAAACCCGGTTTCTCACACTGTCGCTACTGCGGAGTCGGCGCAGCCTCGGGGTTCGCAGGCTCCACCACCGGACTGCCCGTAAACGTTTCGAGCTGATTGAGAATATCCTGCGTACTCGGAACCCCACTCGGGTCGAGATTCAACACCGTCTCCGACCGCAACCGCGCCATTTCGTTATCCACATACTCGATAAACGTATTCGGCTTGTAAATCCACGAGATCGGTCGCACGTCCGCCGACGGCGCGGCAGGCTCCTCGAACTCCGGCGTCCCCGGTGCGGGCAGCTCGTCCGCGTCCAGCAGCGGCGGCTGCGGCGCGACCGGCTGCGGCGCAACGGCTGGTGCGAGCAGCGGAGACAGCGGGAGGTTGGGCTTCACGTAGAGCCGCCCGGTCGCCAGATAGCTCTGCATCGAGCTTTGCAGCTTCTCGTACTCCGTGAACAGCTCGACCTGGCGGGCAGTGTTGTTCTCGTAGTCGAAAATCAGCATGAACGCCGAAGTTAAGACCGTTGCGGCGAAGGCGACCTTGAACGTGTCGATCGTCAAATCGTCCGTTTGCGCCCAGCCCTGACGCCCGATCGAGAACAGGCAAAACGCCGCCAGCGCTGACGCGAACGGTGCAAAAATTAATCCCGTCAGATAGTTGACGTAGAAAATCTCCGCAAGCTGGATGTGGAAGCTCTGGCGCTGGGCGACTTCGAGATACTGGCGTTTGATGCGCTCGGCCTGGATCTCGCGCAGATTTGGATAGAGCTGGTCGCGGAACTGGGCGATGTAGCGATCGAGTTCCGTCTCGCCCGTCTCGGCATCGACGGCACCCAGCGTGAGCTGGTGACTGCCAGACTCGAGCGAGTTCATCAGGTGACGCACGACGACCCAGCAGCAGAGGTTGATCGCCAGATAAAAGCCGATCGCGATCGCGATCGGGGCGAGAGGCGACTCGATCTGCCGCAACGATCGCAGCCAGCGCTTGAATGAAAAGGCAGTAGACGTAGACACGGGTAGATTCTCCTGATGTCGCTGGCGAAAGGGGCGGCGCGGTCGATAATGAATCGGTGACAATCCAGGCGATCGTCGAGCGCGAGTGATGGCTCGTCAGGCTCGCCGCAACTGGCATCCGTTTCAGATCGTTCTCAGGCTAGCGAAATCCTATGGCTGTAGATTACAAACTCCCGAAAAAATTCATGCTGCTGGGCTCGGGCGAGCTGGGCAAAGAGTTCGTTATCGCCGCCCAGCGCTTTGGGAACACCGTCGTGGCGGTCGATCGCTACGAGAACGCGCCTGCGATGCAGGTGGCCGACATCGCTGAGACGATTTCGATGCTGGACGGTGAGGCGCTCGCGGCGGTCGTTGCCAAGCACGAGCCGGACTTTATCGTGCCGGAGATCGAGGCGATCCGCACCGAGAAGCTGATCGAGTTGGAGGAAGCAGGCTACACCGTAGTTCCCACCGCCGCCGCGACCAACTACACGATGAACCGCGATCGCATCCGCGACCTGGCAGCACGCGAGCTGGGGTTGCGGACTGCCAAATACGACTACGCACAATCGCTGGAAGAGGCGATCGCGGTGAGCGAGAAAATCGGCTTTCCCAATGCCGTCAAGCCGGTGATGTCGTCGTCGGGCAAAGGGCAGTCGATCGTCGAGTCGGCAGACGAGGTCGAAGCGGCCTGGAACGCGGCGATCGAGGGCGCGCGCGGCGACACGCAAAAGGTCATCATCGAGGAGTTCGTCAACTTCGAGCTGGAAATCACGCTGTTAACCGTGCGCCAGTGGGAAAAGCCGACGATCTTTTGCCCGCCGATCGGCCATCGCCAGGAGCGCGGCGACTATCAGGAATCCTGGCAGCCGACGGTGCTGAGCCCGGAGCGGATCGCCGAGGCCGAAGAGATGGCGCGCAAAGTCACCGACGCGCTGGGCGGCGCGGGCATCTTCGGCGTCGAGTTTTTCGTGACCGACACCGAGGTGATTTTCTCGGAGCTGTCGCCGCGCCCCCACGACACGGGCATGGTGACGCTGATTTCCCAGAACCTCAACGAATTCGAGCTACACCTGCGGGCGATCTTGGGTCTGCCGATCCCGTCGATCGTGGTGCGCGAACCGAGTGCGAGTGCGGTGATTTTGGCCGATCGCGCCTGGGGTATGGAGTCCGACGGCGACAGCATCGGCTACACCGGCTTGGAGGCGGCGCTGCTCGACCCGACGGTGGATATTCGCCTATTCGGCAAGGAGACTTCGCGTCCGTTCCGCCGCATGGGAGTCGCGCTGGCGACAGCGGAGAATGTGGATGCGGCGCGATCGAAGGCGATCCGGGCGGCGCAGCGGGTGAACCTGAGCTACGACAAGAAAAAGTAGCGGCACGTACGCCCGTTCGATTTTCACGGGCGGTGTGGGCTTGTTTGGTCTCGGCATCAAGGAGTAGCAATGCTTCCTGGAGGAGCATTCGTCAGTTCGTATGGTCAATCAGTCGGCTATTCATTACGAGCAAGGCAATGATTCAGACCTCCAGCTATCAAACAGCACCGCGATCGCTCCAAGGCACGAGTACGGACGTAGACGAGATGTCAGCCTTGCTCGACTCGGGGCTGTCCGAGCAGCAGCTCTTGGCGCTGCAACCCCTACTCGGCGACATAGAAAAGCTGTTCGGCGCAGACCTGCCCGCTGATATCGAAATCACACCGGCTGAGGTTAGAGGGCTACAGGCGATGGCCTTTACGGCGAGTTACGACGAGGGCTACTGCGGGCACTTTTCGATTCCCGATCGGGGCGGAACGGCGGCAAATTTCGATCGGGTCATGGCACAGCCTCAGCCCCTACGGTTTATCAAAGACAACTTGAATTTTGGAGATCGAGAACGAACCCGAGACAACGGAGAATGGGTCATTTTCACGCCGGGGCTGAATACGCTGCACCAAGTCAAAGCGGGTTGGGAAGGCGAAACGACGACTCCCCAACGGCTCGCAGAACAGTACGTCCCCGTCCTGGGAATCCAAATGGCCCAGATGCACCTGGGAACCGACATGGATCAAGGAGAGGCAAGAGTGCCGCTACGGCCAGAGACGCGGCTATTTCTAGAGGCGAAACGACCGGAGCTAGAAGGCGCTGGCATCATGCCCGAGCTGCGAGGAGAGGTGGCGGTGTTCGGTCGCAGACAGCGCGATCGCATCGAAACCGTCCTGTCCGTCTACGGGCGCGTGCGCGTAACCTTTCGAGACCACGCCATTCGACTGCTAGAAGCCAGCCGAGCCAGCCGAGAGCCGATCGTCTGGTTGGCCTACAGCCGGTCGTCTTCGGAGCTGTGCCGGGCGATCGCCGACTACATTCAGCTCTGCGTGCAGCGCGGGGAAGCTCTCGCAGCGGTGGAGAATTCCCTGCGCGAGTTGCTGACGGTGGTGACCATTGGCAACGCCGCCCGCATGTGGCCCGACGGCCCGGCTTATATCCATTACTCCGCGATGAGCGATCGCTCCGAGTGGGAGGCGTCCCCGGTGAAACTGTGGGGAACCGATCCGTTGACCTTCAAACAGGGAGTTCACGGCAGAAAGCCCCAGGGAGCGGGCAAGGACGCCGTCTTATTGCACTGCGATGGCCTATTCCGTGGCTTCGATACCCATAATTTCGGGACGATCGGGGCGGCGGCGCTGAAGCTGATTATGGATGTGAATGGTGTAACGACGTTTCGAGCCCTTTGGGAGCGCGGCAACACGTTGAAGATTCCAGACCATTGGCAGATTGCTGCAAAGGTCGTGCTGACCGAGGGGGAGAAATGGCTGTGGAAGAAAGAGGAATCTTTGAGCACCTACGGGCTCCCTAGCGTCGAACAGGCCGAGCAAATCCTGGCAGGATAGGGCTCTTCAGCTTTCTCCAACAGCACTCTCCGGTAGCAGTTCCCCAAGCTCCGCTAACAGTGCTGCGAACCTACCGTCCGCGATCGCCGGTTTCCGCCGGTCGATCGCCACCGATTCGGCTAGCTCGATCTGCGAGCGACAGCCGCCGTAGCGCGAGTTAAAGCGAAGCGCCACCGGGCGATCGAGCCAGTAAGCCCGCAACACCAGCGCGTACAGCGGACGCTCCGGCTTCCAGTTCCAGCGCTCGCGAACAAACCGCTCGTTCCAGACGAAATACGGCTCCAGGGCCAGGGCGCGATCGAGGCTCGACACCGGCAGCACTGCCGCGACCTCCGCCCAGCCCCGCAGCGCGATCGTCTCTGGGTGCCAGCCCGGTTCGACGGGTCGGACGCGATCGGCGTAGGCGGGCTCGAGTAACTCGGATTTCTGATGCTCGAAGGTGGGGAATAGGAGGGCCGCGTTGCGAGCGTCGGGGCGAAACAGCCGATCGAGGTCGGCACGGCGATCGCGGATGCCGCCCTTACGCAGCAAGACGCTCAGCTCGCCGGTCAAAGCAGCGTCGATCGCGACCGACCACTCCTTGAGAGCGTGGCGCGTTTCAGTTTGGGCGGGGTCAAACTCGCAGGTAGGCGTTGGCATGACGATGACGAAAAGCGGCGTGGTCTCTCGAGCTTAACGCTAGCCCCAGACGCCCAGCGAGGGGCCAACCGGCAATATATCTGCAACATACCTGCGACGTATCTGGCAATGTATCGTGGACGCGAACCGTTTCTCCCGCCGCGATCGTGACCGACCCAACACCACTCCTCGATCGCAACGACCTCCTCTGGTTTCGCCGAAAACTCCGCGCCTGGGCGAAGAACCACCTGCGCGACTTTCCCTGGCGGCACACCACCGACCCCTACGCTATTCTCGTCGCCGAGTGCCTGCTTCAAAAGACCACCGCCGAAGCCGTCGCACCCGTCTATACGCAGTTCCTGGCGCACTACCCCGACCTGCCCGCCCTGCTAAACGCCGATCGCGGCGCACTCGAAGCCCTGCTCGCGCCCCTCGGCCTCAAGTTTCGCGCCGAGCGCCTGCTGAGCGCCGCCACCGAAATTCGCGATCGCCACCGGGGGCAAGTACCCGATCGCGAGGCCGACCTGCTCGCCCTCACCGGCGTCGGCAGCTACACCGCGCGGGCGATCCTGGCGGTGGCCTTCGGGCGGCGCGCGGCGGTGATGGACACCAACGTGGCGCGGATCCTGGAGCGCTTCTTCGGGATTCGCGGCGAGCGGGTTAAATCGCGCTGCAAACGACTCTGGGCGGCGGCAGACGAGGCGGCTCCCAACCGCGACGTGGCGCGCTGGAACCTGACGCTGCTCGACCTCGGGGCGCTGGTCTGCACCGCGCGATCGCCCCGCTGCGAAATCTGCCCGCTGGCGAAGCGGTGTCGCTGGCGTATCGATCTAGAAGCCTGACCGAATCCAGAAACCTGACTTTAAAGCCGGACTTCTCACCCGTCGCAAAAGATGTTCATTCATCCGCCTCGCGTCGCCAAGTCAAGCTCAGATTTACCAGCGACAGCAGCAAAATCGCCAAAAACAGCGCCAGCCCGATCGTGCAGGCATAACTCATATCCTGCCGCGAAAACGCCTGCTCGTAGAGGTAGTACACCACCGTTTTCGAGCTATCTAGCGGCCCGCCCTGGGTCATTACGAACACCTCCTCGAACACCTTCATCGCCGACAGCGACGAAATCACCGCCACCAGCACCAGATACGGGCGCATCAGCGGCACGGTGATGTCCCAATGGCGCTGCCAGCCGTCCGAACCGTCCAGCGCCGCCGCTTCGTACAGGTCTTCGGGAATCGACTGCAACCCCGCCAGATAAATCGTCATATAGTAGCCCAGCCCCTTCCAAATGGTGACGATCGCGACGCTAAACAGCGCCAAATCCGGGCTCGTCAGCCAAGGGATACCGTCCGTGAAGCCGATCGCCGCCAGCAGCGCGTTAAACAAGCCGTTCTCGGCGTAGAGATACTTCCAGGCTAGCCCCGCCACCACCATCGAGATCACCACCGGGGTGTAGTAAGCGGCGCGAAACCAGCGGATGCCTCGGAGTTGACGGTTGACCAGGACGGCCAGCACCAGCGGCACGGCGACGAGGATCGGCACAGCGCAGACGAGATACAGCAGCGTTTGGCCGAGGGTCTTCCAGAAAAGCGGGTCGCGCCAGAGGCGTTGCAGGTTGGCCGGGCCGACCCACTGGGGCGCTTGGGTCAGGTCGTAGCCGTATTGCGTGAAGCTGAGGTAGAACGCCTGGAGCGTCGGCCAAAAGACGGTGAGGATCAGGGCGATCGCGGCGGGCGCGAGGAACAGATAGGGCGTCAGGCGCTGGACGATCGGGCGGGTGGCGGTGGACGGCATGGGTGGCGGCGGCGAGCGGCAATCTTCACTATCGGCGATCGGGGCGACATCTGGCGCGTGGGCTCGCAAATCTGAGGCGGCTGTTTTCGCGGGTGAGTCCGGGGAACAAGTTAATGGGGGGCGCTAAATCGCAAGTGTCGATGCCGCACACCACCACGCGATCGGGGCGTTGGCGTAGAGGCTCGCGCCCCGATCTTTAAAAAATTGCTCTCTGTTACTCCTCGCAGCTCCCTACTCCGGCAGCTCGTCCGGGTCGAAGCCCTGCGAGCGCAAGAATTCCGCCAGCCGTTCTTTGACTTGGCGCTCGCGATCGGCGCGTTGGCGTTCTTCTTCGGCGCGTTGGCGTTCTTCCTCGGCGCGCTGCTGCTCGCGATCGGCGCGCTGCTGCTCCCGTTCCGCCCGCAAAAACTCCCGTTCCGCCTTGCTCGGATGGCGATTTTCCGCAGCATCGTACCAGGTCAAAATCTCGCGATCGACGCCATTCACGTCCGTCCAATAGCGCCCGACGCCCAACTCCACCTCGGGCATCCAGAACAGTTCTCCCGTCTGCAAGCGATACGCGCCGTCTTCTAGGGCGTACAGTTCAAACGGCTGGTGGCGATCGCGCTGCCAAAACTTCGGGTTATAAATCAGGTAATACCGCACGCCGAGCTTGGCGTAGATCTCCATTTTTTTGTCGTACTCTCCCCCCGGCGTGTGGGAGACCATCTCCAACACGAACATCGGCGGGATCTCCTGCTCTTCCCACATTACGTAGCTGCGCCGCGAGTCGCCGTCCTTCTGGCGATCGACGCCGACGCTCAAAAATCCATCCGGCACGATCGGCACGAACGGACTCGCCCCAGTCGTATGATAAATCGCCATATCCACCCCGAAGTACCAGTCCTGGCGCTCCGACCACAGCTCGGACAGCAGCATCAGCAGCAGATTGGGCAGTAGATTCTGGTCTTCGTTATCCACGGGCGTGTCGTCCGAACAGGGGAGTTCGTAGGAGCTAGGGAGCTGCTGGTTGATGGAGGGAAGCATGGCGACGATCGACGCGGTTGAGCCAATTATAACGAGGCGATCGGTGGTGCGATCGGCTGGCTGTGGGGCGCGATCGCGTCCAGGTTCTCGTCCGAGTCATCGCACCGTGCGGGTCGTTCGGAGAGCTGCGTTCGATGTGTTTTGCCGCCGCCAGCAGAAATGCGCTACGGCAGGACGATCTGGCCGCTGTCTAGGATCTGTAGCGGCGTATCGGGGAAGTCGGCTTGGGTGAGCGATCGCACCCGGTCGATCGCGCCGCCGTTGGGGTCGATGCGCGGGATGCCATCACCGGCCAGCGACAGGGGAACCAACCGCGCTTCGAGCAGTTCGCCATCGCGGGCCAGCTCGGCGCGGAAGATCGTCGAATACTGCGTATCGCCCTCGTGGGAGAGCGTGCCATAACCGATAAAGTTGCCCAGCGAGTAGGCGATCGCGCGGCCTTTATAAACCTCGATCGCCCGCAGGACATGCGGCCCGTGACCGAGAACGAGGTCGGCTCCCACATCGACAACCGCGCGGGCAAACCGGCGCGGGTTGCCGCGATTTTCACCGAAAAACGTCTCGGTCTTGCCCGTGACGCGCTGGGCGTCCGTCCCTTCTGCGCCGATATGCATCGACACCACCACCAGGTCGGCGTAGTCATCGGCCTCGCGAACGATCGCCCGCGCCCGCTCCAGGTCGTTGACGGAGTTGTGCGCTTCGTAGGGGCTAAAGGCTAGAAACGCGACGCTGACGTCATTGACCTGGCGCACCAAAATCGTCGAGCGATCGCCACCGATGACATCAACGCTGACGTCATTAAAGGCGCGGTAGGTATCCTCCAAGCCGCGATCGCCGAAATCGTAGGCGTGATTGTTAGCGACGTTGAGGACATCAAAGCCAACAATCTGGAACGTTTTGGCGAAAAACGGCGGCGCGCGAAACGCAAAGGTTCCGGGCTGAGAAATATCCTTAGTGGGCGTGTTGGCACTGGTCAGGACGCTCTCGAAGTTGCCAAAAGTCAGGTCGGCGGCGCGCAAAACATCGGCGGTGGGCGCGAACAGGTTATCGGGGTTGGCAGGAAGCCTATTCGCAGGGAAATCCGTGCCGGGGACGATATCGCCAACCGCCGCGATCGTCACCGTTTCGCGCGTCAGCTCCGGCGGCAGCGGCGGCGGCTCGATCGCGGGAACCATACGGCTCCAGTCTGTCGGCAGCGCGTCGTCGAGGCGGGGCTGCATTCCGGCGATCGCCAGATTGGCCTGCTGGGACACCAGCCGCGTCACCGGACGCAGCAAACCCGCGATCGCGTTGGGCACGCCGACCATCCCGCCGTCCAGCACGTCGCCGATCGCGCGAAATGCCGACGCGATCGCCACGCAGACCGCCACCACGATCGTCAGATTGCGCCAGCGAACGCCGCGTCGTGTGGGCTTGCTCGACGTGCCGGACGAGCTGGCGCTGGCCTTCGAGTTGGCTGCCACATCGGATGCTTCTACTGCTTCTACAGAGGCAGGCGCTTTCGGCACGTAGCCCAGCGGCGCGATCGCGGTGTCCGCCGACCACTTCCCGAGCCGCACCACCTTCGACCAAACGGGCTTCTCGCGCTCTTCCACCAGACCGTGGACGATCGCGCGGGGCACGAAGCGGTGCATCTCAAAGCGCTTGAGGATACGGCGCACCACCTTAACGCACGAAGCGGCATTTGGCGGCATCTGGGTGCGGATCGCGACGACCAGTGCCAGCTCCTCTTCTCCGGACTTGCCTTTGAGTGCCTTGGGCTTATAAAAGGCACGCACGCCGATTTCTTCCGCGAGCTTTTGTTGGATGGCGACGTGGCGGATCGTCGCGGCGATCGCTTTGGGGTGTCCGCGCTCGGCAGCTTCAATCGTCGAGAGGCTCATCGTTGTCCTCCCATACGGCGATCGCCGTTAAATGACCAGCAGCGATCGCCGTTAAATGACCAGCAGCGATCGCCGTTAAATGCCCAGCAGCGATCGCCGTCAACTTCCCGACCTATCCTCAGACTCATCTTTTCGATCGCCCGAAAGGCTCATCCAAACACACTACGTTTAGGGTATTCTCAAACGGCGTTGCGGGGCGTCCCGGCACGCGGAGCTGTAATGGATTGAAACGGCCGAGCGCGGACATCCTGGGGCGATCGCAGCGGTTTTTCGGTTCTAGTTTTATTTTTGGGTCGGGCGTTCAACTGCTTCCTCTGTAAGGAGTCTGGTGCTAATTGATGACACGCCCTGAAGAGTTTTTCAGTTCTAGGAAAATGAGCAACAGCAGTCGCACGCCACGATCGATCCTCATCACGGGTGGAGCCGGGTTTATCGGCTCGAACTTCGTCCACCATTGGTGCGAAAGCTACCCCGACGATCGCGTGGTCGTCCTCGATGCGCTGACCTATGCGGGCAACCGGGCGACGCTGGCGGATTTAGAAGAGAAGCCGAAGTTTCGGTTTGTCGATGGGGATATCTGCGATCGCGACCTCGTCGAGACGCTGTTGCGCGAAGAGAGCATCGACACTGTCGCGCACTTCGCCGCCGAGTCCCACGTCGATCGCTCGATCCTCGGCCCCGACGCCTTCGTCCAAACCAACGTGATCGGCACGTTCGTCCTGCTCGAAGCGTTCCGCCAGTACTACCCGGCGCTCACCGAAGCGGGAAAATCCGGTCTGTTTCTCCACGTCTCGACCGACGAGGTGTATGGCAGCCTCGAGCCCGACGATCCGGCCTTCAGCGAAACCACGTCCTACGAGCCCAACAGCCCCTATTCGGCCTCGAAGGCTAGCAGCGACCATTTCGCCCGCGCCTACTTCCACACCTACGGCCTGCCGACAATTATCACCAACTGCTCGAATAACTACGGGCCGTATCACTTCCCCGAAAAGCTCGTGCCGCTGATGTGCATCAATATGCTGCTGGGTAAGCCGCTGCCGGTGTACGGCGACGGGCTGAACGTGCGCGACTGGCTGTTCGTGCGCGACCACTGTACGGCGCTCGACACCGTCATCCATTTGGGAAAACCGGGTGAAACGTACAACATCGGCGGCAACAACGAGGTGGCGAATATCGACCTGGTGAAGATGCTCTGTGGCCTGATGGACGAGCTGGCTCCGAACCTGCCAACGCGCCCGAGCGAGTCGTTGATTACGTATGTGAAAGATCGGGCGGGGCACGATCGCCGCTACGCGATCGATGCGACGAAGATCGAGACGGAGCTGGGCTGGAAGCCGTCGGTAACGGTGGAGGAGGGGTTGCGGCAGACGGTGGAGTGGTATCTGGCGAATGAGGCGTGGTGGAAGCCGTTGCTGTCGGCGGAGTATCAGGCGTATTACGACACGGTGTATCAGTAAGGTCGCGATCGCGATGGCTCGGTAGGGTGTGTCGCGGCTACGGTCGTCGAGTAATAAGGGCGACGATTTGGGTGAGCCGCAACGCACCGCCGGGTGTTTCGGGTGGCGATATCGCGGTGCGTTCGTCGGATGTTCTGCGATCGGCGTTTCGTCGGAATTTTCGCCGACGGGCGCACCCTACCTTTATTGTGATGAAAGCGTTAAGTCGGCAGGTAAGCACGCCGGGACTGAGGAGGCTGGTTGTTTTTTGGTGCGATTGGAGCGAGGTGAGGAGGTATTGGGCGAGTTGTTGTCGGTCTTGGGGCGGTAGGGCGAGGGCGGCGGTTTGGATTTCTTGTAGGGTCATGAGTCGGGGTTAAAGAGGGCTTGGAAGCGGCGATCGTGGCGGATGGGGTCGAAGTCGATCGATATGGATTTACAAGAATGGATTGACGATCGTGAGGTTTTCGACTCGTCGATCGTGTTGCAGGTCTTCGGAGTAGAGGCGTTCACAGCGATATTCAATCGCGGTGGCGACGATAAGGCTATCCCAGTAGGAGTATTGGGTTTGCTGCTGGATCGCGAGGGCTTGGCGGACGGTGCTGGCTTGGATGGGAACGGGCTCGAAGATGTCGATGAGTTGTTCGATTAGATCGGCAGCCTGTGGTCGATCGAGGATTTGTTTTCGGGTGAGGGTGTTGTAAATCTCGCCGAGGTTTTGGGTGCTGAGGATGATTCGATCGCTGTTGTCGGCGATGAGTTGGCGGCTGGTTTCCGGTCGCGTTTCGTCGGATTGCTCGTAGGCATAGATCCAGATATTTGTATCGAGAAAGATGCTAGCGCTCATAGCAAGCGTCGCGATCGAAGTTGTAGTCTGCGGGGAGGGTGTAGGGATGGGTTTTGAGGCTGGCGAGGAATTTTTCGTGGCGGTTGGTGGGTTGGGTTGGGTAGTGTTGGAGGAGGGCTTCGATGTATTGGAGGACGTTTTGTTGTTCGGCGGGGGAGAGTTGTTTTAGGAGGGTGGTGGTGCGTTGGAGGATGTCGGGGGTCATGGGTTGGGGTTGAGGAAGGCTTGGAAGCGGGGATCTTGGCGGATGGGGTCGAAGCCGGGGTCAGTGATAGTGAGTGTGGAAGGTTCTATTGCAAGCTTTATCGCTCAACTTCAAATTCGAGAGTGCGGTCACAACTTTTCACTTCTGCATCACGTCGACTCAGACGAGCGAGAATATTATCCCGGTAGTACCAAGCATCACTGAAACTTGGCTCAAGCTCGAGAGCGCGGTTATAACTTTCCACCGCTGCATCGTATCGATTCAGTAGGCCGAGAACATTGCCTCGG